>NC_010524.1:3184900-3529801 GCF_000019785.1 Leptothrix cholodnii SP-6
CGAACAAGGTCACGGCAAACGCCGACCAAGCCGCCCAGTCGACGCGGCCCACACCCTTGATGCCGGCGTCGTCGACGACCCAGATCAGCCCCATCACCAAGGCCGCAGCAGCCGGACTGGGCAAGCCCTGGAAATAGCGCTTGTCGACCACGCCGATGTTGACGTTGAAGCGCGCCAGGCGCAGAGCGGCTCCGGCGATGTAGACGAAGGCAGGAATCCAGCCGAGCTTGCCCATGTCCTTGAGCGCCCACTGGTAGACGATCAGCGCCGGCGCGGCACCAAAGCTGACCATGTCGGCCAAGCTGTCCATCTGCTCGCCGAAGGCGCTCTGGGTGTTGGTCATGCGCGCGACACGGCCGTCGAGGCTGTCGAGCACCGCCGCGGCGAAGATCGCGATGCAGGCGGTCTCGAAGCGGCCGTTCATCGCCATCACGATGGCGTAGAAGCTCGCGAACAGCGCCGACAGCGTGATCGCATTGGGCAGCGCGTAGATGCCTTTGGGTCGGGGCCGTGGCCCGACCGGCTCCAGATCGTCGTCGGCGTCGGGAGCGTTGTTCGGACTCTGGGGCAGGTTCATGGCTGGGGAAACGACCGCTGGCGGCGGCCATCGAATGGCAGGACAAACAGAGGCCGATGAGGATACATCAGCATGCACCAACAAAAAGGCCACCCGAAGGTGGCCCGATCAGCGCGCAAGCGGACTCAGTTGCGGCTCTTGTCGACCAGCTTGTTGGCCTTGATCCAGGGCATCATCGCGCGCAGCTTTTCGCCGACGACTTCGATCTGATGCTCTTCCGTCAGGCGACGGCGCGAGATCAGGGTCGGGGCACCGGCCTTGTTCTCGAGGATGAAGGACTTGGCGTACTCGCCGGTCTGGATGTCCTTCAGGCACTGGCGCATCGCGTCCTTGGTGGCTGCGGTCACGACGCGCGGGCCGGTCACGTACTCGCCGTATTCGGCGTTGTTGCTGATCGAGTAGTTCATGTTGGCGATGCCGCCTTCATAGATCAGGTCGACGATCAGCTTGAGTTCGTGCAGGCACTCGAAGTACGCCATCTCGGGCGCGTAGCCGGCTTCGACCAGCGTCTCGAAACCGGCCTTGATCAGCTCGACGGTACCGCCGCACAGCACGGCCTGTTCGCCGAACAGGTCGGTCTCGGTCTCTTCGCGGAAGTTGGTCTCGATGATGCCGGCCTTGCCGCCGCCGTTGGCGGCCGCGTAGCTCAGGGCCAGATCACGTGCCTTGCCGGTCTTGTCGGCATGCACGGCGATCAGGTGCGGCACGCCGCCACCCTGGGTGTAGGTGTTGCGCACGGTGTGGCCGGGGGCCTTGGGGGCGACCATCCAGACGTCGACGTCAGCGCGCGGCACGACCTGGCCGTAGTGCACGTTGAAGCCGTGGGCGAAGGCCAGCGATGCGCCCTCCTTCATGTTGGGAGCGACTTCGGCGTTGTAGACCGCGGCGATCTGCTCGTCGGGCAACAGCATCATCACGACGTCGGCGCTCTTGACCGCATCGGCGACCTCGGCGACCTTCAGGCCGGCCTTCTCGACCTTGGCCCACGAAGCACCACCGCGGCGCAGGCCGACGGTGACCTTGACGCCGGAATCGTTCAGATTCTGGGCGTGGGCGTGGCCTTGCGAGCCGTAGCCGATGATGGTGACGTTCTTGCCCTTGATCAGGCTCAGATCGGCGTCTTTGTCGTAAAAAACCTTCATGATCATCTCTCTCAAAATATGGGGCGACGGCTGAGTACAAGGGCTGGCGGGCCAGGGGCTCCACCGAAAAACCTGTCGCCGGGCCGCCCCAAAGACAGGTTTTGCGCCCCCTCGGGGGGCCAGTGCGCGGACCGCCGAGCAGCCGCACACCGTGGGGGTTCAGGAATCAGACACGCAAGATGCGCTCACCGCGGCCGATGCCGCTGGTGCCGGTGCGCACGGTTTCCAGGATCGCGGTGCTGTCGACGGCCTGGATGAAGGCGTCGAGCTTGTCGGCGTCACCGGTCAGCTCGATGGTGTAGGTCTTGTCGGTCACGTCGATGATGCGGCCACGGAAGATGTCGGCCATGCGCGTCATCTCCTCGCGCTCCTTGCCGACCGCGCGCACCTTGATCAGCATCAGTTCGCGGGCGGTGAAGTTGCCTTCGGTCAGGTCGACCACCTTGACCACCTCGATCAGGCGGTTCAGGTGCTTGGTGATCTGCTCGATCACCTCGTCGGAGCCGTTGGTGACGATGGTCATGCGTGACAGCGAGGCATCTTCGGTGGGGGCCACCGTCAGGCTCTCGATGTTGTAGCCACGTGCAGAAAACAGCGCGACCACGCGGGACAGGGCGCCCGGCTCGTTTTCGAGCAACAGGGCAATGATGTGTTTCATCTCGGGTCTCCGGACCCCCAGCGCCGGCCGGCGGCGGTAACCGCCGGCCTGGCTGAAGATCGGTCAACGAATCAGGAAATCAGACTGCCGCAAAAAGCCGGCTCGACACCCGTCGGGCAGCTGTTGGCCGCCACGCAATGAGGAGCCCGACCGATCACAGCTCCTCGGAACCCAGCAGCATCTCGGTGATGCCCTTGCCCGCCTTGACCATCGGCCAGACGTTTTCGGTCGGGTCGGTGCGCACGTCGAGAAAGACCGTGCGGTCCTTCAGGCGGATCAGCTCCTTGAGCGCCGGCTCCACCTCGGACGGCCGCTCGATCTTCAGGCCGATGTGGCCATAGGCCTCGGCCAGCTTGACGAAGTCGGGCAGTGCATCCATGTAGCTGTGCGAGTAGCGGCTGCTGTATTCGAGCTGCTGCCACTGCCGCACCATGCCGAGGTAGCGGTTGTTCAGGGCGATGACCTTGACCGGCGTGCTGTACTGCTGGCAGGTCGAGAGCTCCTGGATGTTCATCTGGATCGAGCCTTCGCCGGTGATGCAGAACACGTCCGCATCGGGCTTGGCCAGCTTGATGCCCATCGCGTACGGCAGGCCCACGCCCATCGTGCCCAGGCCGCCGGAGTTGATCCAGCGGCGCGGCTCGTCGAACTTGAAGTACTGCGCCGCCCACATCTGGTGCTGGCCGACGTCCGAGGTGATGTAGCTGTCGGAGCCGCGCGTCAGGTTCCAGAGCGTCTCGACCACGAACTGCGGCTTGATGACCTCGTCGGAGCCCTTGTAGCTCAGGCAGTCCTGCTTGCGCCAGTCGTTGATCTGCGACCACCAGGCGTTCAGCGCAGCCGGTTCGGCGCGCTGCTGCGACTCGCGGATCTGTGCGATCAGTTCCTGCAGCACGTCCTTGACGTCGCCGACGATCGGGATGTCGACCTTGACGCGCTTGGAGATCGACGACGGGTCGATGTCGACGTGGATGATCTTGCGCTCGACGCTGGCAAAGTGCTTCGGGTTGCCGATCACGCGGTCATCGAAACGCGCGCCCACGGCCAGCAGGACGTCGCAGTTCTGCATCGTCATGTTGGCTTCGTAGGTGCCGTGCATGCCCAGCATGCCCAGGAAGCGCGGGTCGGTGGCCGGCATCGCGCCCAGGCCCATCAGCGTGTTGGTGACCGGGTAACCCAGCAGGTCGGCCAGTTCGCGCAGCTCGGCCGAGGCATTGCCCAGGATCACGCCGCCACCGGTGTAGATGTACGGACGCTTGGCGCCGAGCAGCAGCTGCACGGCCTTGCGGATCTGGCCGCCGTGGCCCTTGCGCACCGGGTTGTAGGAGCGCATTTCCACCGTCTCGGGATAGTGGAAGGCGGTCTTGTTGAGCGAGACATCCTTCGGGATGTCGATCACCACCGGGCCCGGACGGCCGGTGCGGGCGATGTGGAAGGCCTTCTTGATCGTCAGCGCCAGGTCGCGCACGTCCTTGACCAGGAAGTTGTGCTTGACGATCGGGCGCGTGATGCCGACGGTGTCGCACTCCTGGAAGGCATCCAGTCCGATCGCCGGCGTGGGCACCTGGCCGGTGATGATCACCATCGGGATCGAGTCCATGTAGGCGGTGGCGATGCCGGTCACGGCATTGGTCACGCCCGGGCCCGACGTCACCAGCGCGACGCCGACGTCGCCGGTGGCGCGCGCATAGCCGTCGGCCGCGTGCACGGCGGCCTGCTCATGGCGCACCAGCACGTGCTGGATGGTGTCTTGCTTGTAGAGTGCGTCGTAGATGTAGAGCACCGACCCGCCAGGGTAGCCCCACATGTATTGCACGCCCTCGGCCTGCAGGCAGCGCACGAGGATTTCCGAACCGTTGAGTTCGGCGGAAGAAGAATCGCGGGAGGCTTGTGCCGATGCGGCACGCTTGTGTTCCGCGGCAGACATGTCCATGGTGTGAACCTTTCGGGTTTTCTCTGACGAAAATCGAACGGTGCTCCTCCTCGCGCCCCCAACGTCAACGGGGACTCGCCCTTGTGGGGCGGAATCAGAGCCTGCGCTGTCAAAACGGAGCCACCCGGGGTCGGGTGGCCGAAACTGACCAGTCCGCGCACGGTGTGCGGGGGGCCGGATTATGGCACCTTGCGTTGCAATGCAGCACGCCGCCTGGCGGTGCAGGCACTGCCCCAGCCCGGTGCCATAATCGCGCCCGCCTCTTTTCTGCCCTGACGGCACCCCTGCATTGGCCGCCGATCAAGAACTGTCAGACTTTCTCCAGAACGTCGAAAAGCGCGCCTTCAAACGCACCTTCTATGCGGTGCGCGACGAAGACGCGGCACTGGACATCGTGCAAGACGCGATGATCCGCCTGTCCCAGCGCTACGCCGACCGCCCCACCGCGGAGTGGCCGATGCTGTTCCAGCGCATCCTGTCGAACGCGACGATGGACTGGTTCCGCCACCAGAAAGTGCGCAAGGGCGTTCTGCAGGTGTTCTCGGATTTCGAGCCCGCCGGCGGCGATCCGGATTTCGATCTGCTCGAAACGCTCGAGATGCTGTCGAGTTCCGAGGGCACGGAAAGCTCGGCCGATGCCGCACAACGCTCACAGACGCTGCAGATCATCGAAGGCGAGGTGGCCAAGCTGCCAACCCGTCAACGCGAAGCGTTTCTGATGCGTTACTGGGAGGAAATGGATGTTGCCGAAACTGCCGGCGCCATGGGATGCTCTGAAGGCAGTGTCAAGACACACTGCTCCAGGGCGGTTCATGCGCTGGCAAAAGCATTGAAGCTCAAGGGAATTTCGCTGTGAATACCGTGTGGTCGAACCGTACCGTGCTGCCAGGCGAGGCAGAAGCGCTGGAGGCGCGATTTGGCCTGCGCGTGACGGCGCGCCTGAATGCCGGCACCGACATGCTGCCCCACGACGTGAGCGAGCGCCTGCGGGTCGCGCGCCAGCAGGCCGTGGCGATGGCCGCCAGTCCGGCCATCTCGGCCAAGCGGGCCGCCGCGACAACCGCGCAGATCGTCTCTGCACAATCGAGCACGAGCAGCGTAGCCTTCGGTCTGTTCAGCGGGGAACGGACCTCCTGGTGGAATTCGTTTGCGCGAGCAGTGCCGGTGCTGGTGCTCCTGCTGGGCCTGTTCGGCATCGATTACTGGAAAGACCTTGAGCAGATCGACACCGCCGCGACGATGGATGTCGCACTGCTCGGCGACGACCTGCCCCCTTCAGCTTTCACCGATCCCGGCTTCGCAGAGTTTCTGCTGGAGCCCGTGGTCGACGTCGCACCGCAATGAAACCTGATCTGCGAGCGCACGCTGCACCCATGACAAGAAATGGAACGCATGCGGCCCGGCCGATGGCCGTCTGGTCGGCGGTCATGGCGCTGGCTGCGGCACTTTCGATGGGCACGGTCAACGCCCAGGGGATCGCCAACACGCAATGGAACGAACTGACTGCGGCACAGCGCCAGGTGCTGCAGCCGCTGCAGCCGCGCTGGAACGAGATCGATGCGCTGCGCAAGCAGAAGTGGATCGACATCGCCGCCCGCTATCCGAAGATGACGCCCGAACAGCAGGCCCGCACCACCTCGAGAATGGCCGAATGGGCGGCCATGACACCGGCGCAGCGCAACGCGGCACGGCTGCAGTTCGAGCAGGTCAAGCAAGTGCCCGCCACCGAGCGCCAGGCCCGCTGGGACGCCTACAAGTCCCTGCCACCCGAACAACGGGACGCCCTGAGCAAGCAGGCCGCCGACCGCAAGCCGGTGCCTGTCAAGCCGGCCAAGCCGGTCGGCCAGGCACAGGTCAAGTCCAACATCGTCGACACCAGCCGCCCCATCGCCAAGCCCAGCCCGGTGGCTCCCGCCACCGTGCAGGCCGCCGTCGGCGCCAGCACCCGTCCGATCACGCAGCAGCCGATTCCGCCACGGCATCAACAAGCAGGCATGCCCAAGATCGCAGCCACGCCAGGCTTTGTCGACAGCGCGACCCTGCTGCCGCAACGCGGCCCGCAGGGCGCGGCCGTGGAGCCTCCCCGAGCACAGAAATGAATCCCGTGAACCTGGCCGGAGAGCCAAGCGGCACGGCCCGCACCGAAAACACCCCCGCCGCGGCCAATATCCCCACCCTGCGCCGCCGCCTGGCTGCCATGGTCTACGAGGGCGTGCTGCTGTTCGGCGTGGTGATGATCGCGGGCTTTGTCTATTCGGTCCTGACCCAGCAGCGGCACGCCCTCGCCGGCCGCCACGGCATGCAGGCCTTCATGTTCGTGGTGCTGGGCGTCTACTTCAGCTGGTTCTGGGCCAGAGGGCGCCAGACCGTGGCGATGAAGACCTGGCAGTTGCACCTGCAGACCGCCAGCGGCGAAGACGTCTCGCAGACCCGGGCCGCAGCCCGCTACCTGCTGAGCTGGCTGTGGTTCCTGCCGGCCCTGCTGGTGGCCGAACTGGCCGGCTGGCACAGCAGCCGCGACGTATCCGGCGCGCTGATCGTCGGCGTGCTGGCGTACGCCGGCCTGAGCTGGTGGATGCCGCAGCGCCAGTTCCTGCATGACCGGCTGTGCGGCACGCGTCTGGTCCATCTGCCGCGCGCCGCCAGATCACGCTGAATCGGCGAACGCCAGCCGCCCGAAGACCCGCTGGCACAATCGCGCGCATGTCAAATCCCTACAAAGGCCGCACAGGCCTGGATCGGGTCGTGCGAGCGGCCGGCTACTCATGGTCAGGCCTGCAAGCCGCCTACCGCAACGAAAGTGCCTTCCGCCAGGAGACCTGGCTCGCCGTGATCCTGTTGCCCCTGTCTTTCTGGATGGGCCGCGGCTGGGTCGAGGTGGCGCTGCTGGCCGGCAGCGTCTTGCTGGTGATGATCGTCGAACTGCTCAACTCGGCCGTCGAAGCCACCGTCGACCGCATCTCCTTCGATCTGCACGAACTCGCCAAACGCGCCAAGGACTTCGGCAGCGCGGCCGTCCTCATCGCGCTCGCGATCTGCGGCGGCATCTGGGCCGCGGCGCTCTGGGCTCGATTCACGGCCTGAAGACGCATGAAAAAAGCCCGTTCAGCCGAAGCGGAACGGGCGTCCTGACCCGCCGCAGCGGGTGGCCATGACGACGTCAGATGGCCTGTTCGTCGGTCTCGCCGGTGCGGATGCGCACCACCTGCTCGACCGCCGTCACGAAGATCTTGCCATCGCCGATCTTGCCGGTCTTGGCGGCCTTGACGATCGCCTCCAGGCAGCGATCGACGTCGGCGGTCTTGACCACCACCTCGATCTTCACCTTGGGCAGGAAGTCGACCACGTATTCCGCACCCCGATACAGCTCGGTGTGGCCCTTCTGACGGCCGAAACCCTTCACCTCGGTGACGGTGAGCCCGGTGACGCCGACATCGGCCAGCGCCTCACGCACTTCTTCCAGTTTGAAGGGCTTGATGACCGCGGTGATTTGTTTCATGACAAAGCTCCAAAAACGTTGCTGCGACTCAATTTAACCGATTTCACTGCCCTGCGTTACAGGCGCTCCTGATAACGCAAGGCAGGCCATGAAACGGTGCGGACGGCCTTATTTCAGGGCCTTGTAACGCACACGCTTGGGTCGCGCACCTTCTTCGCCCAGGCGCTTCTTCTTGTCGGCTTCATATTCCTGATAGTTGCCCTGGTAGAAGAACCATTGCGAATCGCCTTCGCAGGCCAGGATATGCGTGGCGATGCGGTCCAGGAACCAGCGATCGTGGCTGATCACCATCGCCGAGCCGGCGAACTCGAGCAGCGCGTC
This sequence comes from Leptothrix cholodnii SP-6, assembly GCF_000019785.1. Taxonomy (NCBI): domain Bacteria; kingdom Pseudomonadati; phylum Pseudomonadota; class Betaproteobacteria; order Burkholderiales; family Sphaerotilaceae; genus Leptothrix; species Leptothrix cholodnii. Next base: position 3,193,031 of record NC_010524.1, read on the forward strand.
TTCGAGCGCGCGCAGGGTTTCGACGTCGAGGTCGTTGGACGGTTCGTCGAGCATCAGCACGTTGCCGCCAGTGGCCAGGGTCTTGGCCAGGTGCAGACGACCGCGCTCACCGCCCGAGAGGTTCTTGACCAGCTTCTGCTGGTCGTTGCCCTTGAAGTTGAAGCGGCCCAGATACGCCCGGCTGGGCATCACGAACTTGCCGACCACCAGGTTGTCGAGCCCGCCCGACAGGTCTTCCCAGACCGTCTTGTCGCCTTCGAGCGATTCGCGGCTCTGGTCGACGAAGGCCATCTTGACGGTCTTGCCGATCTTGACCTCGCCCGCATCCGGCTGCTCCTTGCCCGAGATCATGCGGAACAGCGTCGACTTGCCGGCGCCGTTCGGGCCGATGATGCCGACGATCGCACCCATCGGCACCTTGAAGCTCAGGTTGTCGATCAGCACCCGGTCGCCGAAGCTCTTGCTGACGTTGGTGAACTCGATCACCTCGGTGCCCAGGCGCTCGGCCACCGGGATGAAGATCTCGTTCGTCTCGTTGCGCTTCTGGTAGTCGAAGTCGCTCAGTTCCTCGAAGCGGGCCAGGCGCGCCTTGCTCTTGGCCTGGCGGCCCTTGGCGTTCTTGCGCACCCATTCCAGCTCGATCTTCATCGCCTTGGTGCGGGCGTCCTCGGTGCGCTGCTCCAGCTCGAGGCGCTTTTCCTTCTGCTCGAGCCAGGTCGAGTAGTTGCCTTCGTAGGGGATGCCACGTCCGCGGTCGAGCTCCAGGATCCACTCGGCGGCGTTGTCGAGGAAGTAGCGATCGTGGGTGATGGCCACCACGGTGCCGGGGAAGCGGCTCAGGAACTGCTCCAGCCACTCGACCGACTCGGCGTCCAGGTGGTTGGTGGGTTCGTCGAGCAGCAGCATGTCGGGCTTGGACAGCAGCAGGCGGCACAGCGCGACGCGGCGCTTCTCACCACCCGAGAGCTTGCCGATGTTGGCCTCCCACGGCGGCAGGCGCAGCGCGTCGGCGGCGATCTCGAGCTGCATCTCGGTGTTCTCGCTGCCGGCTGCGGCGATCACGGCCTCGAGCTGGGCCTGCTCGGCGGCCAGCGCGTCGAAATCGGCGTCTTCGTCGGCATAGGCTGCGTAGACCTCGTCGAGCCGCTGCTTGGCGGCCAGCACGCCGCCGATGCCCTGCTCGACCGCCTCGCGCACGGTGGCGTTCGGGTCGAGCTGCGGCTCCTGCGGCAGGTAGCCGATGCGCAGATCGGGCATCGCGGTGGCTTCACCTTCGATGTCGCGGTCGATGCCAGCCATGATCTTGAGCAAGGTCGACTTGCCCGAGCCGTTGATGCCCAGCACGCCGATCTTGGCGCCGGGGAAGAAGGACAGCGAGACGTCCTTCAGGATCTGCCGCTTCGGCGGCACGATCTTGCCGACGCGGTTCATGGTGAATACGTATTGGGCCATGGTGTGGAGGGTGTCTCCGAACAATCGAGGAGGCGGCGCAGCCGCGAATCCCGCGATTATCCGGGAGGACGGCCCCGCGGCGCCGACACGACCGGGGTGACGGTCGCAAAACCCGCTCAAGACCACGCGCGGCCCGATGGCCGGCGCGCGACGGCCAGGGGCTTGCGGACACCTGTAGACTGTATGAACATACAGTCATTTGAGACAACTTGTCGCTCCGATCACCCCCCCATCCGTCGCTCGATCCGTCAGCCGAGCCCGCGCACGACCTGCCCCGGCATCTGCATGCGGCGATCTGGCAGGGCGACCAGCTCGCCGGCTCGCCCGTGCCGGCCTGCCCGAGCGGCTACGCCGTGCTCGACGCCCAGCTGCCCGGCGGCGGCTGGCCCGGCGGCGGGTTGACCGAATTGCTGCTCGACGCCCCCGGCCAGGGCGAATGGCGCCTGCTCGCCCCGGCGCTGGCGCGACTCGGCCAGGCCGGTGGCGAATGGGTCGGCATCAGCCCGCCGCTGCGCCCGCATGCGCCGGCGCTGCAGGCGCTCGGGCTCGACCTCGGCCGCTCGCTGTGGATCGAGCCCCGCCACGGCGCCGACGCCGCCTGGGCCGCCGAACAGGCGCTGCGGTCCGGCAGCTGCGCCGCGGTGTTGTGGTGGGCCGACGACTGCAGCACGCCGCTCTCGGGCGGCGGGCCGGCGCTGCGGCCGGGCGCCTTGCGACGCCTGCACCTGGCCGCGCAGGCCAGCGACGCGCTGCTGTTCGTGCTGCGCGCGGCCGGCGCCACCGCGCAAGCCTCGCCGGCCGCGCTGCGCCTGCATTGCCGGGTGGTGGCCGAGGCGCCTCAGCAGCTGGCGCTGCAGATCATCAAACGCCGCGGCCCGCCGCTGGCCGAACGCCTGCTGATCGACACCCGCACGCAACTCGCCCCGGCGCTGGCCCACCGGCTGAGCCAGTCACTGCCGCAGGATCGGCGCCCGCCCGACGCCATCGCCCCACGTCGCCTGATGCGCACCAACCCTGCGCCCGCTCCACCATGCCGCCCGCCCTCTGGTTGTGCCTGAACCTGCCGACGCTGGCTCTCGACGCGCTCGGCCCCTGGCCGCCCGGGGTGAGCCTGCCGGCGCTGGTCTGGCAGGCCGATGCCGGCGGGCGGACTCGCACCGTGCTGATCGCCAATGCCGCCGCGCAGGCCCTGGGCGTGCAGGCCGGGCAGCGGCTCGGCAGCGCGCAGGCGCTGGCGCCGCAAGCCCTGGTGCTGGCGCGCGATCCGGCCCGCGAGGCGGCCCTGCTCGAACGCCTGGCGCTCGGCCTCGGCAGCCTGAGCCCGCAGCGGGTGATCGAGCCGCCCGACCTGCTGCTCGACATCCACGCCAGCCTGCGTCTGTTCGGTGGCCTGCGGCCGCTGCTGCGGCGAGCCGATCGGCTGGTGCGCGCGCAGGCCGTCCAGCCGCGCTGGAGCCTGGCCAGCACGCCGCTGGCCGCGCGCCTGCTCGCCCACGCCCCGCCCGCGCAGCGGCAGCGCCGCTGCGTCCAGCTGCGCAGCACGCGCCGACGGGTGTTGGCGTTGCCGCTGGCGCTGCTGGGCGCGTGGGGCCTGCCCTGCGGCGCAACCGACACAGAGCGCCGTGCAGCCGATGGCCCGGCAGACGCTGCCGGCGTGGCAGCGCGCCGGGTCGCGGCCGCTCACATCGCCACGCTGGAAATGCTGCACGCCCTCGGCGCGCGTTGCCTGGCCGACCTGCAGCGCCTGCCACGCGCCGGTCTGCGGCGCCGCGGCGCGCAAGACTGGGTCGACGCCCTCGACCGCGCCCTCGGCGATCAGCCCGACCCGCGGCGCTGCCACGAACCCCCCGAGGCCTTTGCACTGGCGCTCGAACTGCCCTGGCGCGCCGACGCCGTGCCCGCCATCGAAGCCGCCGCCGCACCGCTGGTGCAGGCGCTGTGCGGCTGGCTCGCCCTGCGCTGGCGTGCCGCGCAGGGCCTGAGCCTGATCCTGCGGCACGACTACAGCAGCCGCCGCAGCCTGCCCGACCAGGTGCTCAGGCTCGACCTCGCCACGCCCTCACGCGAGGCGCGCCACCTGCAGACCCTGCTGCGCGAGCACCTGCAGCACCTGGTGCTGGCCGCGCCGGTGGACGCCATCACGCTGCAGCTCGACACCAGCCTGCCCGAAGCCGGCCGGCCCACCACGCTCTGGCCCGACGCCCACCAGCAGGCGCAGGCGCACACCAACCTGGTCGACCGCCTGCAGGCCCGCCTCGGCGCCGCGCAGGTGCGGCGCCTGCTGCCGCAGGCCGACGCCAGGCCGGAGAAGGCCGATCGCTGGGTGAACGCCGGCACCGCAGACGCCAAGCCCCTCGCCCCGCATGCCGCGTCACGCGACGCCCTGCCGGCCCTGACCCACGCCCTGCCCCGCCCGACCTGGCTGCTGCCGGCGCCGCTGCCGCTGGCCGAGCACGACGGCCAGCCGCTGCACCAGGGCCGGCCGCTGCGCATCCTGAGCCGCGCCGAGCGCATCGAGACCGGCTGGCACGACGGCGCGCTGGTGCGCCGCGACTACCACGTCGCGCTCGGTCAGGCCGGCACGCTGTGCTGGATCTATCGCGAACGCGGCAACCCGGCCTTCGACGACAGCCCGGCCCAGCCGCGCTGGTTTCTGCACGGCCTGTTCGGCTGAACCCATGCAAGCCGGTCTGCCCGACTATGCCGAGCTGCACTGCCGCAGCAACTTCAGCTTCCTGAGCGGCGCCTCGCACGCCGAGGAACTGATCTCCCGCGCCGCCCGGCTCGGCTACCGCGCGCTGGCGATCACCGACGAATGTTCGGTGGCCGGCGTGGTGCGCGCGCATGAAGCCGCCAGGCACCCGCGTGGTGAACGCGCACCCGACGACCCGGGCCTGCTGCGCCTGATCATCGGCAGCGAATTCACCCTCTCGCCTGCAGCCGCCTCGGGGACCCGGCCCCCCCACCCGGGCGGCCGGCTGCTGCTGCTGGTGCGCAACCGGGCCGGCTACGGCCAGCTCTGCACGCTGATCACCCTGGCGCGCAGCCGCTGCGCCAAGGGCGACTACCGGCTAGACGCCGACGACTTCGACCCGGCCCCGAGCGACTGCTGGGCCCTGCTGCTGCCGCGCCGCGAGGACGACCTGCCGACGCTGCTCACGCAGGCCCGCTGGCTGGTGGCCCGCTTCGGCGAGCGCGCCCGCATCGCCATCGAGCTGCTGCAGCACGCCGACGACAACCTGCGCATCGCCCACGCCCGCGCCGCCAGCCAGGCCAGCGGCGCGCCGCTGGTGGCCGCCGGCGACGTGCTGATGCACGTGCGCTCGCGCAAGCCGCTGGCCGACACGCTGACCGCCATCCGCCACCACCTGCCGCTGGCCGACTGCGGCCACCTGCTGATGCGCAACGCCGAGCAGCACCTGCGCTCGCGCCTGGCGCTGGCGCAGATCTACCGGCCCGAGTGGCTGGCCGAGAGCGTGCGCATCGCCGACGCCTGCACCTTCAGCCTCGACGAGCTGCGCTACGAATACCCCGACGAGATCGTGCCCGCCGGCCACAGCGCCAGCAGCTACCTGCGCCAGGAAACCCTTGCCGGCGCGGCCCGCCGATACCCGCCGCACAGCCACCCCGACGGCATCCCGCCCGGCGTGCTGGCGCAGATCGAGCACGAGCTCGCGCTGGTGGCCGAGATGCGCTACGAGGCGTTTTTCCTGACCGTGCACGACATCGTGAGGCAGGCGCGGCGGCTCGGCATCCTGTGCCAGGGCCGCGGCTCGGCGGCCAATTCGGCGGTCTGCTACTGCCTGGGCATCACCGAGGTCGACCCGACGCAGACCACGCTGCTGTTCGAGCGCTTCATCAGCCGCGAGCGCGGCGAGCCGCCCGACATCGACGTCGATTTCGAGCACGAGCGGCGCGAGGAGATCATCCAGTACATCTACGCCAAGTACGGCCGCCACCGCACCGCGCTGGCCGCGGCGGTGAGCACCTACCGGGTGCGCGGCGCGCTGCGCGACGTGGGCCGCGCGTTCGGGCTCGACGAGCTGCTGATCGACGCGGTGGCCAAGTCCTACCAGTGGTTCGACGGCCGCGGCGCCTTGTCCGAGCGGCTGGCCGAGCAGGGGCTGGACGCCGAATCGCCCGTCACGCAGCAGTGGCTCGAGCTGGCGACCACGCTGATGGGCTTTCCGCGCCACCTGTCGCAGCACAGCGGCGGTTTCGTGATCGCGCGCGAGTCGCTCTCGCAGCTGGTGCCGATCGAGCCGGCGGCGATGGACGGCCGCCAGATCATCCAGTGGGACAAGGACGACCTGGAATCGCTCGGCCTGCTCAAGGTCGACGTGCTGGCGCTGGGCATGCTGACGGTGCTGCGCAAGTCGCTCGACCTGGCCAACGCCTGGCACGGCCGCACGGCGCAGGCGTGGCGCGGCGGCAGCGGTTCGTTCTCGCACCGCGCGCCGCAGCGCCCCGAACGCGAGCCCTGGACGCTGCACCACATCCCGCGCGACGACCCCGCCACCTACGCGATGATCCGCAAGGCCGACACGGTGGGCATGTTCCAGATCGAGAGCCGGGCCCAGCAGAGCATGCTGCCGAGGCTGCGGCCCGACAAGTTCTACGACCTGGTGATCGAGGTGGCGATCGTGCGGCCCGGGCCGATCCAGGGCGGCATGGTGCACCCCTACCTGCGGCGCAAGCAGGGCAAGGAGCGGGCCGATTCACCGTACCCGGCGCTCGATGCCGCGCTGGCGCGCACGCTGGGCGTGCCGATCTTCCAGGAGCAGGTGATGCAGGTCTGCATGATCGCCGCCGGTTTTTCGCCCGGCGAGGCCGACGGCCTGCGCCGCGCGATGGCGGCCTGGCGGCGCAAGGGCGGCGTGCACCATTTCCACGAGCGCATCGTCGGCGGCATGGTCGAGCGCGGTTACGAGCGCGCGTTCGCCGAGGGCATCTTCCGGCAGATCCAGGGCTTCGGCGAATACGGCTTCCCGGAGAGCCACGCCTACAGCTTCGCGATTCTTGCGTGGTTCAGCGCCTGGCTGAAATGCCACGAGCCGGCCGCCTTCCTGGCCGCGCTGCTGAACTCGCAGCCGATGGGCTTCTACGGCCCGGCGCAGCTGGTGGCCGATGCGCGGCGGCACCAGGTCGAGGTGCGGCCGGTCGACGTGACACGCAGCGACTGGGACTGCACGCTGGAGGCGCCGAGCCCGGCCGCGGCGGCGCCGGCCACCGATCCCCCAGCATCGGCCCGGCCGCCCGGCTCGGGCGCGGGGGGCCCGGCGGTGCGGCTGGGGCTGCGGCAGGTCGGCGGGCTGTCGCAGGCCAGCGCCGAGCGGCTGCTGCAGGCCCGGCGCGAGGCAGCCTTCATCGACGTGCACGACCTGGCCCGGCGCGCCGCGCTCGATCCGCACGAGCTGCAGACGCTGGCACGCGCCGATGCGCTCGCCGCCTTGGCGGGACATCGCCGCCAGCAGGTCTGGGCCGCCGCGGCGCCGCCGGCCGCACCGCTGACGACCGGCACCGGCCCCGGCGCCGGCCTGCTGCAGGACGCGCCGATCCGCGAGCCGCAGCTGTCGCTGATCGAGGCGCCCGAGGGCGAGGCCGTCACGCTCGACTACGCCGCCACCGGCCTGAGCCTGCGCCGCCACCCGCTGGCGCTGCTGCGTGAGCGGCTGCGACGCCAGGCGGTCAAGAGCGCCGCCGAGCTGGCGCGCGTGCCCGACGGGCGCGTCGTGCGCGCCTGCGGGCTGGTCGTCAGCCGCCAGCAGCCGGGCACCGCCCACGGCACGGTGTTCGTCACGCTCGAGGACGAGACCGGCGTGGTCAACCTGATCGTCTGGCAGGACGTGCGCGAGCGGTACCGCCGCGCCCTGCTCGAATCACGCCTGCTGGCCGTGCGCGGCACCTGGCAGCAGCGCGACGGCGTGGCGCATCTGCTGGCGCACGACCTGTTCGACATCAGCGGCTGGCTCGGCCCGCTGCAGACCCGTTCGCGCGACTTCCACTGAGCCGCACAGGCCGGGCCGGCCACCCTCCGGCCCGGATTACAAATGCAAGCACTTGCAACCGACAAACGGATCGGCGGCGCCGACGAGCGGCAGCGGCGCGGTTGCCCGGGCGCGCGGCCGCGACCTAACATCCCTTCACAGTCCGAAGAACCCTCGCCCCACCACCGCCGCCGAGCCCCTGCCATGCCTTCTGCCGACCACCGCTCCCCCCGTTCGACCGGTCCGCTCGTGACGCACCCGAGCCCCGGCACCGGTCGGCGGCGCAGCCGGGGCTTCACGCTGATCGAGCTGATGATCGCGGTGGCCATCGTCGGCATCCTGGCCGCGGTGGCGCTGCCCTCGTACACCGACTACCTGCGCCGCGGCCGCATCCCGGAGGCCTTCACCTACCTGAGCAACTACCGGGTGCAGATGGAGCAGTACTACCAGGACAACCGCAACTACGGCACCGGCACCGACTGCGCCGGCGGCGCCATCCTCAGCGCGCCGGCGGGCACCAAGTTCTTCACCTACAGCTGCGCGATCACCGACAGCGGCCAGGGTTACGACCTGACCGCCACCAGCACCGCCGAACTCAACAGTGCCCACGTCTACACCATCGACGAGGCCAACAACCGCGGCACCACGGCATTCAAGGGCGAAACCGGCCTCACCAACGCGTGCTGGCTGGTCAGGGGCAACGAATGCTGAAGCCCGGGCGTGTGGCGAGCGGCCCGGTGGCGGCAGGCTTCTCGCTGATCGAGCTGATGGTGACGATGACCATCCTCGGCCTGCTGCTGCTGGCCACGATGCCCAGCATCGGCGCCTGGCTGCGCAACACCGAGATCCGCAACGCCGCCGAGTCGATCAACAGCGGGCTGGCCAAGGCCCGCAGCGAGGCGGTGCGGCGCAACCAGCCGGTGCTGTTCTCTCTGGTGACGCCGCAGAGCGGCAACCCGGGCGTGCTCGACAACAGCTGCGCGCTGTCGGCCACGTCGGCGTCGTGGGTGGTCAGCCTGGAGACGCCGGAAACCCAATGCGCCGTGGCCGTCAGCGAGGACACCTCACCCAAGATCCTCGCCAAGTACGCCCAGGGCGACGGTGCGCGCAACGTCGCCATCGCCATCAAGAATGCCGACTGCAGCGCCGCGGCCAGCACCACCCAGGTCAGCTACAACAGCTACGGTCGCATCACCACGCCGGCATCGGCACTGCGCTGCATCGACATCAGCCACACCGCCAGCGGAGCCAGCCGGCCGCTGCGCCTGATGCTGGGCAACGGCGGCAACGTGCGCATGTGCGACCCCGCCGTCACCGACGACAACGACCCGCGCAAGTGCTGACGCGCCCCATCGGCCGAAGCCCCTCAACCGAAGCGACACCGACCATGCGCCGCATCACATCCCCCACCGCCCGAGGCCGCAGCGATCGGGGCTTCGCGCTGATCGAGGCGCTGATCGCGATCGTCATCTTCTCGCTCGGCGCGCTCGGCCTGCTGGGCCTGCAGGTGTCGATGATGAAGGCCACCAGCGGCGCCAAGTTCCGCGCCGACGCCGCCTATCTGGCCAACGACCTGGTCGGCACGATGTGGGCCGACGCCGCCAACCTGGCCGCCTACCGCGACAGCTGCTCAAGCCATCTGCCGTGCAGGAACTGGATTGCCAAAGTCAGCCAGACACTTCCGGGCAACGTTCCGCCCGAGTTGGAGATCGTTCCGAGCACCGGCTATGTGGGCATCAAGATCTTCTGGATCGTGCCCAACGAAGCGCAGCACAGCTTCAACACCAGCACCTCGATCAATCGCTGAGGATTCCGCGTGAACCTGCATCCAAGCGCCCGCACACGCCGCCCGCTGCTCGCGCGCCAGCGCGGCGTCACCCTGGTCGAGCTGATGGTCGGCCTGGTCATCGGCCTGCTCGCCACCCTCGTGATCGCGCAGGTGGCGATCGTCTTCGAGGGCCAGAAACGCAGCACCACCGGCGGCTCCGACGCCCAGCTCAACGGCGCGCTGGCGCTGCAGACGCTGCAGCGCGACATCCAGCTCAGCGGCTACGGCATCGCCACCGGCGGCGGCGCGGGCTGCGAATTGCGCGGCTCGCGCAATGGCACGGTGCCGCCGTGGAATGGCCAGCCGATGGTGGCGGTGCGCATCGTCGACGGCACCGACGTCGCCACCGGCTCGCCCGACTCGCTGTTCATGCTGTTCAGCGGCAAGGCCGACTCGTCGTTCTATTCGCTGCCGATCCGCGTCTATCAGAACCACCGCCGCGACGGCAGCGAGTTCGTGCTCGACGAGCGCACCAACATCGGCACGGCGCAGGGCGACATGATGGTGGTGGTGCCCACCCCCACCCCGCTGCCCAGCGCCAGCCAGGTCACGCCCAGCTGGTGTTCGGTGTTCAACATCAGCGTCGACCCGGCCACCACGGACAACCGCATCGTCCACCAGCCCGGCACCGACGGGCCGTGGAACCAGGACAGCACCAACACCGTCTTCCCCGGCGCCGTCAACGCCGACACCAGCTACGCCGCGGGCAGCCACCTGGTCAACCTGGGCACCATGACCTACCGCGAATACAGCCTCAGCACCAGCACCACCGGCAGCGCGCTGCAGATGCGCTCGGTCGACAACAACACCGCGCAGTGGGTCACGGCCGACGCGCTGTTTCCGCAGATCGTCAACCTGCAGGCGGTCTACGGCCGCGACACCTCGGTCACCCGCGACAACGTCGTCGACGCCTGGGACAACACCGCGCCGACCACCGCCGACGGCTGGTCGCGCGTGATCGCGGTGCGCATCGCGCTGGTGGCGCGCAGCAACCAGCGCGAGAAAGAGATCGTCACCGTCACCGAACCCACCTGGATGCCCGACGGCGTGAACACGCAGCCCCTCAAGGTCGACCACCTCGACAGCTGGCAGCACTACCGCTACAAGGTCTTCGAGGCCGCGGTGCCGCTGCGCAACATGCTCTGGCAATCGTGAGGTGACCGAGATGCTGCCCAACACATCCTCCCTGATCCGCCGCAGCCGGCGCACGGCCCAGCGCGGCATGTCGCTGGTGTTCTCGCTGATCACGCTGGTGGCGCTGTCGCTGGCGGCGGTGGCGCTGATCCGCTCGGTCGACACCGGCTCCACCATCCTCGGCAACCTGAGCTTCAAGCAGGACACCCTGCTCGCCGCCGACGATGCCTCGCGCCAGGCGATCCAGTGGCTGGCCGACAACGCCGGCAGCATCGGGCTGCAGAACGACATCGTCGCCCAGGGCTACAGCGCCAGCCTGATCCCCACGCTCGACCCCACCGGCGCACGCACCGCCGACACCACCCGGGCCGTGATCGACTGGGACTGGAACGACTGCGACAGCTACGCCAGCGGCAGCTACGCGCGCTGCCTGAAGCCACGCGAACTCGAGCTCGACCTGGCCAACGGCATCAAGGCGCGCTGGGTGATCCTGCGGGTCTGCAACAACGCCGGGGATCCGACGCTGACGACCGTCTCCTGCGCCAAGCCGATCACGGCCGCACTGTCGGGCAGCACCGAACGCGGCGACATCCGCTACGACGACCCGCGCCTGCAGCAGACCGTGCTGGCGCAATATTTCCGCGTCATCGTGCGTGCCAAGGGCGGTCGCAAGACCACCAGCACCACCGAGACGCTGGTGCACTTCTGATTTTTCGATCGAGGCCTGCCATGTCCATCCGCCCCACAAGCCCTGCAGCGCGCGGCGCCCGGCTCACATCGAAGGCCGGGCCACGGGCCCTGCGCAGCCCGATCCTGTCCGCCGTGCTGCTGGTGCTGCTGGGCAGCACCTGGGCCGCCACGCCCGACATCTCGAACGTGCCGCTGAGCTCGACGTCGACCACGACGGCCAAGCCCAACATCATGTTCATCCTCGACGACTCGGGCTCGATGGCCTGGGACTTCATGCCCGACGAGCTCGACGACAACAACGACCAGGTCGGCGACAACGTCTACGGCTTCAGGTCGGCGCAATGCAACGGCGTGGCCTACAACCCCGACATCACGTACACCCCACCGGTCCGGATCGACCCGACCACCGGCGCGGTCAGCAACTACGCCGACGCCAGCTTCACGGCGGCGCGCTCGGACGGCTTCAGCACCTCATCGGGTGTCACAGATCTGACGGGCCGCGTCTACTACCACTACCTCGGCAGCGAGCCCGCGCTGTCGTGGCGCTACGGCAGCAACGGCACGGTCGACAGGACCACCACGTTCTTCACCGAGTGCATGACCGCGATCCCCGCTGACGGGGCCGGCAACGCGCGCTTCGAACAGCGCACGATGAGCAACGCATCGACCGATGCACAGAACTACGCCAACTGGTATTCCTACTACCGCAAGCGCCAGCTGACCATGCGCTCGGCGGCAGGCCGGGCCTTTGCCGACCTGTCGAATGCCTACCGCGTCGGCTTCACCAGGATCAGCCAGACGGGTGTCACCGGCACCAGCTTCCTGAACGTCGGCGACTTCGACACGGCACAGAAAACCAGCTTCTTCAACCTGCTCTACACCAGCGGCATCAGCGGCAGCACGCCCTTGCGCGGCGCACTCTCCAAGGTCGGGCGCTACTACGGCAACGTGATCGCCGGCCAGACCGACCCGGTGCAGTACTCGTGCCAGCGCAACTACGCCGTGCTGTCCACCGATGGTTACTGGAACACCGGAAACGAGAGCACCACCTACCGGGCGCTGGCGCTCGACGGCACCACGCTCGTCGGCCAGCAGGACGGCACCGAAGTCCGGCCGATGAAGGACGGCAGCACCGTGACCGTCACGCGCGTGACGATCTCGGGCTCGGTCGACCGCACGCAGACGATCCTGGATCGGCGCACCGACATCACGCTGCGGCGCACCGCCAACACCATCACCAACAACAGCTGCAACTCCGGCAACGGCCGGCGCGTCTCCCAGCAGGGTCAGCGCCGGATCGACACCGCATCGTTCCAGCGCACGCTCGTCCAGGACGTCACCAACCGGACCACCGTCACGCAGGTGACCACCAACGGCATCCCCGCCAACCCGACCTCGACCACCACGGCCAACGCCGCGCAGGTCAGCGCGACCGACGGCAGCGTCACGGCCACGACCACCGGCACCTGGAACAACAACGGCGGCTCGAACACCAACTGCATTGCCCGGTCGAGCCTGCCGACCGGCTGGAGCACCGGCACGGTGTACTACACACCGGGCGTCGACGGCACCGAGCTGAGCCGCAACACGGTCACCCTCGCCACCGGCACGCCGACCGTGCTGAGCACGGGCCCCCTGGCCGACGCCGGCACGACGGAGACCACCGCCACCACCGCCGGCGACAGCAACTCGCTGGCCGACATCGCCCAGTACTACTGGAAGACCGACCTGCGCCCCGACATGGTCGACAACGTGCCCACCAGCGGTGACGACAGCGCAGCGCACCAGCACATGACCACCTTCACGATCGGCCTCGGCCTGAAGGGCACGCTCAGCTACGACCGCAACTACCTGACGCAGACCACCGGCGACTTCGCCGATCTGCGCAGCGGCGCGAAGAACTGGCCGGTGCCACGCGGCACCACCGGCGGCAGCGAAAACGCCACCCACATCGACGACCTCTGGCACGCCGGCGTCAACGGCCGCGGCCAGTACTTCTCGGCGGCCGATCCGAACCAGCTCGACGACGCCATCTCGACCACCCTGAGCGCGATCCGTCGGGTGACCGAATCCGGCGCAGCGGCGGCCGCCAGCACGCTCACGCCCGTGACCGGCGACGACTGGGTCTTCCTGCCCAGCTTCACCACGATCGACTGGACCGGCGACCTGCGCGCCTTCAAGTTCACCTTCAACAGCGCCAATGAACTGGTCGCGCCCAACACCGCCGCCGGCAACGAGATCTGGAGCGCCGGCAACCAGCTGCGGGCGCGCACATCGTCACGCCGCATCCTGTTCAACAACGCGGGCACGCTCGGGGACTTCACCTACGACAACCTGACCGCGGCCGGCCAGGGCGCGCTGTTCGACAACCGCTGCGGCAGCGCCCTGAGCTCGCCCGCGACCAACCTGAGCCAGTGCGCCACCCTGACCCCCGCCGCACTGGCCAAGGTCACGGGGGCCAATCTGGTCAACTTCCTGGCCGGTGACGCCACGCTCTACCAGAGCGCCGCCGATGTCGACAACCAGGTCTTCCGCACCCGCAACGGGCTGCTGGGCGACTTCGTCAACGCCTCGCCGGTGTATGTGGGCAAGCCGCCGTTCCGCTACGCGGACGCCGACTACGCCAGCTTCGTCAGCGCACAGGCCAACCGGACCAAGGTGGTCTACGCCGCCGCCAACGACGGCATGCTGCACGCCTTCAAGGTCGGCACCGGCGCCGGCGACGGCACCGGCGGTGCCGAGCTGTGGGCCTTCGTGCCGAGCGCGGTGATGCCCGAGATGTGGCGCCTGGCCAGCGAAAGCTACGACACCGACCACCGCTTCTTCGTCGACGCCACGCCCAACGTCTCGGACATCTACGACAGCGCCGCCGGACGCTGGCGCACCATCCTGGTCGGCGGCCTCGGTGCGGGCGGGCGCAGCTACTACGCGCTCGACGTGACGACGCCGGAGTCTCCCGTGCTGCTGTGGGAATTCAGCGACGCCAACCTCGGCCTCACCTACGGCAACCCGGTGGTCACGAAGGATGCGACGGGCACCTGGGTGGTGGTGTTCACCTCCGGCCTCAACAACAACGCCGGCTCCGGCGACGGCGTCGGCCGCCTCTACGTGGTCAACGCCGTGACCGGCGCGCTGGTCCGCACGGTCGCCACCAGCGCCGGCGATGTCGGCACCCCCAGCAACCTGGGCCGCCTGAACGCCTGGATCAACGCCGACTCCGACAACACGGCGCTGCGTTTCTACGCCGGCGACATGCTCGGCAACGTCTGGCGCTTCGACCACGACGACCGCCTGGCCCCGGCCGGCCGTGAAGCCGTGCTGCTGGGCAAGGCCCAGAGCGCCGACGGCACGGCCCAGCCGATCACCGGCAAGCTGGTGCTGACCGAAGCCAGCATCAACGGCCTGCAGACGCCGGTGGTGAGCTTCGGCACCGGCCGCCTGCTCAATCTCGATGACCTCACCAACACCACCCTGCAAAGCATCTACTCGATCAAGGACACCCTCGGCGAAACCGGCGTGGGCGTGTTGCGCGACACCGGCGCCGCCCTGGTGCAGCAGACCCTCAACAGCAGCCGCGGCATCGACACCGTCGCGCCGGTGGACTGGGGCACGAAGAACGGCTGGTACGTCGACCTCACGGTGTCGAGCAAGGAGCGCGTGCACCTCGACGGCGTGCAGCTGGCCTCGGGCGTGCTGGCCTTCGCCTCCACCGTGCCGACCGCCGACGCCTGCTCGCAAGGCGGCGTCTCCTACCTCTACCAGTTCGACCTGACCAACGGCAACGTGCTCGGCACGTCGTCGTTCACCACCATGATCGTCGGCCTGAACCGGGTCATGAGCATCAACGGCAAGGTCAGCGCCATCGTGACCACGCAGGACCAGAAGACCACGCTGACGGCCGGCGGCGGCGGCTCGGTGTCGCCGGGCAACACCGTCAAGCGCTCGTCGTGGCGCGAACTGACGGACTGATCGCCATGCGCGGCGCGGCCACCTTGCCGCCCCGGCCCACGCCCGGCGTGGCCGGCCGCGCCACCCGCCACCCGCGCCGGCTGCTGCTGATCTGCGCGCTGCTCTCGGCGCTGGTTCACGCCGCCCTGCTGGTGAACTGGCAGGATGGCGGTGGGCGCAGCGGCGGCGCCAGCAGCCGCCGGGCGGTGCCACCCTCGCCTGAGCCGGCCGGCATCTCGACCGTGCGGCTGCTCGATGGGCCGTCAGCACCCGCCGTGGCGGTTGCCGCCGTGGAAGCGCCCGCCGCAGCGACGGCGCCGGATCCGGTACCTGAAACCGCCCCGATCGCCGCGCCGGACGCAACGCCCCCGGCCCTGCCCGCAGCACCTGACGCCGCCACCGAGGCCGGCGCGATCGCCCGCGCAGGTCGCGACGATGACGGAACCGGCGGCAACGGCGATGGCGACGACCACTACCTGAGCCGCAGCCAGCTCGACCAGCCGCCCGCGGCGCAGGCCGAGATCGCGCTGCCCTTCCCGGACACCGCGCCGCTGGGCCGCTATCGCGCGGTGCTGACGCTGTTCATCGATCCGTCGGGCCAGGTGCAGCGGGTGCGCACCGAAAGCGACAGCCTGCCGCCGAGCCTGGACGACGCCGCCCGGCAAGCCTTTCTGGCCGCCCGTTTCACGCCCGGCATGAAGGACGGCCAGCCGGTGCGCAGCCGCATCCGCGTCGAGGTGCTCTACAGCACCGAGCTGCTGCCGCAGCGCTCGGCCTCGGCCGGTGCGACCGGCGGCGGATCGGCGCCCTGAACATCAGGGCGCGTGCCGCTCAGACCCCCGCCAGCACCCGCAGATGCGCCGCCACGCTGCGCGCCAGCGAGCTGAGCGAATAGCCGCCCTCGAGACACGAGACGATGCGAGCGCCGCTGTGGCGCTCGGCCACGTCGACGATGCGCTGCGTGATCCAGGCGTAGTCGGCCTCGACCAGGCCGAGCTGGCCGAGCTCGTCTTCGCGGTGGGCATCGAAGCCGGCCGAGATGAAGATCATCTGGGGCTCGAAGGCCTCCAGCCGAGGCATCCAGTTGGCCTCGATCAGCTCGCGGATCTCGGCGCCGCGGGTGTAGGCCGGGATCGCCAGATTGACCATGTTCGGCCCCATCGGGATGCCGCCGCTGAAGGGGTAGAGCTGATCCTGGAAGAAGCTCACCATCAGGATGCGGTCGTCGCCGGCCACGATGTCTTCGGTGCCGTTGCCGTGGTGCACGTCGAAATCGATGATCGCCACCCGCTCCAGGCCGCGCACGTCGAGCGCATGGCGTGCCGCCACCGCCACGTTGTTGTAGAAGCAGAAGCCCATCGCCTCGTTGCGCGTGGCGTGGTGACCGGGCGGGCGGATGGCGCAGAAGGCGTTGACCACCTTGCCGTCGAGCACCGCATCGGTGGCCGCGACCGCGGCGCCGGCGGCACGCAGCATCGCCTGGCGGGTGGCGGGGCAGACGGTGGTGTCCTGGTCGAGCGCACGGTGTTCGCCGGTCTCGGCGGCCTGGCGCATGAACTCGTCGAGCTCGAGCAGGTAACCCTCGCCGTGCGCCAGCATCAGGTCGCTGTGCTCGACCAGCGGCGGATCCATGCGCGTGAGCGCGATGTCCAGGCCGGTGGCGAGCAGGTGGTCCTCGATCGCGTCGAGCCGCTGCGGGCACTCGGGGTGGCCGGGGCCCATGTCGTGGCCGCGGCAGTCGGGATGGCTGAAATAGGCTGTGCTCATGTTCGGTCACGGCGCGCGGGTGCACGCTCATGCTGTCTCTCTGGTTTGGGTTATGGTGAGAATGATGAGGCCAACGGATCACCTGCAACTGACGCCTGCCACCGCCGGTGGCGCTGCCACAACGCCACGCCATGACCTGGCTCAAGGTCTGTCGCACAGGCCCGCCCGGGCGCCGCTGGCCCTCGTTCTCGACCGCCTCTTGCACCAGATTAGCACGGTGGTGGTGGGCAAACCGGCGCAGATCCGCGACGGCGTCGCCTGCCTTCTGGCCGGTGGCCATCTGCTGATCGAGGACCTGCCCGGCGTCGGCAAGACCACCCTCGCGCACACGCTGGCGGTGTCGATGGGGCTGCGGTTTTCGCGCGTGCAGTTCACCGCCGACCTGATGCCCAGCGACCTGATCGGCGTCAGCGTGTTCGAGCGCGGACGGGTCGGTTCGGGCGATGCCTTCGTGTTCCACCCCGGCCCGCTGTTCACGCAGGTGCTGCTGGCCGACGAGATCAACCGCGCCGGCCCGCGCACGCAGAGCGCGCTGCTGGAGGCGATGGAAGAACACCAGGTCAGCGTCGACGGTCAGAGCCACCCGCTGCCGGCGCCGTTCTTCGTCATCGCGACGCAGAACCCGGCCGAGCAGCTGGGCACCTACCCGCTGCCCGAGAGCCAGCTCGACCGCTTCCTGATGTGCCTGAGCCTCGGCTATCCCGACGCCGCGGCCGAGCGCGAGCTGCTGGTCGGCACCGACCGGCGCACCGCCATCCGCGAGCTGCAGCCGGTGATGAACGGCGAGCAGCTGCTGGCCGCGCAGGCCGCGGTGCTGCAGGTGCACGCCGCGCCGGCCCTGCTCGACTACCTGCAGGCGCTGATCGCCGCCACCCGCTCGGGCGCCTGGTTCACGCAGGGCCTGTCGCCACGCGCCGGCCTGGCCTGGCTGCGCGCCGCCCGCGCCCGCGCCCTGCTCGACGGCCGCGACCACGTCGTGCCCGACGACCTGCAGGCGGTCGCGGTGCCGGTGCTCGCGCACCGCCTGCTGCCGCGTGCCGGCGCCGGGCGCGGCCGCGCCGCGCAGGTGCAGGCGATGCTGGAGCACGTGGGGCTGGTCTGATGGCAGACCTCGGCGCAGCGGGCGCATGGCGCGCCGGCCCGGCAGGCTGGTGGCGCAACTGGTGGGACAGCCGCCACCCCCGCACCGAGCGCTGGCTGCTGACGCAGCGCAGCGTCTACATCCTGCCGACCAGCGCCGGCTGGCTCTACGCTGCGCTGCTGATCGCGCTGCTGCTGGGCTCGATCAACTACCAGCTCAACCTCGGCTACCTGCTGACCTTCGTGCTCGCCAGCGCCGGCGTGGTGGCCATCCACGCCACCCACGCGACGCTGCGCGGGCTCGAACTGAGCCTGCGCAACGACGGCCCGACACCGGTGCGCGGCCACGTCGGCCAGGTCATCGAGCTGCCGCTGCACCTGCAGGACACGCTGCAGCGCGGCGCCCTGGCGCGCTGGCTGTTCCTGGGCCGCCACGGCATCGGCCTGAGCTGGTCGGCACGCCAGTCCGGAACACCGGGCGAAGCCGGCCTGCAATGGATCGACGTGCCCACCGGCGGCAGCCAGGATCTGCGGCTCGGCCACGCCCCGCTGCAGCGCGGCCCGCAGCTGCTGCCGGCGCTGCGCATCGAAAGCCGTTTCCCGCTCGGCCTGCTGCGCGCCTGGTCGGTCTGGCGGCCGGCGGCGCAGATCCTGGTCTGGCCGGCGGCCGAGGCCGATCCGCCGCCCATGCCGCCGCTGACCGCCAGCGGCGACGACACCACGCCCGACTCGGCGCCACGCCCCAGCTGGATGGCGCGTGGCAGCGACTTCCCCGAGCCCGACGGCGTGCGCCCCTGGCGCCGCGGCGACAGCCCGAGCCAGGTGCTGTGGCGACTGTCGGCGCGCCAGCTCGACAGCGGCGGCGAACTGCTGGTGCGCGAACACCGTGCGCCGCCGCAGCGCGGCCGGCTGCTGGCCTGGCAGCACACCGCCGCGCTCGGTGGCGACGCCGAGGCGCGACTGTCACGCCTGTGTGCCTGGGTGCTGATGGCCGAACGCGCCGGCCTGCGCACCACGCTGCGCCTGCCCGGCGCCGAGGTCGGCGAAGGCAGCGGTGCGGCGCACCGGCTGGTCTGTCTGGATGCGCTGGCGAACGCCCGTGTCGATTGAGATGAACAGCCCCGCCGCGCCATCCGCCCCAACCCGCCGCGCACGCCTGGGCGCCGCCTGGCGCGAGCGTGCCGCGCAGCCCGGCCGCGAATCGCGCGACACCCTGTTCATGCTCGCGGTGCTGGCCTGGACGCTGCTGCCGCAAGCCCCGCACGTGCCGCTCTGGTGCAGCCTGTTCAGCGCCGCGGCGCTGCTGTGGCGCGCCGTGCTGGCCTGGCGCGTGCGTCCGCTGCCGCCGCGCTGGCTGCTGATCCTGCTGCTGCTGGCCTGCATCGGCGCCACCGTGCTGACCTACCGCAGCCTGACCGGCAAGGAGGCCGGCCTGGCGCTGCTGGTGCTGCTGACCGCGCTCAAGACGCTGGAGCTGCGGGCCCGCCGCGACGCGCTGGTGCTGTTTTTCCTCGGCTTCTTCCTGGTGCTGGCGAACTTTTTGCACTCGCAGTCGCTCGCCACCGCGGTCGCGATGGTGCTGTCGGTCTGGGGGCTGCTGGCCGCGCTGGTGCTGGCGCACATGCCGGTCGGGCGGCCGCGGCTGGCGCAGGTGGCGGGGTTGGCGGGGCGCATGCTGGTGCTGGGCGCACCGCTGATCGCGGCGCTGTTCATCTTCTTCCCGCGCATGGCGCCGCTGTGGGGCGTGCCGGGCGAGGCCGGCGGGCGCACCGGCCTGTCGGATCAGCTGCAGCTCGGCGACGTGGCCGAGCTGGCGCTGGACGACAGCACCGCGCTGCGGGTGCGTTTTTTCGGCCCGGCGCCGGCCGCGTCGACGCTCTATTTCCGCGGCCCGGTGCTGAGCCTGCCCGACGGCCAGCGCTGGGTCGCGCTGCCGTGGCGGCCGGGTGACACCAGCCTGGCGCTGCCGAATCCGTCGCCGCGCGACACCGCGCTGGCCTACGAGATGACGGTCGAGCCGCTGCGCGTGTCGACGCTGCCGCTGCTCGAAACCAGCGTCAGCCGGCCGCAGGTCGACAGCGGCGAGGTCGAGCTCTACGCCCACCCCGACGGCCAGTGGATCACCGGCCGGCCGATCGCCGAGCGCGTGCGGCTGCAGGCACAGGCCGCCGTGCGCTCGCGTGCCGCCGCGTCGCCCGAGGGCCTGCTGCCGACCTATCTGCAGCTGCCGCCCGGCCAGCACCCGCGCAGCATCGCCTGGGCCCAGGCGCTGCGCAGCCAGCCGGCCTTCGCGCAGGCCAGCCCGAACCAGCTCGCCGATCTGCTGGCGGTGGCGCTGGTCGTGCACATCCGCCAGGGCGGCTACAGCTATACGCTGGCGCCGGGCACCTATGGCGAGCAGCCGCTCGACGCCTTCTGGCTCGACCGCCGCGAGGGCTTCTGCGAGCACTTCGCCACCGCCTTCGTGGTGCTGATGCGGGCGATGGGCGTGCCCGCGCGCATCGTCACCGGCTACCAGGGCGGCCAGTTCAACCCGATCGACGGCGTGCTCGAGGTGCGCCAGAGCGACGCCCACGCCTGGGCCGAATACTGGCGCGCCGGCGACGGCTGGGTGCGCGTCGACCCCACCGCCGCGGTGGCGCCCGACCGCATCCAGCGCAGCCAGCGGCTGGCCCCGCCGCGCGGGCTGATGGCCGGTGCGCTGGCGCAGGTCGACCCGGCGCTGCTGGCGCGCGTGCGCGCGGTCTGGGGTGCGCTCGACCACCAGTGGAACCAGTGGGTGCTCAGCCACGGCCGCCAGCGCCAGCTCGACCTGCTGCGTGCGCTGGGCTGGCAGTCGCCCGATCTGGCGGATCTGGGCCGGCTGCTGGCGATCGGGCTGGCCGGGCTCGCCCTGCTGGGCGCGGCGTTGGGCGCCTGGCAAGCGCGCCGGGTGCGTCAGCGCGACCCCTGGCTGCGCGCCTACGCCGGCGTGCGCAAGGCGCTCATGCAGCGTGGCATCGACTGCCCGGCGCACCTGCCGCCGCGCAGCCTGGCCGCGGCGCTGCGCCGGCAACACGGCACGGCCGCCGAGACACTGGCCGCCGCGCTGCTGGCGCTGGAGGCCTGGCGCTACCAGGCGCCGTCCGGTGCGGCGACCGACCGGCGTACCCTTGGCGAGCTGCGCCGCCGGGCCCTCGCCGCCGCCCGCACGATGGCGCGTCAGCCCGCTGAAAATCGATCTTCCACCTGAAGGACAACCCGATGCGATTCCTCCACACCATGCTGCGCGTGGGCAACCTGCCGCGCTCGATCGCCTTCTACACCGAGGTGCTCGGCATGCAGCTGCTGCGCACCACCCATCGACCCGAGCAGCAGTACGACCTGGCCTTTCTCGGCTACGGCGGCAACCCGGAACAGGCCGAGCTGGAGCTGACCTACAACCACGGCGTCGACCACTACGAGCTCGGCACCGCCTACGGCCACGTCGCCATCGGCGTCGACGACGCCGCCGCCACCTGCGAGGCGGTGCGCGCCAAGGCCGCGCAGCTCGGCGGCGCCATCACCCGCGAGGCCGGCCCGGTCAAGGGCGGCAGCACCGTGATCGCCTTCATCACCGACCCCGACGGCTACAAGATCGAGCTGATCCAGCACGGCACCTGAACGATGCGTGGCGCGCCGCGCACCACCGACAATCCCGCGCCATGCCCATGACCCCATCCCCCGCCGATCCGGCCCTCGACATCGCGCGCGACCTGCCGCGCCTGCCCCATGACGCACTGAACGCCCTGCACGCGCTGGCGCTGGGCGCCGCGCCCCGGCCGCGCACCTGGGTGATGGGCCTGATGGTCGAGCTCGGCTGGCGCGACAGCCAGAACCGCCGCTACACCAACGACAGCGTGCGGGTGGCGCTGGCCCTGCTGGCCGAGCAGGCCTGGATCGCCGAGGCCTCCACCAAGCCGGGCTTCTGGCAGATCCATCCGCTGGTGCTGAGCGCGGTCTACCGCCACCTGCTCGACCAGTACCCGAGCGCCGACCTGCTGGCCGCGCTGGTGCGCCACGAACACTTCGGCGGCCTGGGCGGCGCGCGCGGCTACGACCATTTCCCGACCGTCGAAGCCGGCTGCGCGCTGACACGGCTGTCGCTGCTGAGCGGCCACGGGCCGGCCGAGGTCGAGCGCCTGAAAGCCGGCTGCGCCTGGGGCATGAGCTGGGAGCACGTGTTCGGCCGCGCCGTGCTCGACGTGCTCGACCAGCCCCTGTTCAACCACCTGCACCCCGCCGTGCAGGTCGAGGTGCTCAACCACGAGCTGGCCCAGCTCAACGGCCACTGGCTGGCGCAGACCGCCCTGCCGGCGGCCAGCCTGACCGAGACGCTGCTGGCCTGGCGCGGCCGGCCGGCCACCCATGCCGGCGCATCGGGCGCCGGCCTCGACCTCGCCGCGCTGCGCCTGAACTGGGCCGAGACCCTGCTGCTGGCCGGCCGCCACGACGAGATCGCCGCCGTGATGCAGCCGCTGGTGCAGCAGCACCCGGCCTGGGCGCCGGTGGCGCAGGTGCTCGACGCCGCGCGCCTGAGCCGCCAGGCCGATTGGCCGCAGGCGCTGGCCGGCTACGAACAGGCGCTGGCGCAGATGAAGAAGGACACCGGCCAGCGCAAGGGCCTGCTGTCGCTGACGCTGGCCACGCCGTATGTGCTGTCGCTGATGGCGCAGCGCGAGCCGGCGCAGTGGCAGGTCGCGCTCAAGTTCTGCCTGGCCGAAGCCGGCAAGCGCAGTCCCAGCCCCGACACCGCCTGGGGCCTGATGGCACTGGCGCTGCAGATGCGCCTGGGCGAGGCGCGCCGTGACCTGTCGCTGATGCGCCCGCACAGCCGCACGCCCTACGTGATGACGCTCGACTGGTGGCGCTGGCTGATGCGCGCCTGGCTGACCGAACAGGGCGACGCGCCCGAAGACGCCACGCTCGAAGGCGCCACGCTCGACCCCCACGACCAGGCCGCCGCCGCGCTGCTGCGCCGCCGCCTGGTGTCGGCCGGCCATCTGGGCCTGGTCGAGCAGCTCGACGCCGCGCTGGCGGTGATCCAGCACCAGCCCAGCCCGGAGTGGTTCTTCGTGCCGCCGCCTCGGGCCGGCTGGGAAGTGGCGCTGGCCGCGCTGGCCGCCATCGGCAGCGGCGCGCCGGCCGGCCCGGCCGGGGGCGCCGCGCTGGCCGAGACGCGGCTGTGGTGGCAGCTCGACGTCAGCCCGCAGGGCGCGCTGCGCGCCATCACGCCGCTCGAGCAGAAACAGGGCCCGCGCGGCTGGGGCAAGGGCAAGGTGGTGGGCCTGGCCCGCCTCGCCAAGACCGAGAGCCTGCCGCCGTGGGACGCCGCGGTGGCGCGCTGCATCCGCCAGAACACCGCCGACCGCAGCCTGCGCATCGACCTGGCTGCTGCCGCCGCCGCGCTGATCGGCCATCCGCTGGCGGCCTGGGCCGACGCACCCGATCTGCCGGTCACGCTGGTCGAGGCCAGCCCCGAGATCGAGGTGATCGACCACGGCGACACGCTGCAGGTGCGCCTCACCCCGCCGCCGCGCAGCGGTCTCGACGACGACGGCGAGGCCGACCTCAACGACGACTGGGGACGCCGCTGGCAACCCAGCGCCGCCGAGCTGAAGGAGGCCGAGGCCCTGCGCGGTCTGACGCTGCTGCGCGACGAGCCGCAGCGCGCCCGCGTGATCCGCTACAGCGCGGCGCAGAAACGCGTCGCCCAGCTGGTCGGCGCCGGCCTCACGGTGCCCAAGTCGGCGGTCGCGCAGCTGCAGCCGGTGCTGCACAACCTGGGCGCGCATTTCCACATCCACGCCGACGAGCTGCAGGCCAGCCGCGAGGTGCCGGCCGATCCGCGCCTGCGCGCCGAGCTGACGCCCGAGGGCGACGGCGTGCGGCTGCGGCTGGTGGTGGCGCCGTTCGGCGACGACGGCCCGCGCCAGACACCCGGCCACGGCCGCGCCCGCCTGATCGCCGCGGTCAAGGGCGAGACGCTGGGCGCGCAGCGCGACTTGGCGGCCGAGCTCGGCCACCTCGAGACGGTGATGGACGCCTGCCCGATGCTCACGCCGCTGCCGGTGCCGCGCACGCCCGGCCAGCTGGTGCCGGCGCAGTGGGCGATCGAGAACGCCGATGCCACGCTGGCGCTGATCGAGCGCCTGCACAGCCTCAACGCGGTGGCCGCGCTCGACTGGCCGAAAGGCCGCTCGATCCGCGTCGACAGCGTCGGCATCGGCCAGCTCAGCGTGCAGGTCCAGTCCGGCAACGAATGGCTGGCGCTGCAGGGCGGCCTGCAGGTCGATGAGAAGCTGGTGTTCAGCCTCGGCCAGCTGCTCGACTGGAGCGACAGCTCCCGCAGCCGCTTCGTGCCGCTGGGCGAAGGCCGCTACCTGGCGCTGACCGAGGAGCTGCGCGCCCGCCTCGACGACCTCGCCGCCGTCGCCGAACTGCAGCGCAAGGCCGGCGAAACCACCGCCCGGCTCGCCCCGGTGGCCGCGGCCTGGCTCGACAGCGCGCTGGCCGGCGCCCAGGTGCAGACCGACGGCGCCTTCCAGGACCGGCTCGAAACCCTGGTGCGCGCGCAGCACTGGGCGCCCGGGCTGCCGGCCACGCTGCAGGCGCAGCTGCGGCCGTATCAGGAAGAAGGCTACCAATGGGCGATGCGGCTGGCCGAGGCCGGCCTGGGCGCGGTGCTGGCCGACGACATGGGCCTGGGCAAGACGCTGCAGGCGCTGGCCGTGCTGCTCGAGCGCGCCGCCGGCGGCCCCGCGCTGGTGGTGGCGCCGACCTCGCTGATCGGCAACTGGCAGGCCGAGGCGCGCCGCTTCGCACCCACGCTCAATCTGCTGGCCTACGCCGAAGGCGACGAACGCGGCAACCGCGACGCGCTGATCGAGGCCGCCGGCCCGGGCGACGTCATCGTCGTGTCCTACCAGATGCAGCAGGTCAACGCAGAGGCCTTTGCCGGACGCAGCTGGCACACGCTGGTGCTCGACGAGGCGCAGGCGATCAAGAACGCCGCGGCCAAGCGCAGCCAGGCGGCGTTCGAGCTGAGCGCGGGCTTCCGGCTGGCGCTGTCGGGCACGCCGATCGAGAACCGGCTGACCGAGCTGTGGTCGATCATGCGGGTCTGCAACCCCGGGCTGCTGGGCACGCTGGCGCAGTTCAACAGCCGCTTCGCGGTGCCGATCGAGCGCGACCGCCACCGCGGCGCCCAGCGCACGTTGCGCCGGCTGATCGCGCCCTTCATCCTGCGCCGCAGCAAGGCCGAGGTGCTCGACGACCTGCCCCCGCGCACCGAACAGACCCTGATGGTGCAAGGCAACGCCACCGAACAGGCCCACTACGAGGCGCTGCGCCGCCAGGCCCTGCGCGACGCCGAGCGGGCAATGAGCGCCGACGGCGCCGGCCAGGCGCACCTCAACATCCTGGCCCAGCTGATGCGCCTGCGGCGCGCCGCCTGCGACCCGCGGCTGGTCACGCCCGACCTGGTCCAGCCCGGCGCCAAGGTGATGGCGTTCGGCGAGCTGGCGGCCGAGCTGGTCGCCAACGGCCACAAGGCGCTGGTGTTCAGCCAGTTCGTCGACTTCCTGGCGCTGCTGCGCGAGCCGCTCGACGCCGCCGGCCTGCGCTACCAGTACCTCGACGGCAGCACGCCGTCGGCCGAGCGCACCCGGCGCGTCGCCGCCTTCCAGGCCGGTGAGGGCGATTTCTTCCTGATCAGCCTGAAGGCCGGCGGCTTCGGCCTGAACCTGACGGTGGCCGACTACGTCGTGATCGCCGACCCGTGGTGGAACCCCGCCGCCGAGGACCAGGCCAGCGGCCGCGCCCACCGCATCGGCCAGCAGCGGCCGGTGACGGTCTATCGGCTGGTCAACAAGGGCACGCTGGAGGAGAAGATCGTGGCGCTGCACGCGGACAAGCGCGAGCTCGCCGACAGCGTGCTCGAGGCCGACCGCGACGGCCGCCAGGGCGCCGGCGTGCTCAAGGTCGACGAACTGATGAGCCTGATGATGGGCTGACCGAGAATCAGCCCCCGCCCGCGTCCCCCGACCCACAAGAAGAGACATGCAATCCAAAGAGACCGCCCGCCGCCTGCTGAGCTATCTGCGGCCGCACAAGCTCGAGTTCGGCCTCGGCATCCTGTGTTTCTTCCTGTCCGCGGCGGTCGAGCCGCTGATCCCGGCGCTGCTCAAGGAGCTGCTCGACCAGGGCTTCAAGCCCGAGCAGACGATCCCGACCTGGATCATGCCGGTGATCGTGATCGGGCTGTTCGCCGGGCGCGGTTTCCTGTCGTTCTGTGGCACCTACCTGTTTTCATCGTCGACCTCGAAGGCGGTGCTGACGCTGCGCCGCGAGCTGCTCGGCGCGGTGATGCGCGCCGACGCCAGCCTCTACAACTCGCTGAGCCCGGGCGTGGCCGCCTCGCGTGTCATCAACGATCCGCAGAACGCCACCGCCACGCTCGGCGGCGCGGTGGTCACGGTGCTGCGCAACGGCACCACGCTGGTGGCGATGCTCGGTTATCTGTTCTATCTGAACTGGCAGCTCACGCTGGTGACCTTCGCGATCGCGCCGCTGCTGGCGCTGGTGGTGCGGCGGGTGCAGCAGCGGGTGCACCGACTCAGCCGGTCGTCGTACGAGCTGCAGCACCGGCTGATCGGCATCGTCGACGACATCACGCGCGCCTGGCGGGTGGTGCGCACCTTCGGCGCCGCCGAGTTCGAGCAGAAGCGCTTCGACACCGAAGCCCAGCTGTTTCGCCGCGTCACGCTCAAGAGCGTGGCCGCCGGCGCCACCATGACGCCGCTGACGCAGATCGTCGCCAGCATCGGCGTGGCGGTGATCCTGACGCTGGCGCTGATCGAGGCGCGCCAGGGTCAGGCGACGGTGGGCGACTTCATCGCCTTCATCACCGCGATGCTGCTGACGATCTCGCCGATGAAGCATCTGACCGACGTTTCCCAGCCCATCACCTCCGGCCTGGTCGGCGCGGGGGCCTGCTTCGACCTGATCGACACCCCGCCCGAGCCCGACCGCGGCAGCCGCGACGTGCCCACCGACACGGCGGCGCGCGACATCCGCTTCGAGCGCGTGGCGCTGAGCTATCCGGGCTCGGAACAGAAGGCATTGGCCGGCATCGACCTGGCCATCCCCGAGGGCCGCACGATCGCGCTGGTCGGGCCGTCGGGCTCGGGCAAGACCACCGTCATCAACACGCTGCTGGGTTTCGTCGCGCCCACCAGCGGCGCGGTGACGCTGGCCGGCATCGACCTCCAGGAGATCCGCAAGGCCTCGCTGCGCAGCCAGTTCGCGGTGGTGTCGCAGGACATCGTGCTGTTCGACGGCTCGATCGCCGACAACGTGGCCTATGTGCAGCCCAAGGATCCGGCGCGCATCGAGCAGTGCCTGAAGGCAGCCAATCTGTGGGAGTTCGTGCAGCGCTCGCCCGACGGCATCGAGACGCTGGTCGGCAGCAACGGCAGCCGGCTGTCGGGCGGCCAGCGCCAGCGCCTGGCGATCGCGCGGGCGCTCTACAAGGACGCGCGCATCTGGGTCTTCGATGAAGCCACCTCGGCGCTCGACACCGAAAGCGAGCGCGTGGTGCAGCAGTCGATCGAGCAGTGGCACGGCAACAAGACGCTGATCCTGATCGCGCATCGGCTCAGCACGGTGCGCAACGCCGATTGCATCTACGTGCTGGCCGACGGCCGCGTGCTGGAGCAAGGCTCGCACGCCGAGCTGATGACACGCAGCGGGCTCTACGCCAGCATGGTGCAGGCCCAGGCGGTGGAATGACGCCGCCGGCAGCGGAATGAAAAACGGCCTCCGAGGAGGCCGTTGTTTCGTCCGGAAAGACGCTGGAGTCAGGCGCGCAGCGCGTGCGTCTCGCTCGCCAGCTTGGTGATGCGGGCCCAGTCGCCCGACTTGACCGCATCGGCCGGCGTCAGCCAGGAGCCGCCGCAGACCTTGACGTTGGGCAGCGACAGGAACTGCGGCGCGGTCTCGAGCGTGATGCCGCCGGTGGGGCAGAACGCGACGTCGTGGAAGGGGCTGGCAAAGGCCTTCAGCAGATTGACGCCGCCGACCGCGGTGGCCGGGAAGAGCTTGAGGAACTGGTAGCCGTCGGCGTTGGCCATCATGACCTCGCTGGCGGTCGACACGCCGGGCAGCAGCGGCAGGCCGATGTCGAGGCAGGCGCGGCCGATCTCGCTGGTGTAACCCGGGCTGACGGCGAACTGGCAGCCCAGTGCCTTGACGGCGCGGGCATCGGCCACCGAGCGGATGGTGCCGGCGCCGACGATGGCGTCGGGCACCTCGGCGATCATGGCCTCGATGCATTTCAGCGCGGCGGCGGTGCGCAGCGTCACCTCCAGCACGCGCACGCCGCCGGCGACCAGGGCGCGCGCCAGCGGCACGGCGTCCTCGACGCGGTCGAGCACGATGACGGGGATCACGGGGCCGTGGCTGGCGAGGCTGAGTGTGTTCATGGGTTCAGACTTTGTGGTTGAAAGGGTCACAGCCAGGTGATCGCGCCTTCTTCGGCGGTCAGCACGCTGCGGCGCATGCCGCCGAAGAGTTCGCGGCCAAGGCCGTAGGCGGCCTCTTCGGCCACGGCGGCGGGACGGTCCTCGATGGCACGGGCGGCCCATTCCTCGGCACTCACCAGGGCGTCGAGCGTGCCGGTGACGGCGTCGACCCGCACGATGTCGCCGCTGCGAACCTTGCCCAGCGGCCCACCGGCCAGCACTTCGGGGCTGACGTGGATGGCGGCCGGCACCTTGCCCGAAGCGCCGCTCATGCGGCCGTCGGTGACCAGCGCGACGCGGAAGCCGCGGTCCTGCAGCACCGCCAGCGGCGGGGTCAGCTTGTGCAGCTCGGGCATGCCGTTCGCCTTGGGGCCCTGGAAGCGCACGACGGCGACGAAGTCGCGTTCGAGTTCGCCCTTCTTGAAGGCGACGTGCAGTTCGTCCTGGCTGTTGAAGACGATCGCGGGCGCTTCGATGACGTGGCGGTCTTCGGGCACCGCGCTGACCTTCATCACGCCGCGGCCGAGGTTGCCGGCCAGCAGCTTGAGGCCGCCGGTCTCGCCGAACGGGGCGCTGGCCTTGCGCACGATGGACTCGTCGCCCGACTCGGCCGGCAGCGGCGCCCAGGCCAGCCGGCCGTCGGCACCGAACGCCGGCAGCGTGCCGTAGGCGGCCATGCCGCCGTCGGCCACGGTCATGACGTCGCCGTGCAGGCAGCCGCTGTCGAGCAGCTCGCGCAGCACGAAGCCGGGGCCGCCGGCGCTCTGGAACTGGTTGACGTCGGCCTTGCCGTTCGGATAGACGCGGGCCAGCAGCGGCACGCAGCCCGACAGCTCGGAGAAGTCGGTCCAGTCGATCAGGATGCCGGCCGAGCGCGCCACCGCCACCCAGTGGATCAGGTGGTTGGTGGAGCCGCCGGTGGCGAGCAGCGCGATCATGGCGTTGACGATGCAGCGCTCGTCGACCAATTCGCCGATCGGCCGGTATCGATCGCCGCCCGACCCGTCGGCGAGGCGCTGGCCCTGGCGGATGGCGAGCACCTGGCGCACCGCGGCGCGGGTGAGTTCCTCGCGAAGCTGGGCGTGCGGGTGCACGAAGGCCGAGCCCGGCACGTGCAGGCCCATCGCCTCGAGCAGCATCTGGTTGCTGTTGGCGGTGCCGTAGAAGGTGCAGGTGCCGGCGCCGTGGTAGGCGGCCGATTCGGCTTCGAGCAGCTTGTCGCGGCCGACCAGGCCTTGTGCGAACTGCTCGCGCACCTTGGACTTGTCGCTGTTGGACAGGCCCGTGCTCATCGGCCCGGCCGGCACGAACACGCACGGCAGGTGGCCGAAATGCAGCGCGCCGATCAAGAGGCCGGGCACGATCTTGTCGCACACGCCCAGCAGCAGCGCGGCATCGAACACGTCGTGCGTCAGGCCGACCGCGGTGGCCATCGCGATGGTGTCGCGCGAGAACAGGCTCAGCTCCATGCCGGGCAGGCCTTGGGTGACGCCGTCGCACATCGCCGGCACGCCGCCGGCGACCTGCACGGTGGCGCCGAGCTTGTGCGCCTCGTCGCGGATCACGGCCGGGAAGCCCTCGTACGGCTGGTGCGCCGAGAGCATGTCGTTGTAGGCGGTGATGATGCCGATGTTGGGTGCCTTCTCGGCCACCACGCGGAACTTGTCGGCGCCCGGCAGCGCGGCAAAGGCGTGCGCCACGTTGGCGCAGCCCATGCGGTCGGCGCCTCTGGGACGGGCGGCGGCGGCACGGGTGCGGGCGAGGTAGGCGTCACGCGTCGGGCGGCTGCGTTCGCGGATGCGCTGGGTGATGTCGGCGATCTGGGGCTTCATGGCGTTAGGTGGTTCAAGACGCTGATGGATGGCGGCCGAGGCGGAACCTTCGGCATGAAACTGGCTAATCAATTAGACCGAAACTAAGTTACATCGTCAAATCATTCCCCGATGCCCATGACGTCCGATCAGGCCCTCCCCGACACCGCGACACACATCGCGGCACACACGACGGCGCTCACCGCCCTGCACGCCGCGCAGGCACGCAGGCGCGCACTCGACCAGGTGCGCGAGCAGATGCGCGGACGCAGCGAGTTCTGGGTCTTCGCCTACGCGTCGCTGATCTGGAAACCCGCGTTCGAACCGGCCGAGCAGCGCATCGCGCGGGTCTGGGGTCATCACCGGGCGCTGCAGATGCATTCACGGCTGGATCGCGGCACGGCGCAGCGTCCGGGCCTGGTGTTCGCACTGTTGCCGGGCGGTTCGTGCCAGGGTCTGGTGCAGCGGGTGCACCGACCCGACGATGACGCCACCCTCGAACTGCTCTGGTCACGCGAGATGGACACCGGCGTCTACCGCCCGCGCTGGCTGAACTGCCAGACCGCCCACGGCCCGGTGCACGCGCTGTCGTTCACGCTGTCGCGCCGCAGCCCGAGCCATGCCGGCGACCTGAGCGAGTCGCAACTGCTCGAGATCCTGCGCCACGCCCGCGGCCGCTACGGTCGCACGCTCGATTACCTGCTGCACACCGCGCACGCCTTGCAGGCGCTGGGCATCCGCGACACCGACGTGCAGCGCCTGGTCGCGCTGGCGCAGCGCCATCGGCTGCTCGACGGCGACGCGCCGCATGCCCTCACGCCGTGGCGCCAGCCTCTGGCGCAGTCGGCAAGCGCAGGTTGAGCTGGGCACTGCGTGCCGCGAGCAGGTCGGCCTGCGTGTCGACATCGAGCAGGACACCGGGGTCGTCGACCTCGATCCCGTGCGCCGGATAGCGTGCGATCAGACGGCGTGCGCCCTCGTCGCCGCTGAGCGTGACGAGTTCGGTGTAGAGCTCGGCCGAGAAGCCCACCGGATGACCCCGCCGGCCGCGGTGCTGGGCGTAGACCACCGGGTACTGGCTCATGGCATGCGCCACCTGGCGCAGCGTTTCGGGCCGCACCAGCGGCATGTCGCCCGGCAGCACCATCCAGCCGTTGGCATGCGCGCGTGCGCTCACGCCGGTGGCGATCGAATAGCCCATGCCGAGCGGCTCGTGGGTGTGCGTGCCCACCGGCGGCAGCAGCACGATGTCGCGCGCCGCCACCACCTGCTGGGCCAGCGGCACCAGCGCCGCGGTGGTGACCACGACACACGGCAATCCGGCGGCCAGCACCTGCTCGAGCGTGGCGGCCAGCACGCTGGTGTGGCCCAGCGACTGAGCCAGCTTGTGCCCTTCGCCGTCGAAGCGTTCGCCCCGACCTGCGGCAAGCACCACCACCATCGGCAAGCCACGGACAGCGGTCATGGCGACCCCCTGTGCGACAGATGAAAAGAAGGAGCCCCTGCTGCCCCGTTACGCCTGCTCTTGTTCATGCTCGACTCCCGCTGGATTGCGACCCGGACGGCCCCGCCATGACATCTGGCTGTGAGAGTGGCATCCGATCCTCCGGCTCGACTGTGCGCGCACCGGCCCGGATGCCGAAAGTGGTGTGTTCACCTAAGTGCAATCGCTAGGCGCGAGCGCAGCCACCTCGTATCGGTATTTCTATACTGAGCCCATGAAGCACATCGCAGACCTGCGCAAGAGTTACGAGAGCGGCGAACTCGACGAGGCCTTCGCCGCCGACACCCCGCTGCTCCAGTTCGACACATGGCTGCAGCAGGCGCTGTCGGCCGGCCTGCCCGAGCCCAACGCCATGACGGTGGCCACCGTGTCCGCCGATGGCCGGCCGTCGACACGCGTGGTGCTGATCAAGGGCTACGACTCGCGCGGCATCGTCTGGTACACCAACTACAAGAGCCGCAAGGGCCAGGAACTGGCGGGCAACCCGTTTGCCGCACTGCAGTTCCATTGGGTGACACAGGAGCGCGTGGTGCGCATCGAAGGCCGGGTCGAAAAGACCAGCGCCGAGGAGTCGGACGCCTACTACGACTCGCGCCCGCTCGATTCGCGGCTGGGCGCATGGGCGTCGCCGCAGAGCCAGCCGATCGGCTCGCGCGCCGTGCTGGTGGCCAACGCGGCACGCACGGCGGCCCAATACGGCCTGCATCCGCCGCGCCCGCCGCATTGGGGCGGCTATCGACTGGTTCCCGATCGCTGGGAGTTCTGGCAGGGACGCAAGTCGCGCCTGCACGACCGGCTGGTCTACCGGCTGGTCGACGGCACCTGGCTGCGCGAACGCCTGGCGCCCTGAGCGCGACCGCGCGCCGGCACGCAGCGCAAGGCCGGATCAGCCCTTGCGCTGGTGCCGCGCAAACGCCTGGCGGAACTTGTTCACCTTGGGCGCGATCACGTAGGCGCAGTAGCCCTGGCCCGGATGGTTCTCGAAATAGCGCTGGTGGTAGGCCTCGGCCGGCCAGTAGTTGTCCAGCGCCAGCAGTTCGGTGACGATCGGCGCCGACCAGGCCTGCCCCGCCTCCTGCATCACCGCCTTCGCCACCTCGACCTGCTTCGGGTCGTGCCAGTAGATGCCCGAGCGGTACTGCGTGCCCACGTCATGGCCCTGGCGGTTCAGCGTGGTCGGGTCGTGGATGACGAAGAAGATGCGCAGCAGTTCCGCCAGATCGATCACGTCGGGCGAAAACCGCAACTGCACCACCTCCGCGTGACCGGTGTCCCCGCCGCAGACCGCCTCGTAGCCCGGGTTCACGACCCGGCCGTTGGTGTAGCCGCTCTGCACCGACTCGACGCCTTCGACCTGCAGGAAAACCGCCTCCAGGCACCAGAAGCAGCCGCCGCCGAGCGTGATCGTCTCGGCAGGCTTGGCCGCTGCGGGCGTGGTCGGATCGGATGGCGAGGCGGACATGTCGGACTCCAGGTTGAACGCCCGCGGATTATTGGACGAATGCGATGGCCCGGCCGCGTCACCCAGAATCGCGCCCCGGCCCCAGACCTCGAATGGAATCGAACCCCGTGCTCACCCTGATGCTGCCAGGCGACTGGAAACCCGTGCTGTCGGCGCTGATCCAGCCGCCCGCCAGCCTGCTGCTGATCATCGGCCCGGCGTTGCTGCTGCAGCGCCGCCACCGGGCGTGGGCCGCGACGGTGATCGGCCTGTGCTGTGCGCTGCTGTGGCTGCTGTCGTGCACGGTGACGGCCCACTGGCTGCAGGAGCGCTGGCTGCGCCCGCCACCGGCGCTTGGCAGCCAGCAGCGCAGCCAACTGCACGCCGGGCCGGATCAGGTGCCGACGGCGATCGTGGTGCTGGGCGCCGGCCTGCACAAACGGGCGCCCGAATACGGCGATCGGCCCACGCTGACGCAGCAAGCCATGGTGCGCCTGCGCTACGGCGTCTGGCTGGCCCGTCAGACCGGCCTGCCGCTGGCCTACAGCGGCGGCCGCGGCTGGGCGCAGGGCGACGGGCCGAGCGAGGCGGAAACGGCTGCCCAGATCGCCCGCGACGAAGCCGGCATCGCGATGAAGTGGCTTGAACACGATTCGCGCGACACGCGCGAAAACGCCAGCGGCACGGTCGCCATGCTGCGCGCGGCGGGCGTGCGGCGCATCGTGCTGGTGACGCACGCGTCGCACATGCCGCGCGCGCTGCGGGCGTTCAACGAGGCGGCCGGCAGCGACATCGCATGCCTGCCGGCGGCGGTGGCCTACACCACTCAGGACGATCTCGAGGTGCTCGACTGGCTGCCGTCCGCACAGGGATTCCAGCAGGTGCACGCCTTGTTGCATGAACTGATCGGCCTGTTGGCCGGCGCCTGAACGCAACGCCCCTCGACGCTGGCGAAAGACGCGTCGCACAAACAGATACCCGCCCGGGACGTGCTGTCCGCGGGCGGGCCTTGGAGGCCTGCGGCCGCCATTCGGAACTCCGGAGGATTGAGGTCCGGGGTTCCTTCCGCGCAGAGACTGCGTGGAGTGAAGTACCTGCAGTTGGAGCAGGCAGACGAAGCCTACGCCCGGCCATTCCTCACGGCAAGTGTGATGTATTTATCACTCCAGGAGCCGTCATCGCCAGACCTGCATTGACCGGGATGCTCCGTTGTGATGACGGATACCTCCGTGGCGTCCGGTCAGACGGATCTGCTCGCATGGAGACGGGACCACAGGGCCTCCATGCGCTGCGTCACGTCGGCATCCATCGTGATGTTGCGGCCCCATTCGCGGCTGGTTTCGCCCGGCCACTTGTTGGTGGCGTCCAGCCCCATCTTGCCGCCCAGGCCCGAGACCGGCGAGGCGAAGTCAAGGTAGTCGATCGGCGTGTTCTCGACCAGCGTGGTGTCGCGCACCGGGTCCATGCGGGTGGTGATGGCCCAGATCACTTCCTGCCACGAGCGGATGTCCACGTCGTCGTCGACCACCACGATGAACTTGGTGTACATGAACTGGCGCAGGTAGCTCCACAGGCCGAACATCAGCCGCTTGGCATGGCCGGGGTAGCTCTTCCTGATGCTGATGACCGCCATGCGGTAGCTGCAGCCTTCGGGCGGCAGGTAGAAGTCGACGATCTCGGGAAACTGCTTGCGCAGGATCGGCACGAAGACCTCGTTGAGCGCCACGCCCAGGATGGCCGGCTCGTCGGGCGGCTTGCCGGTGTAGGTGGAGTGGTAGATCGCGTTGTCGCGCATCGTCATGCGCTCGATCTCGAACACCGGGAACCAGTCCTGCTCGTTGTAATAGCCGGTGTGGTCGCCGTAAGGGCCCTCGAGCGCATGCAGGTAGCCGCCGATCGACTTGAGCGCCACGCCGTGTTCGCTGCGGCCCTCGAAGCCCGCTGCGGCCACCGGGATGTGGCCCTCGAGCACGATCTCGGCGCTGGCCGGCACCTGCAGCTTCAGGTCGCCCTCGCCAACACCGCTGTGCGCCAGCTCGGTGCGGGCGCCGCGCAGCAGGCCGGCAAACTGGTACTCCGACAAGGAGTCCGGAACCGGCGTGACGGCGCCCAGCATCGTCGCCGGATCGGCGCCCAGCGCCGTCACGATCGGAAACGGCTGGCCCGGATTGGCGCGCGAGAAATCGCGGAAATCGAGCGCGCCGCCGCGATGAGCGAGCCAGCGCATGATGGTCTGGCGCGGCCCGATCACCTGCTGGCGGTAGATGCCCAGGTTCTGGCGCAGGCGCGGGCGGGGCACCGACTGCGGACCGCGCGTGACGACCAGGCCCCAGGTGATCAGCGGCGCCACGTCGCCGGGCCAGCAGTGCTGGATCGGCAGTTCGGCCAGATCGACGTCAGCACCCTCCCGCACCACCTGCTGGCACACCGGACGGCGGACCTGCGACGGTTTCATGTCCCACAAGGTGCGAGCCAGCTGGAACAGGCGCCCGGCATCTTTCAGGCCCTTGGGCGGCTCGGGCTCCTTGAGGCTGGCGAGCAGCTCACCGATCTCGCGCAGCGCGGAAACATCCGGCGCCCCCATGCCCAGGGCGACACGACCCGGCGTTCCGAACAGGTTTGTTAAGACCGGAACCTGAAAATGTTTGTGTCCGTTGCATGGAACTCGAAACAGAAGAGCCGGCCCGGATTCGCGCAAGGCCCTGTCGGACAGACAGGTCATTTCCAGGTGCGTGGAGACCGGATCAGGGACTTCGAGAAGTTCGCCGCGGGTCTTGAGGACGGCGAGAAAGCCGCGCAGGTCTTGGTAGTTCATCACAAAAGAAGCTAACGCCTCGATCTCTCATGGTTGACCGGTTATTAGGAGCCCCCCTAGAATGCGTTCACTTATCCAGGGCGCGGGTAATTCTCTATTGCATGCCGCACGCCCATCTCGACCCCGTCGCACCCAGAGTGCTTCACCTGAAGCAGCTTCCTTCTGAGCAGTGTCAGCGGCGGGATTATCGAGGCGACTTGCGCAGGCCTGCCGGCCCGTCGCCGCAGGCGCCTCGCTTGAAGTGCAGGGAGTGTCATGCTTGCATTCCGATCCTGGGCACATCTGCGTCTGGCTGTATTGGCGTCTGTCCGTGTGTTCTTTTCCGACCTGGGTCACGGCATGCTTGCCGTCGGCCACAACAGCCTGGCTGTGATCGGCCTGGCCGTGCTGAGCGCGGTGTTCGTGTTGGGTGGCCGTGCCGAAGTGCGTGGCGTCCTCGAAGAGCGGGCCCTCGACTGGCTGCTCGAACGCCAGGAAGCCCGCGCCGTCGGCGCTGACGACCTGATCGAGGTGGGCGACCTGTCGGCCGTCGACCGCGCGACCGCGATCGACCCGGCCGAGCTCAACCGCCAGCAGGCGACCGTCGCGCAGTGGCTGGCCAGGCGCTACCGCGTCGCCCCCGAGCCGGTCAGCCGTCTTGTCCAGGAAGCCTGGAGCCTGGGCCAGCGCGTCGGCCTCGAACCGACGTTGATCCTCGCCATCATGGCGATCGAGTCGAGCTTCAATCCGTTCGCCCAGAGTTCCGTCGGCGCGCAGGGTCTGATGCAGGTGATGACCCGCGTGCATGACGACAAGTACGAGGCCTTCGGCGGCAACCACGCCGCCTTCGACCCGCTGACCAACCTGCGCGTGGGCGTGCAGGTCCTGAAGGATTGCATCGCCCGGGCCGGCTCGCTCGAGGGCGGCCTGCGCTACTACGTCGGCGCAGCCAACCTGGCCGACGACGGCGGTTATGCGTTCAAGGTGCTGGCCGAGCAGGAGTTCATGCAGCAGCTGCTGCGTGGCCGCTCGGTGCCTGCGACGGCGCGACTGCCGGTGCCACCGGTCCCTGTCGGCAGCGCAGCGTCCAGCCCCGTGACGACTCAGGCACAGGCCGACAGCCCGGCAGCCGCACGCCCGACGACCAAGCCGCCGGCTGCACCGGCCGAGCGCAAGAGCAACAAACCCGAGCGACTGGCGCTCGCGCAGTGAGTCTGGCGGGAGCCGACGGGCTTCCGCTACACTTTCGACACCACGCAACTGGCGTTCAAGGGCCTGCGCAATGCAGGCCTGAGGTGGGCAACCACCAGGGAGCGTGGACCACAACGGCTGTCGAGCCTTGTCGGTTTTAGCCGTGCGCCTGGGCAGCCCCACCGTTTTCGCGTGTGCGCCGCCTTGCTTGCGCGCGCAGCGGCAGGGGTCCAGCAACCATCGACCGGACTGCCTCACCATGTTTGACCGCGCCACCCAGACCCTGGCTGCCATCGACCCCGAAATCACCGCTGCGATCGACGCCGAAGTGCGTCGCCAGGAAGAGCACATCGAGCTCATCGCCAGCGAAAACTACACCTCGCCGGCCGTGATGGCCGCGCAGGGCTCGCAGCTGACCAACAAGTACGCCGAAGGTTATCCGGGCAAGCGCTACTACGGCGGCTGCGAACACGTCGACGTGGTCGAGCAACTCGCCATCGACCGCGCCAAGCAGCTGTTCGGCGCACAAAACGCCAACGTGCAGCCCAACTCCGGCTCGCAGGCCAACCAGGCCGTGTTCTTCGGCCTGCTGCAGCCCGGCGACACCATCATGGGCCTGAGCTTGGCCGAAGGTGGCCACCTGACCCACGGCATGCCGCTGAACATGTCGGGCAAGTGGTTCAAGGTCGTCTCCTACGGCCTCGACGCCCAGGAAGACATCGACTACGACGCGATGGAGCGTCTGGCCCACGAGCACAAGCCCAAGCTGATCATCGCCGGCGCCTCGGCGTTTGCGCTGCGCATCGACTTCGAGCGCTTCGCCAAGGTCGCCAAGGCGGTCGGTGCCTATTTCATGGTCGACATGGCGCACTACGCCGGCCTGATCGCCGCAGGCGTCTACCCGAACCCGGTGCCGTTTGCCGACGTCGTTACCACCACCACCCACAAGACCCTGCGCGGCCCGCGTGGCGGCCTGATCCTGATGACCGACGCGGTCGCCAAGCAGATCAACAGCGCGATCTTCCCCGGCATCCAGGGCGGCCCCCTGATGCACGTGATCGCCGGCAAGGCGGTGGCATTTCAAGAGGCGCTGCAGCCCGAGTTCAAGGCCTACCAGGAACAGGTGGTCAAGAACGCGACCGCGATGGCTGAAACCTTGACTGCACGCGGCCTGCGCATCGTCTCGGGCCGCACCGAGAGCCACGTGATGCTGGTCGACCTGCGCCCCAAGGGCATCACCGGCAAGGAAGCCGAGGCGCTGCTGGGCCGGGCCCACATCACCTGCAACAAGAACGGCATCCCCAACGACCCGCAGAAGCCGATGGTCACCAGCGGCATCCGCCTGGGTTCGCCGGCGATGACGACGCGCGGCTTCAAGGAAGAACAGGCCGTGCTGACCGCCAACCTGATCGCCGATGTGCTCGAAGCGCCCAACGACGAAGCCGTGCTCGAGCGCGTGCGTGCCCAGGTTGCGCAACTCACGCGCGACTTCCCGGTGTATCGGTGAGCCCCCACGTCGCTGCGCTCCTGCCCCCCGAGGGGGCGCCCAGCCGCCTTGGGACGGCCCGGCGGCGGCTGGGGCCAGTGAGCCCTCGCGTCGCGGCAGGTCTCTGACGCCACCCGACAGTGCGCTGCCCCTACTGCGGAAACGTTGAAACCACCGTCGTCGAGACCCGCGAGTCCGACGAGGGTGACGCCGTGCGTCGGCGCCGGCGCTGCAGCGCCTGCGACAAACGCTTCACCACCTACGAACGCGCCGAACTGGCGATGCCGGCGGTGGTCAAGAAGAACGGCGACCGGCGCGAGTTCGACCGCGAGAAGCTGCGCGCCTCGATGACGTTGGCGCTGCGCAAGCGCAATGTCAGCGTCGACCTGATCGATGCCGCGATCGCCCGCATCGAGGACAAGGTCTTCACCAGCGGCGCCAGCGAAATGAGCACCTCGCGCATCGGCGAGATGGTGATGCGCGAACTCAAGCGCCTCGACAAGGTGGCCTACGTGCGCTTCGCCTCGGTCTACCGCGAGTTCGAGGACATCGACGCCTTCAGCAAGCTGATCCAGGAAATCTGAGCGTCCTGAGCGGCGCTGGACGATCTCGCGCGCGACCGCAATCCCCCATCGACACCCCCTTAATGGGGACGCCGGCGCCGCGGCGTCTGCCTAGACTGGCTGTACACCACGCAGCCAGACATGACCGAGACCCCCTCCTCTGCCAGCCCCGCCAGCCCGGCCGCCAAGGGCTTCACGCTGATCGAGATGCTGATCACGGTGGCGGTTCTCGCCATCATCCTGACCAGCGTCGTGCCGTCGATGCGGGCATTCGTCGCACGCAGGCATCTCGACGGCGCATCGGCG
This sequence comes from Leptothrix cholodnii SP-6, assembly GCF_000019785.1. NCBI lineage: Bacteria > Pseudomonadati > Pseudomonadota > Betaproteobacteria > Burkholderiales > Sphaerotilaceae > Leptothrix > Leptothrix cholodnii. The sequence continues at coordinate 3,232,554 of NC_010524.1, forward strand.
CAGTTGCAGGCCGACCTGCACTTCCTGCGCAGCAGCAGCGTCGCCCTCAACCAGGCCCTGCGCATCAGCGTGCACAGCGGCAGCGCCGGCAGCTGCTACCTCGTTCACAGCGGCGATGCCGACCAATGCGCCTGCACTTTCGTGGCCGGCGCCGAGCCCGTCGGCAATTGCGAGCCGGGTGCCGAACTGCTGCGCAGCCAGGCCTGGGCCGGCAACGCCGTGGCGGTGCGTGCCAACGTCGCATCGATGCGCGTCGACCCGCGACACGGCACCTTCAGCCCCACCGGAAGCATCGAGATCCAGGCCGGCGACGGCCCGGTGCTGCGTCATGTCGTGAACATCCTGGGCCGCTTGCGGTTGTGCGCACCGGGCACGGCGATCACCGGCGTGGCAGCATGCTGAAACACCGCGGCTTCACGCTCATCGAACTGCTGATCGGCGTGGCGGTGCTCGCCATCGTGTCCACGCTGGCCTGGCCCAGCTATCAGCAGCAGGTGCAACGGGCTCGCAGGGCCGATGCCTACGCCGCCCTCGCCCGCCTGCAGCAGGCCCAGGAGCGCCGACGCAGCCAGCTGCCGGCCTACACCGCCACGCTCGGTGAAGGCGGCCTCGGCCTGAGCGCCGCCAGCACCGACGGCCACTACGCGTTGTCCACCAGCGTCGCCGACGAAACCGCCGGCACGGCCTACCGCGTCAGCGCCAGCGCATCGGGCGCGCAGAGTGCGGACACCGCCTGCCGCCACCTGGCGATCGACGTCGACGGCGGCCGCCTGCAGATGCGCTCGGGCAGCAGTTCCGCGCTGGGCAACGACAGCGCCACCAACCTGCGCTGCTGGAACCTGTGACCGCCATGCCCGACAGAAGCACCGGCCTGGGCCTGATCGAGATCATGGTGGCGATCGCGCTGGGGCTGTTCCTGGTGGCCAGCGTGGCGGCGCTGGTGGTCGGGCAACTGGCCGAACAGCGCCGGCTGCTGCTCGAATCGCGCCTCAACCAGGACCTGCGCGCCACCGCCGACCTGATCGTGCGCGACCTGCGCCGCGCCGGTCACTGGGGCAGCGCCGAACGTGGCGTGTGGTCGGGCGGCCCGACTGCCCCCGCAGCCAATCCCTACGCCGGCCTGCATCCCGGCGCCGACACCGCCGCCGCCAGCCTGGGCTACAGCTACAGCCGCGACACCACCGAAGACCAGGCCAGCGGCAACGCCGAAAAGTTCGGCTTTCGCATCAACACCAACACCCGCGCCTTCGAACTGCGCCTGGCCGGCAACGACATCACGCCCGGCAACGGCGACCAGTGGCAGGCCCTCACCGACCCGGCCCTGCTGCGCGTCACGCGCTGGCAGGTGCGCCACGAATCGCGGTCGGTGAGCCTGCTCGGCCACTGCGCCATCCCGGTCTGCCCCACCGGCAGCAGCACCTGTCCGCCCACCGTGCGGCTGCGTCAGGTCCACATCGAGCTCGACGCCACCGACGCACGCGACAGCAGCGTGCAGCGCAGCCTGGTGACGCGGGTGCGACTGCGCAACGACGAGGTCAGCGGTGCCTGCCCGGGGGCCTGACCGTCCACCGGCGGCGCAGGCCGGCAGCGGCACCCTGCCGGTGCTGCTGATCCTGCTGATGGCACTGGCCCTGATGCAGCTCTACAGCCAGCGCGCGCTGATCTTCGAGCAGCGCGCCGTCGCCAACCAGGTGCGTGCAGCCTGGGCCGCCGAAGCCGCCGAGGCCGGCCTCGCCTGGACGCTCGCCCAGCTCAACCGCAGCGGCAGCGTCGACGCCGCCTGCCTGCCCTTGGCCGCGCATCCCGCCGGCGGCAGCAGCTTGCGCGAACGCCTGCTCGGCACCGAGCCCGACACCGGCGCCCTGTCGATCGCCACGACCGACGCCGCCTGCGTGCGCGACGGCCACTGGCGCTGCAGTTGCCCGACCACCGGTGCGGCCAGCCTCGCGGCGAGCGCCGATGCACTCAACCACCCGGCGTTTTCGGTGCGACTGCAGGACGGCCCGCCGGGTACCGCCCCGAACGGCCTGATGCGGCTGGTGGTCACCGGCTGCAGCCACCTCGGACAAGGCTGCGGCGGCAGCGCCGCGGCCGACGCACGCGCCGAGATCCGCGCCCTGCTCGCCCCCTATGGCCAGCTGCTGCGCCCGCCCGCCGCGGCGATCACCGCGCTGGGCGGTGTCACCGTCGGCCCGGGGGTCTCGCTGGTCAACGGCGACGCCGGCAGCGGCGGCCTGACCGTGCAATCGGCGGCGGCCATCGCGATCGACCCGGCCGGCCGGCTGTTCGGCCCACCGGGCCGCCCGGCCGAAGCCACGCTGGTGGCCGACGACCCGTCGCTGGGCGGCGACAGCGACGCGCTGTGGCGGCGCCATTTCGGTGCCGGCGCCGGCAGCGTGCGCGATCTGCCCACCCTTCACCGCATCGCCTGCCCGGCCGGTGGCTGCGGCGCCACCGAGGTGCAGGCCGCCATCGACGCCGGTCACCGCAGCCTCTGGCTCGAGGGCGATCTGCGTCTGGCCACCCCGGTTCGCTGGGGCGACGCCGATCGCAGCCTGCTGTTGCTGGTGGACGGCACGGCGCAGTGGCAAGGCCCGCTCGAGATCGACGCCTTGCTGGTCGCCCGCAGCCTCGCCTGGCAGGCCGGCGCGACCGGCGTGGCACGCCTGCGTGGTGCGCTCGTCAGCCTGGGCGTGGTCGACCTGCAGGGCAACGCCGAGATCGTGCGCGATCGCGCCGTGCTCGATCGCCTGCGCCATGCAGCGGGCGCCTACGCCGTGGTGCCCGGCAGCTGGCAGGACTTCGTCAACCGATGAAACCGGTGTCCGGGCTCGCGCTGATCGAGGTTCTGGTCGCGATGGCGGTGCTGGCGATCGGTCTGGGCGGCACGCTGCGGCTGCAGACCTGGCTGCGTGTGGGCACCGACCTGTCGCGCCAGCGGGCCGAAGCGCTGCGGCTGGCCCAGGACAGCCACGAATCCCTGCGCGCCTACGCCAGCCTGGCGGACTGGACGGCCATTGCCGGCCACAGCCCCACGGGTGTCGCGCTGACGCATGCCAACACGGCGTACCAGCTCGAACGCAGCGTGACGACGCAGACCGATCCGCGCCTGAAGCACGTCAGCACGGTGCTGAGCTGGCCGGACCGCGACGGCCAGCAGCAGCAACTGCAGCTCGACACCCTGCTGGTCGGGCAGGACCCGACGCTCGCGGCCGCGCTGACACTCGACCGCGGCGCAGGGGCCACCGCGGGCAGCGTGGGCCGCGGGGCCAGCCCGCGCCACGCGCTGATCCCGGCCCGCGCCAAGTCGCTGGGCGGCGGACGCAGCGTCTTCAAGCCACGGGCGCAAGACCTGCTGGCCTGGGTCTTCGACGATCAGACCGGCAGCGTGGTGGCACGCTGCGACAGCACCGCCGGCCTGTCGAGCGCACAGCTCGACGCCAACAGCCTGGGCGCCTGCCGCGCCATCGCCGGCCTGCTGATCGGCGGCCACGTGCGCTTTGCGCTCGACACCGACAGCCCCGGCGCCGGCGACGCCCAGAACCCGCTGAGCCCCGCCCTGCCGCTCGACCTGCGCCTGCAGCTGACCAGCACCGGCCACCCCGACCCCGGTTGGGAATGCGCCGACGACGCGCCCGACTCGATCGGCGGCGCGCCGGCCCAGCTCGGCGTGATCTATCACTGCGTGATCCAGGGCGCCGGCCTGCCGCCGCGCTGGTCGGGCCGGCTCGACATCGTGCCGATCGGCTGGACGCTGGCCAGCAGCGGTGTCACCGGCTACCGCGTCTGCCGCTACAGCGCCGACCACAACCGCAACGGCCGCATCGACAACGCCGAACACCCGGCCAGCCACGCCGCGGTCGGCGAACCGCTGGGCGACCAGAACTTCCTGATCCTGCGCGCCGCGGCCGGCTGCCCGACCGACAGCGGCGTCTCGTTTGCGGGGCAAGGCGGCAACTGGCTGGACGACAGCAGCGTGGCGCACCAGCCCTGACGACGACATCGGCAAGATCGGCAATCTGCGACACGACACCGCGCCGCGCTGGCCGACCGCGATCACGCCGACAATGCCCGCCATGCCCGAGAACCACCCCCACGCCGACGCACCGGCCCCCTCGCCCGCCCCGTTCAGCCCGCAGGATCAGCAGGCGATGGCCCAGGCCCTCGCACTGGCCGAGCAGGGTTTCGGGCTGACCGAACCCAATCCGCGCGTCGGCTGCGTGATCGTCGACGCCCAGGGCCGGCTGCTCGGCAGCGGCCACACCCAGCAGGCCGGCGGCCCGCATGCCGAGGTGATGGCGATGCGCACGGCGCGCGCCGCCGGCCACTCGCTGATCGGCGCCACCGCCTACGTGACGCTCGAACCGTGCGCGCACCACGGCCGCACGCCGCCCTGCGCCGACGCGCTGATCGAAGCCGGCCTGAAGCGCGTGGTCGCGGCGATCACCGATCCGTTTCCGCTGGTCGCCGGCCAGGGCCTGGCGCGGCTGGCGGCGGCCGGCATCCAGGTCGAACAGGGCCTGATGGCCGAGGCCGCCACCGCCATCAACATCGGTTTCTTCTCGCGCGTGCTGCGCCAGCGGCCGTGGGTGCGCATGAAGGTGGCGGCCAGCCTGGACGGCCGCACCGCGCTGATGAACGGCCAGAGCCAGTGGATCACCGGCGCGGCCGCACGCGCCGACGGCCACGCCTGGCGGCGCCGCGCCAGCGCCGTGCTGACGGGCATCGGCACCGTGCTCGACGACGACCCGCGCCTCGACGTGCGCCACGTGCCCACGCCGCGCCAGCCGATGCGGGTGGTGGTCGATGCGCCGCTGCGCACGCCGGTCACGGCCCGGCTGCTCGCGCCGCCCGGCGAGGTGCTGGTCTACACCAGCGCCGACGAGACCGCCCAGGCCGCCTGGCTGGCCGAGGTGCAGGCGGCGCACGGCGCCCGCGCCGCGCTCGGCCCGGACGGCACCGACGTCGCGCCGCCGCTCGTGCAGTGCGTGTCGATGCCGGGCGGACCGGCCGGCAAGGTCGATCTGGCGGCGATGCTGGCCGACCTGGCGCGGCGCGGCGTCAACGAGCTGCACGTCGAGGCCGGCCATCGGCTCAACGGCTCGCTGCTGCGCGAGGGCCTGGTCGATGAATTCCTGGTCTACCTCGCACCCAAGCTGCTCGGCCTGGGCCGCGAGATGTGGAGCTGGGGCCCGCTCGAAAGCCTGGACCAGGCGATCGAGCTCGAATGGGGCGACGTCCAGTCCGTCGGAGGCGACCTGCGTCTGCTGGCGCGCCCGCGCGGCCGGCTCGCCGGCTGGCTGCCCGGCACGCCCTGAAGCCGCGATTGCAGCGGGCCCGGGCACCAGCCGCCTACAATTCACGGATGGCAATATCTCCAATTCCCGAGCTGGTGGCCGAACTGGCCGCCGGACGCATGGTCATCCTCGTCGACGAGGAAGACCGCGAAAACGAAGGCGACCTGGTCCTTGCGGCCGAGATGGTCACACCGGAAGCGATCAACTTCATGGCCAAGCACGGCCGTGGGCTGATCTGCCTGACGATGACGCGCGAGCGCTGCGATCACCTGCAACTGCCGCCGATGACGCCGCGCAACGGCACCAAGCACAGCACTGCGTTCACGGTCTCGATCGAAGCCCGCACCGGCGTGACCACCGGCATCTCGGCCGCCGATCGCTCGCGCACCGTCGAAGTGGCGGTGGCCCGCGACACCACGGCCGCCGATCTGGTCCAGCCCGGCCACATCTTCCCGCTGCAGGCGCAGGATGGCGGCGTGCTGATGCGCGCCGGCCATACCGAAGCCGGCTGCGACCTCGCCCGCATGGCCGGCCTGTCGGCCTCGTCGGTGATCTGCGAGATCATGAACGACGACGGCACGATGGCGCGCCTGCCCGAGCTGGAAGTGTTCGCCCAGCAGCACGGCCTGAAGATCGGCACCATCGCCGACCTCATCACCTACCGCAGCCGCAACGAATCGCTGGTCGAGCAGCTCTCGCGCCAGCAGCTCGCCACGCCGTGGGGCGGCTTCGACTGCCGCACCTTCCGCGACCGCACCGGCCAGATCCACCTGGCGCTGAGCCTGGGCGACTGGCAGCCCGAGGACGAAGTGCTGGTGCGCGTGCACGAGCCGCTGTCGGTGCTCGACCTGCTCGACGCCAGCACCTCGCGCCATTCGTGGTCGCTGCCGCAGGCGCTGACCACGCTGCAGGCCACCGGCCGCGGCGTGGCCGTGCTGCTCAATGCCGGCCGCGATGCCGAGGCGCTGCTCGGCCAGATCAAGCCCGACGGCTTCGAGCCGCAGCGCGGCTCCACCGACCTGCGCACCTACGGCGTGGGCGCGCAGATCCTGCTCGAGCTCGGCGTGCGCCGCATGAAGCTGATGAGCAACCGCCGCCGCCTGCCCAGCATGACCGGCTACGGCCTCGAAGTGACCGGCTTCATGCCGACCCCCGGCTGAATGCGCGCCCGGTCGTCGTCACCCACCCAGCACTCGAACCTTTCCAGGGAAACGCCATGAAAAACGCAGACCGGGGCGTCGCCGCGGAACTCGACGGATCGGACCTGCGCGTGGCCATCGTGCAGGCGCGCTTCAATGCCGCCATCACCGAACAGCTCGCCAGCAGCTGCATCGCCGAACTCGAGGCGCTGGGCGTGCTCGCCAAGCACATCAAGCACGTCACCGTGCCCGGCGCGCTCGAAGTGGCGCTGGCGCTGCAGGCGCTGGCCGAGCAGAAGGACCACGACGCGCTGATCGCGCTGGGCTGCATCATCCGCGGCGAGACCTACCACTTCGAGCTGGTCGCCAACGAAAGCGGCGCGGCGGTGACGCGGGTCTCGCTCGAACACGGCGTGCCGATCGCCAACGCCATCCTCACGGTCGAGAACGAGGCCCAGGCCTGGGCCCGTGCCGACGAAAAAGGCCGTGACGCCGCGCGTGTCGCGGTCGAGATGGCCAATCTGATGGAAGACCTCTCTTGAACGCTCCCCTGTCCAAGCCGGCGCCCGGCGGCAAGCCGCGCGGCAACGCCACGCCCGCCGGCGCGCCGCGCCCGAAGTCGGCCCGCCGACGTTCGCGTGAGCTGGCGCTGCAAGGCCTCTACGAATGGCAGGTCGGCCAGGCCGACTCGCACGTCGTCGAGGCCCACATGCGCGAGCAGGAAGACCACGCCAAGTGCGACACGGCGCATTTCTCGGCGCTGCTGCACGGCTGCATCGCCCAGGTGGCGGCGCTCGACGCGGTGCTGACGCCGCACCTCGACCGCCGCGTGCAGGAGCTGTCGCCGGTCGAACACGGCGTGCTGCTGATCGGCGCCTACGAGCTGCAGCACTGCCTCGACGTGCCGTACAAGGTGGCGATCAACGAGGCGGTCGAACTGGCCAAGTCGTTCGGCGGCACCGACGGGCACAAGTACGTCAACGGCGTGCTCGACAAGGCCGCCGCCGACCTGCGCCCCGCCGAAGTGGCCGCCCAGCGCAACCGCCGCACCTGATCCGGCCCGCAGCCGGATCGATCCTCCCACCCCACCGTCGCCACTAGCGTGTCCCACGCTGCAGGTTTCACCCTGAACCCGACCCCGGCCCGGACCGGGCCTTTGCGCCTGGCCCGCCGGGTCGACCAGATCGAGCCGTTCTGGGTGATGGAGTGCGCCAAGGCGGCCGACGAGATCGCCCGCAGCCCGGCCTGCGACCCGGCACTCGGCGGCGAGTCGATGATCTACCTGAACATCGGCGAGCCCGACTTCACCGCGCCGCCGCGGGTGCTCGAAGCCGCGCAGCGGTGCCTGGCCGAGGGCCGCACCCAGTACACGAGCGCCACCGGCCTGCCGGCGCTGCGCGAGGCGATCGCGCGCTGGTACGCCAGCCGCTGGGGTCTGGACATCGACCCGGCGCGCATCGTGATCACCGCCGGCGCCTCGGCCGCGCTGCAGCTGCTGTGCACCGCGCTGGTCGAGCCGGGCGACGAGATCCTGATGCCCGACCCGAGCTACCCCTGCAACCGCCATTTCGTGACGGCCGCAGGCGGCGTGCCCCGGCTGCTGCCGGCCGGCCCGGCGCAGCGTTTCCAGCTCGACGCCGCCTCGGTGGCCGAGGCCTGGGGCCCGGCCACGCGCGGCGTGATGCTGGCCTCGCCGTCCAACCCGACCGGCACCTCGATCGACGCCGACGAGCTGCAGCGCATCGTCGAAGTCGTGCGCGCGCGCGGCGGCATCACGATCGTCGACGAGATCTACCTCGCGCTCGGCTACGACAGCGCACACGACCGCAGCGCGCTGGCGCTGGGCGACGACGTGCTGGTGATCAACAGCTTCAGCAAGTACTTCGGCATGACCGGCTGGCGGCTCGGCTGGCTGGTGCTGCCGCCGGCGCTGGTCGGCGCGGTCGAGAAGCTGGCGCAGAACTTCTACATCTGCGCCTCGGCCGTGGCCCAGCACGCCGCGCTGGCGTGTTTCCACCCCGACACGCTGGCCGAGTGCGAGCGCCGCCGCGAGGTCATGCGCCAGCGCCGCGACGCCATCGTGCCGCAGCTCGAAGCGCTCGGCCTGGCCGTGCCGGTGCGCCCGGACGGCGCCTTCTACGTCTGGATGGACACCCGCCGCCATGCGAGCAACAGCTGGGATTTCTGCTTCGACATGATGCGCAGCGCACACGTGGCCCTCACCCCCGGACGCGATTTCGGCCATGCCGAGACCGCCCACTACGCCCGACTGTCGTTCGCCAGCTCGCTGCCGCAGCTGGAAGCGGCGGTGGCTCGCCTGCAGCGCGTCCTGCGCCCACAGTCATGAGCCGCATCACCCCGCACGCCCCCACCCGGCCCGGCCTGCTCGACACCACCGGGCCGCTCGACGCCGAGCTGTCCGGCCCGCTCAGCACCAGCGGCGCGCTCGATTTCCTGTCGCCGCGCCGGCACGAGGACACCCAGCGGCTCGACGGCAAGCCCGGGGCCCCCGCGGGCGCCGGGCCGAGCGGCCCCGACACCACGCCGCAGGTCGACCAGGTCGGCCGCTACAGCCTGGAGCAGCGCCTCGGCCAGGGCGGCCTGGGCACCGTCTGGTCGGCCTACGACACCGTGCTGGCGCGCCAGGTGGCAGTCAAGACGCTGACCATCGCCGCCGCGCCGGGTCAGCGCGAGGAACTCGCCGCCCGGGTGCTCGACGAGGCCCGCGCCGCCGCGCGCCTGAGCCACCCGCACATCGTCACCGTGCACGACGCCGGCGTCAGCCCCGAGGGCGCCTACATCGCGATGGAACTGCTGCGCGGCAAGGACCTTGCCGACCTGCTGCGCAGCGGCTGGCGGCCCAGCCCCGAGCAGGCCGCGCTGATCGTGCGGCGGGTCGCCGACGCGCTCGGCTACGCCCACAGCAAGGGCGTGATCCACCGCGACGTCAAGCCGGCCAACATCTTCATGGTCGGCCGCACCCGGCCGGTGGTGCTCGATTTCGGCATCGCCCGCCTGATCAACCGAGACCAGGGCGGCCCCGCGCTGGGTTCGCCGTATTACGCCGCGCCCGAGCAGTACGACGGCCGCGAATGCGATCAGCGCAGCGACGTCTACTCGCTCGGCGTGGTGCTCTACGAACTATTGACCGGCCAGCGGCCCTACAACGGCAGCTCGCTCGACGAGATCCGCCAGGCCGTGCGCACCGGCCGGGCTCAGCGGCCGACCCAGATCATCGCGGCGGTGCCGCCCGCGCTCGAGACGCTGGTGATGCAGGCGATCGACATCGATCCCGCCGCACGCCCACGTTCGGCCGGCGCGATGGCGCGCGAGCTGCGCACCTGGCTCGCCACCCTGCCCAACGCCCCCAACGCCACCTGGCCGCAGCAGCCCCCGGCCGCCAGCGCCGACCCGGCCCGTGCGCAGCGCCCGAACGCCGAGGCGGTCACGCGCCGGCGCGCCGAGCTGGAGGTGGCCTCGCTGCCGCCGGCTGCCAATCCGGGCGTCGCGCCGGCCGCCGACTTCCCGTCGCTGCCGACGAATCCGGCCGCCGGCGAAGCCGATCCCGCATCTCGGGGCACCGGCACGGCGCCGGGCCGGCCCTCCTTGCTGCCCGCCGTGCTGGTGGCCTGCGTGCTGGGGCTGCTGGTGCTGGTCGGCTGGCTGATGCTGAGCCGTTGAACCGAGCCATCCCATCACCGTGAACGCACCGATCCGGCCCGCAGACCGCGCGGCGACTGCCCCCTTCACCTGGCCCCTGCGCGTCTACTGGGAAGACACCGACGCCGGCGGCGTGGTCTTCTACGCCAACTACCTGAAGTTCTTCGAGCGCGCGCGCACCGAATGGCTGCGCAGCCTGGGCTTCTCGCAGGAGCAGTTGCGCCTCGATACCGGCGTGATGTTCGTCGTCACCGATACTTCGGTGCGCTACCGCCAACCCGCCCGGCTCGACGAAGAACTGCACGTCAGCGTGCGGGTGGTCGAACAAGGCCGCGCCAGCCTGGTGATCGACCAGCAGGTGCAGCGCGCCGACACGCTGCTGGTCGAAGGCCGCATCCGCATCGGCTGCGTCGACAGCCGCACTTTCGTGCCGCGACGCATCCCCCCTTTCATCCTTGAACGAATGACTGCTGCATGAACCAGGACCTGAATATCCTGCACCTCATCACCCAGGCCAGCTTTGTGGTCCAGCTGGTGATGGCGACACTGATGCTGGTTTCGCTGGCGAGCTGGGCCGTGATCTTCGGCAAGCTGATCGGCCTGCGCCGGGTGCGCGGCGCCAACGACGGCTTCGAGCGCGAGTTCTGGTCGGGCCGCAACGTCCAGGAGCTCTACGCCCACAGCGAGCGCAACGCCGAGATCGGCGCGCCGCTCGAACGCATCTTCGCGTCGGGCATGCGCGAGTTCCTGAAGCTGCGCGAGCGCCGCGTCGGCGATGCCGGCTCGCTGCTCGACGGCGCGCGCCGCGCCATGCGCGCGAGCCTGCAGCGCGAGATGGACGCGGTCGAGCACAACCTGTCGTTCCTGGCCACGGTCGGCTCGGTGTCGCCGTACGTGGGCCTGTTCGGCACGGTGTGGGGGATCATGCATGCCTTCACCGGCCTGGCCAACGTGCAGCAGGTGTCGCTGGCCACCGTCGCGCCCGGCATCGCCGAGGCCCTGGTGGCGACCGCGATCGGCCTGTTCGCGGCCATCCCGGCGGTGATCGCCTACAACCGCTTCTCGCGCGACATCGACCGCATCGCGATCCAGCTCGAGACCTTCGTCGAGGAGTTCTCCAACATCCTGGCGCGCAACATCGGCCAGGGCGCGGGCGCGGGTGCCTCGGCGCCCAACACGCGCTGAGCCGGAGACACCCATGGCAGCCCTCGCCAGCCGCGGCTCACGCCGGCGCACCATCAACGAGATCAACATGGTGCCGTTCATCGACGTCATGCTGGTGCTGCTGATCATCTTCATGGTCAGCGCCCCGCTGATGACACCCGGCGTGATCGACCTGCCCAGCATCGGCCAGGCCCAGCGCCAGCCCGACAAGGTGATCGAGGTCATCATCGACAGCGCCGAGATGCTGCGCCTGAAGGTCAGCGGCCCGCCCGGCAGCGCCGGCGCCGGCACCCCGGCCGACAAGGCAGGCAGCGAAGGCGAGCGCATCGCGCTGCGCCAGCTGAGCCCGCGCGTCAAGGCGCTGCAGGGCGGCTCGAACCAGGTGCCGGTGATCATCTCGGCCGACAAGGGCGTCAAGTACGAGGCCGTCGTGCGCATCATGGACACGCTGCAGAAAGCCGGCGTGGCCCGCGTCGGACTGGCCGTGCGCACCACCGGCACCTGAACGATGGCGACGAGGATGGCAAGCCCCGAGCTGGCGCTGGACGCGATGCGCCGCCCGCCGTCGCCCGACGGCATGGGCGCGGGCACGACGCTGGCCGTGCTGGTGCACGTCGGCCTGGTCGCCGCGCTGGCCTACGGCGTGGCTTGGCGGCGCCACGAGGTCAACACCGTCTCGGCCGAACTCTGGGCCGCCGTGCCGCAGATCGCCGCGCCGATGGCCGCCGAGCCCCCGCCGCCGGCCGTGCCCACGCCGGCACCGAAGCCGGCCCCTACCCCGCCGCCGCCTCCTGCGCCAGCCCCGCAGCCGCCACCCAAGGCCGAACCGAAACCCAGCCGCGACGCCGACATCGCGCTCGAGAAGGCACGCAAGAAGGCCGAGGCCGAGCGCGAAGAAGCCGAGCGCCTGGCCGAGAAGAAAAAGGCCGACGAGAAGAAGGCCCGGGACAAGCGCCTGGCCGACGAGAAGGCCGAAAAGCTCGCCAAGGCCGAGAAGGAAAAGGCCGAGAAGGCTGAAAAGGCGGAGAAAGCCGAAAAGGCCGAAGCCAAGCGCCTGGCTGACAAGAAGGAGGCCGAGGCAAAGGATCGCGCCGAAGCCGCCAAGGACGCCCGCGCCGCCAAGGCGCAGGCCGACGCCCTGGCCAAGCAGCGCGCCGACAACCTGCGGCGCCTGAACCAGCAGCTGGGCAACAACCCGGCCGTCGGCAACGCGACCACGCCCAGCGCCGGCACCGCGGCGCAGTCGGCCGCGCCGTCGGCCGGCTACGAGGGCCGCATCCGCGCGCGCATCCTGCCCAACATCGTCTTCACCGGCCGCATCAGCGGGCCGACGGTGGCCGAGGTCGAGGTGCGGGTGGCGCCCGACGGCACCATCCTCGGCAGCCGCCTGCTCAAGTCGAGCGGTCTGGCCGAATGGGACCAGGCGGTGCTGCGCGCCATCGAGCGCACCGAGATCCTGCCGCGCGACATCGACGGCCGGGTGCCGCCGCTGATGGTGCTGAGCTTCGACCCGAACCGGCGCTGATTCAAGTTCGCTCGGCGCGTCACCGATAAAGCTCTCAGAACCGGCCTGGCCGGTGCCTGACTGGGCCTGATCGATGACCGCCACCGCCAACCGCCTGCTCCTGAAAATCGACGCCCTGCGACTGGGCATGTTCGTCCAGCTCGACCTCGGCTGGATGAATCACCCGTTCCCGCGCAGCCGCTTCAAGCTCGACGATCCGGCGCAGATCGCCACCCTGCGTCAGCTCGGCGTGCTGGAAGTGCTGGTGCGACCGGACCTGAGCGATCCGGTGGCGTTTGCCGACAGCGCCCACGACGCCGGCCACGTCGCGGCTGCCGAGCCGGCGCCGTCTGGCGACACGGCCGCTGCCATCCCGACCCCCGCAGCAGCCACGGCTGCCGCCGACAGCAGCCCGCTGCGCCGGCGCATGCTCGAGCCGTGCTCGCAGCGCGAGCCGCTGCGTGCCGGCGACCCGACGCTGGCGATGCGGCGCGCGCAGCTCGGCCGCGAACGCGACAGCCTGGCACGCAGCGAACGCCTGCACGCGCAGGCCAGCCGCGCCTGGCTCGGCATCACCCGCGACGCGGTCAACAACCCGACCGGCGCGCACCACGCTGCGCTGCTGCTGGCCGACGGGCTGGTCGACGAACTGCTGGGCGACGACGACACCACCATCCGCGTGCTCAGCGAAGCCGCCGGCACCGCCGCTTCGCAGCATGCGCTCAACGTGACGGTGCTGTCGCTGCTGCTCGGCCGCAGCCTGGGCCTGGACGAAGCGACGATGCAGACCCTGGCCCTGGGCGCGCTGCTGCACGACATCGGCAAGCTGCTGCTGCCCGACCACCTGCGCAACGCCGACGCCAGCAACGGCGCGCTGCTGCTGCGTGAACGCCGCGAACACGTCGCCCAGGGCGCGCGCCTCGGCCTGGCGATGGGCCTGCAGGCCGCGGCGCTGCAGGTGATCAGCCAGCACCACGAGCAGCACGACGGCAGCGGCCTGCCGCTGGGCCTGGCGGGCAACGCGATCGCGATGCCCGCGCGCGTGGTCGCGCTGGTCGACACCTACGACCGGCTGTGCAACCCGATGGCCGGCCAGCCGCTGCGCACCCCGCACGAGGCGCAGGCGCTGCTGTTCGCGCACATGCGCAAGCAGCTCGATCCGGCCGTGCTGGCCGCGTTCATCAAGCTGCTGGGCGTCTACCCGCCCGGCTCGGTGGTGCAGCTCAACGACGAGCGGCTGGCGCTGGTGGTGGCGGTGCATCCGCAGCGCCCGCTCAAGCCGAGCGTGGTGGTGCACGACCCGCGCGTGCCGCGCGACGAGGCGCTGATCGTGCACCTGCAGCAAGAGCCCGGCCTGGGCATCCGCCGCAGCCTGCACCCGCAGCACCTGCCGCGGGCGGTGGTGGACTACCTGTCGCCCCGCGAGCGCGTCAGCTACTACTTCGCCCACGGCCTCGAACCGGCGGTGACAGCCACACACGGCCAGGCGGCGTGAAGCCCGACACCATGTCTCATCGCCTGCCCCCTCCCCTGCGCGACATCGAGTCGCCCGCCGGCGGCCCGGCCGCCCAGCCGACGGTCGAACCGGCCCTGCAGCAGCTGCTCGCCGGCCTGATCGAGGCCGCGTGTGTCGTCGACGCCCGTGCGCTGCACCTGCTCGCCGCCAACGCCGCCGCCTGCGACCTGTGGGGCTGCAGCCTGCCCGAGCTGCTCGGCCGGCCGGTGGTCGAACTGGCCGTCACGCCGGAAGACCAGCTGTTCTGGCTCGACCTCGAGGCCGACCCCGGCCAGCACGACGTGCACCTGCATTCCGACAGCCTGATCGAGCGCGGCGACGGCAGCCTGCGCGTGGTCGAGCGCCGCGTCAGCCTGATCCGCCTGGCCTGCGGCAGCCCCGCCTGGCTGCTCGTGCTGGTCGACCAGCAGAACGCCCAGCAGCTCGCCGACGAGGTCAGCCGGCTCGCCAGCGAACTCGGCGCCACGCTCGAATCGAGCCACGAGGCCATCCTCGTCACCGACCTGAACGGCCAGGTGCGCAGCCACAACGCGGCGTTCGCGACGCTCTGGCGACTCGGCGACGATGATGACAGCGGCGCCGACGACGGCACGGCCCGCACCGCCGGCGCCCGCCTGACCGCGCAGATCAGCCGCGCCATGGCCGACCCGCTCGGCTACGAGACCCTGCTCGACCAGCGCCAGGCCAGCCTGAGCGCCCCCCTCGGCGCCACCGAACCGGTCGGTGCCCGCTGCGCCACCGACCGGCTGCTGCTGGCCGACGGCCGCACCTTCGAGCGCCGGCTGGTGCCGCAGTACGGCCGCGGCCAGGCGGTCGGCTGGGTGCAGGTCTGGCGCGACCTGAGCCTCGAACTGGCCCAGCAGGCGCGCCTGCAGGTGGCCGCGCAGGTGTTCGAGGCCAGCCTCGACGCCCTGATCGTCACCGATGCGCAGCACCGCATCGTCGCCACCAACCCGGTCACGCAGGCCTTGACGGGGCTCGATGCCGGCGCGCTGCAAGGCCGCACACTGGCCTCGCTGCTGGCCGACACGATGCAGGCGCAGGTGATCTCCAACGCGCTGGCCGAGCTGCCGCGGCTCGGCCACTGGCAGGGCGAACTGACGCTCGGCAGCCCGCTGGGCGCGCTGCCGGTGCAGGCCCACCTGATCGACATGGCCGGCCTCGAACGTGGCGGCGCAGGCGGCTGCATCGTGGTGCTGCGCGACCTGCGCGAGCGCCTCGCCCAGGAGCGCCGGCTGCGTGAGCTGGCGCTCACCGACGCGCTCACCGGCCTGCCCAACAGGCTGCAGCTCGACCAGAAAGTGCGCGACGAGGTGCAGCGCTGCCAGAAGGCGACCGGCGGTTTTGCGCTGCTGCTGTTCGGCCTGGACCGCTTCACCCACATCAACGACTCGCTCGGCCACGGCTGTGGCGACCGGGTGCTGGTCGAGGTGGCGCGCCGGCTCAGCGCCAACGTGCGCCTGGGCGACGCGGTGGCGCGGCTGGGCGGCGACAGCTTCGTCATGATGCTCAAGGACAGCGACGCCGCCGCGGCCGAGCCGATCGCCCGCCGGCTGCTCGAGCAGCTGGCCGAGCCGCTGGCGCTCGACGGCCTGCGCCTGACGATCAAGGCCAGCGTCGGCATCGCGCTGTTCCCGGCCGACGGCGCCGACGCCGACAACCTGCTCAAAAACGCCGACAGCGCGATGCACCGCGTCAAGGAACGCCAGGGCGGCGCGCTGCGCTTCTATCAGCCGCAGATGAACGACGACCTGCTGGCGCGCATGCAGCTCGACCACGCGATGCGCCAGGCGCTCGCCCGCGGCGAGTTCCGGCTGCACTACCAGCCGCAGCTCGACCTGCACAGCGGCGCGGTGATCGGTGCCGAGGGCCTGTGCCGCTGGCGCGATGCCGAGCGGGGCGAGGTGTCGCCCGGGCGCTTCATTCCGGTGGCCGAGGAGACCGGCTTCATCGCCGAGCTCGGCCACTGGGTGCTGTGCGAGGCGGTGGCGCAGGCGGCGAGCTGGCGCCGCCAGGGGCTGCGGATGCCGGTGTCGGTCAACGTGTCGGCGCTGCAGTTCCAGGCCGCCGGTTTCGTCGACAGCGTGGCGGGCGTGCTGGCGCAGGCGCAGCTGCCGGCCGAGCTGCTCGAACTGGAGCTGACCGAGAGCATCCTGCTGGGCGACATCGACGAGATCGTCGGCCAGCTGCAGCGCCTGGCCGACCTGGGCGTGAAGCTGGCGATCGACGATTTCGGCACCGGCTACTCCAGCCTGCGCTACCTCAAGCGCCTGCCGATCCACCGCCTGAAGATCGACCGCGACTTCATCCGCCGCCTGCCCGACGACCCGAGCGACGCCGCCATCACCCGCACCATCGTCGACCTCGGCCGCGCGCTGCACCTGCAGGTGATCGCCGAGGGCGTCGAGACGCCCGAGCAGCACGCCTGCCTGGCGGCGATGGGCTGCCACGAGTACCAGGGTTTCCTGTTCGCGCCGGCGCTGCCGGCCACGCAGTTCGAGGCGCTGCTGCGGCAGAGCCTGCGCCGGCTCGCCTGACGGCCCGCCGATGCGCGATAACCCGCATGTCGGCGGGTCGGGGCGATGCGCGACACTGCCGCGCATGCCCGATTTCACTCCCTTCACCGCCACGCACGACCGCGAGCACCAGCGTTTCGAGGTGGTCATCGACGGCCATGCCTGCGTCGCCGACTACCGGCGCAAGGACGGCGTCGTCACCTTCACCCACACCGGCGTGCCGCGTGAGCTGCAAGGCCGCGGCATCGCCGCCGAGCTGGTCCGCCAGGTGCTTGCATGGGCCGAGGCCGAAGGCCTGAGGGTGATCCCGGCCTGCTCCTACGTGCAGGTCTACATGCGCCGCCATCCGCAGACACTCGGCCTGCTGGCGCAGCGCGGCGCGGTCTAGACCCGCCAGCGCGCGCTCACTCGCGCAGATCGATCACCCGCACCTTGACGCGGCGCTCGCGCTCGCCGCGGCGCACCGTCAGCTCGACGCTGTTGTCGACCCCGGCGCGCTCGAGTTCGGCCACGAACGACGACAGCGTCTCGGTCGGCCGGCCGTTGACCGCGGTGATCACGTCGCCGACATCGCCGGTGCGCTGGTTGAACGGCACCAGCCCCGCCTGCGCGGCCGGCGTGCCGCGGCCCACTTCGGCCAGCACCACGCCGGTGATGCCCGCGCGCGCCACCAGATCGGGGCGCACGGGGGTCACGCCGATGCCCGGCAGCGGCGCGCGGCCCTTGTTGATGAGCGATGGCACCACCCGGTTCACCAGGTCGGCGGGGATCGCGAAACCGATGCCCGAGCTGCTGCCGCTGGCCGAGCGGATCGCGCTGTTGACGCCGATCAGCCGGCCGGCGCTGTCGAGCAGCGGGCCGCCCGAGTTGCCGGGGTTGATGGCCGCGTCGGTCTGGATCACGCCCACCACCTCGCGGAAGTTGGCGGTCGGCAGCTCCCGGTCGAGCGCGCTGACCAGGCCCTTGGTCAGCGTGCGCTGCAGGCCGAACGGGTTGCCGATCGCGTAGACGGTCTGGCCGATGCGCAGGTCGCGGCTGCTGCCCAGCGGCACCGGGCGCAGGTTGGCCGGCACGCGCTTGAGGCGGATCACCGCCAGGTCGTATTCGGGCGCGCCACCGACCGGCTCGGCCTCGATCGGCTTGCCGGCGTCGAGCTGCACGAACACCCGCCGCGCGCCCTTGACGACGTGGAAGTTGGTGACCACGTGGCCGGCGTTGTCCCACACGAAACCGCTGCCCGCGCCCTGGCTGACCTCGGCGCCGCCCAGCACGTTGCGCTGCACCGTCTCGGTGGTGATGTAGGCCACCGACGGCGCGGTCTCCTCGAACAGCCGCACCACCGCCTGCTCGTCGGGCAGCAGGCCGCCGCGGGGGCTGACGCTGCGCGGCTGGGCCTCGCGCGCCAGGCTGTCGGCGCCCCACAGCAGGCCGCCCGCCGACACCAGCATCAGGGCGACGAGCGCGAAGCCGCTCACCGCACGGGCGCGGAGCTGGGCTCTGAGAGGGGCAAGGCGGGGCAGCAGCGGCATGGCGATGGGGAAGGAGCAGATCGACGCCGATTCAGATGATGGCGCAGCGGCGCGGCTTCAAGGGCCGGGAACGCGGTGTCACAAAGAGAGCGCACCCTCGGCCGGCCGACCGCCGGCAGGCCGGCTATGCTCGCCAGCCCCCAACGGGTCTCGACCGGCACCAGCCCGCCCGCCACCGCAACCCGCACCATGCCCATCGATCTGCCGCCGACCCCTCCCGCCCTGCCCGGAGCCGCCCGCTGATGCGCCGCGGTGCGCTCTACGCGGCAGCGGCGTACACGCTGTGGGGGCTGTTCCCGCTCTATTTCGCGCTCGTCAGCGAGATCCCGGCGCTCGAGATCACCGCGCACCGCGTGGTCTGGTCGCTGCTGTTCATGCTGGTGCTGATGGGCGCGCTGCGCCGCCACGCCTGGCTCGGCCCGGCGCTGCGCGACCGGCGCGTGCTGCTGGCCTTCCTGGGCAGCTCGGCGCTGCTGGCGCTCAACTGGTTCATCTACGTCTGGGCCGTCACGCACGGGCGGGTGGTCGAGGCGAGCCTGGGCTACTTCATCAACCCGCTGTTCAACGTGCTGCTCGGCCGGCTGGTGATGCACGAGCAGCTGCGCCCGGCGCAATGGGCCGCCGTGGCGCTGGCGGCGCTGGGCGTGGCCTGGCTGACCTGGCACCAGGGCGCGCTGCCGTGGATCGCGCTCGGCCTGGCGGCCAGCTTCGGCACCTACGGCCTGCTGCGCAAGGTGGCGACGCTGGGCGCGCTGGAGGGCCTGACGCTCGAAAGCCTGGTGCTCGCGCCCTTTGCCGCCGCCGGCCTGATCTGGGCGGGCTGGCACGGCCAGACCGGCTTCCAGCACGCCGACATCGGCCTGCAGGCGCTGCTGGTCTCGGCCGGCCCGCTCACCGCCATCCCGCTGCTGTTCTTCGGCGCCGCGGCGCAGCGCATCCCGCTCAGCCTGCTGGGCATGCTGCAATACATCGGGCCGACCCTGCAGCTGCTGATCGGCGTGTGGTTCTTCAACGAACCGTTCGCCGGCGCCCGCGCCCAGGGTTTCATGCTGATCTGGTGCGCCTGCGCGGTCTTCAGCCTCGAATTCTGGCTGCGCACGCGCGCCACCCCGGCGCCCCTGCCGACCTGATCCGAACCACGACCTCGAGACACCACCGCCGATGCGAAAGATCAAGACCACGATGCTGCAGATCTGGGATCTGCTCGTCACCGCCGGGCCGGTCATCCTGCTGGCTGCGCTGCTGCTGGTGCTGGCCTACCGCTTCCTGAACCCGACGCCGCCCAAGACCATGGTGCTGGCGACGGGGCCGCAGCAAGGCGCCTACGCCGAGTTCGGCAAGCGCTACGCCGCCTCGCTGGCCAGGCACGGCATCGCCGTCGAGCTGCGCGAAACCCGCGGCTCGCAGGAGAACCTGGCGCTGCTGCAGCAGGGCGCGGTCGACGCGGCCTTCGTGCAAGGCGGCGCCGATGACGTGCGCGAGCTCGACGAAGCGCCGCCCGAAGGCCTGGCGAGCCTGGGCAACCTGTTCCGCGAGCCGGTCTGGGTCTTCTACCGCGAAGCCGCCGTGCACGAGCGCAAGGGCCGGCGCACGCCCGACACCCTGGCGCAGCTCGACGGCTGGAAGATCAACATCGGCCACGAAGGCAGCGGCGTCACCAACCTGATGCGCCGCCTGATCGCCGCCAACGGGCTGGACCTGGCCAAGCAGCGCCTCGGCCGCCTCGAACCCACGCCCGCGGTGGTCGAGCTGCTGGCCGGGCGCATCGACGCGCTGGCGCTGGTGTCGGCGCCCGAGTCGGCGCTGGTGCGCATGCTGCTGATCACGCCGGGCATCCGCCTGCTCGACTTCGCCCAGGCCGAGGCCTATTCGCGCCGCGTGCCGCAGGTCGGCCCGGTGCTGCTGCCGCGCGGCGTGGTCGATCTGGCCCGCGACCTGCCGAAACAGGACGTGCGCCTGCTCGCCGCCAACGCCACCCTGGTGGTGCGCGACGAAACCCACCCCGCGCTGCAGCAGCTGCTGGTGCAGGCGGCCGGGCGCATCCACGGCGAGGCCAACTGGTTCCAGCGCAAGGGCGAGTTCCCGCAGGCCGGCGCCAGCGAGTTCGCGCTGGCCGCCGAGGCCCAGCGCTTCTACGAGACCGGCACGCCGCTGCTGCAGCGCTACCTGCCGTTCTGGGCCGCCAACCTGGTCGACCGGATGTGGGTGGTGCTGGTGACGATCATCGCGGTGCTGCTGCCGCTGTCGCGCGTGGTGCCGCCGCTCTACACGCTGCGCATCCGCTCGCGCATCTTCCGCTGGTACGGCAAGCTGCGCGACATCGAGGAGCAGGCCAGCCGCGAAGGCCGCAACCAGGAAGACACGAAGCAGCTGCTCGAAGAACTGGCCGAGGTCGACGCACGCGTCGAGCGCCTGCCGGTGCCGCTGTCGCACGCCGAGGAGCTGTACGCGCTGCGCAGCCACATCAGGCTGGTGAGGCGGCGTCTGCAGGAGGATTGAAGGGGCGTGCCGAGACCTCAGGTCCGGCTGCCGACCCAGTTCTCCACCAGCAAGCCGGGCACCCGCTCGAACTCACCGAGGTTGTTGGTGACCAGGGTGAGCCCCTCGCTGCGGGCATGGGCCGCGATGTGCAGGTCGTTCAGCCCGATGGGTTGCCCTGCCTTCTCCAGCGCCGTGCGGATGGCGCCGTAGTGGGACGCGGCCTTCGCGGTGTAGGGCAGCACTTCGAGCAGGCTGGAGAACTCTTCCACCACCGCCAGGTTCTGCGCGACCTTGGCGCTCTTCTCGGCCCCGTGGTAGAGCTCGCTCAGGGTGATGGCCGAGATGGCCATGCGGCCGGCGTTTTCGTTGAAGACACCCATCACCTCGATCGGCCGACGCTTGATGACGTAGATGACGATGTTGGTATCGAGCAGGTACTTGAGCATCTGCGCGCCGCCGTCAGAAGGCCTCGCGGTCGGCTTGCTGCTGCGAGGCCCGCTCGGCCATGAAGTCCTCGGAGGCCTGCGGTCCGCCCAGGAAGAACGAGTCCCAGGTGTGACCCACCGGCGAGATGATGCGGTCCAGGCCGCGGGCGCGCACCTGCACCTTCTTGACGCCTTCCGGCAGTCGCAAATCCGCCGGCAGGCGCACGGCCTGCGATCGGTTGTTCGTGAAGACCGATGTGATGCTCATGGGGGCTCCGGCGATTGGGATATGGCATCAGTATATGCCGTCAGACCGAGGCCGGACTCTGGCGCAGGAGCTCGATTTCGAGCGGATGGCGCGATGCCTGCAGCGGCTGGCCGAGGGTGAGGTGGTGATCCGCCGCACGCAGCGGTTCTCGCCGTTTGCGTTTCCGCTGGTGGTGGAGAGGTTGAGGGAGGAGGGGAGTACGGAGCAGTTGGGGGAGCGGGTGAGGAGGCTGGTGGAGGAGATGGAGAGGGCGTTGGTGGCGGGGAGCTGAGATAGTCCGGAATCGACCCGGATTAGTCCTTGCCGCATCAATTCGACGTCCGGAAACTGCTGCTCAAAGTTTGATGCGAGGGATAAGAATATTCTGATTTTGTGGGCGGTTGCTTTCGACATAACTCCCGACAAGCATTTGACTCACGCGCCAAGAGAAAATGTCACAAAATCTCGCGCGATTAGGCGATACTGACATCGCGCACTATCGGTGCGCCACTGCTAAATATAGCCGCTGAGTGACGTATGTAGTGAATGTGCTTTCAAGATGCGCTACCACATCCACCACAGCATCAAGACGCTGCAGCAACTCCGCTGAGCGGTAGGCTCGCCCCACTTCCTCCGCACCGGAGCGCCCATGCGATACAGCCCTTCGCTTCTCAACGAGTTCGTCGAGGTACCCAAAATAGCGTGGCGTAGGCACAACTGGAGTACGTATTCCAAAACAAGCAAATACCTGCTCAAGCGATTCGCGATCGATATTCTGGAGATACATTGAGAGCACTCTGTCGTCTATGACGCAGGGCTTGATCTGGGATTGCGCCTCAAACAATGTTATTCGGCGCTTCCATTTTGCCTGATTCATTCCACTCTCAATCGACGTGAGTTGCGGATGTAGCGCCAATGCAAAAAATGGCTGCTGCACTTTCGAGATGTCTACTGCTGCGCTGGATATTTCACGCAATGTCGCGCTGACAATTTGATTTACAGCGAATTCAAACCCACCATAAAGCAAAACATAGAATAGCCCTCTAAGAATTACGGCTCGAGTTGGGTCGGACTGCAACGGGTTCGATGACTCTAATTCGGTAATCGTTTGGTGCAAAGCACGCACTTCCAGCATGCGCTCTGCAAAGGACACCTGCTCCGCTTCGAACATTACACGGCATTCGCGACAAATTCGATTCGTCCCGAGACCATATTTCTGTTATTCGTTGCTCCAGTTGTGAGCTTCTTTAGTCCAGCGCTGTTGACAACACCCTTCAACTTTTGAGAATCTGGCGTCTTGCCCGCCTTGAGAGCCAAAGCGCATCCAACCGCCACCGCTTCAAACAAGTTGATTGGGGTGACAGCGCGGTTTCCACGGACTATTCCATCAGGCAGGGCAGCACCAATCAAATCAAATGTTTGATTGAATAGAGTGACCGATTGATGCTTCAAGGGCTTAGAGGCGCGTTCCTTCATATAGCCATTCAAGAAGTCTTTGACACTATGATCAAACTGCTGATAACACTCAAGATACGCAAAAAATCTAAGAACTAGCTCTTCCGCAGCTCCATTGCTCGCATCGGATGGCTTCAGTCGAATAGACTCGATGAAATTCGCCTGCTTGGAAAGCTTCTTTAAATGATCGTTGAGCTTTCCTCTAAAAATGCAGTTTCGAATTTCTTGATTCGTTAGCAATACGCCGCCAGTATTAAGGCGCTCAAAAAGATCAAAACGAACATTTAAGTCGCTCTTGTCATTCAGAACCGTCGCTCGGAGTGGCCTTGTCTCAAAGAGCAACTGAAGCGTCGCCGGTAGATCGGTGAAGCGCTTCCCATTAAGTTCTGATAGCTTTTCTAGGCCCTCGATTACAAGTGGGCCTTCCTTTTCAATCTGCTCAAGAAGCTCCTGCGATCCAACGAAATGAGCCAGCGAACCCAATCGCTGAACACCATCA
Organism: Leptothrix cholodnii SP-6; assembly: GCF_000019785.1. NCBI lineage: Bacteria > Pseudomonadati > Pseudomonadota > Betaproteobacteria > Burkholderiales > Sphaerotilaceae > Leptothrix > Leptothrix cholodnii. Next base: position 3,255,986 of record NC_010524.1, read on the forward strand.
ACAACCTCCCATGTTGAATCTTCATTTGTGGCCATGAATACATTCGGAACGGGAATCCCGAGAAAAACAGACTCGATCAACTGCGACTCTCTGGCAGAGTCCCAAACAAACTGCCTTTGATATTCTGGGGGAACATGAATAGCCCCAGATTTTCTCATGTCAATCAATTGCTTGACACTAATGTCATAGTTATCAAAAGATACTAGGCGGCGTTCCTTCTGAAGTTGCGCTTGAAGTTTTTCTACTTGTTTATTGTTCATTGCCATTGGCAAGCACCTGACTTGTTTGGAGGATCGTAAACAGACGACAAAACCAGCACTTGGGCGGACCTCAGGGCACGCTAGGCGGCTCGATTGCCGGGAAAAAGCGGTGCTGTCCGGGCATCAAGGTAGCGCGGGGCGAGCCAACGTGCTTGTCGGTGCATGAGTTCCCCATGAGTTTGGCATCTAGTCTGTGGCATTACAGCCGTTTAAGGCAGCGTTACTTGCAACAGATTCTGTCTGTCCACAGCGAAAGTGCCAAGACCAACAGCTATCTTTTCGTGAGCACCCGCTCCTGGCCGAAAGCCATCACCCCCGCCTCGCCTCCTCCACCCCCGCAATCTCAATCTTCGTCATCCCCATCATCGCCTCGAACACCCGCCGCGCCGCCTCGCGGTCCGGGCTGGCCAGCGCATCGATCAGCGCGCGCGGCGTGATCTGCCAGTTCAGGCCCCACTTGTCCTTGCACCAGCCGCAGGCGCTGGCTTGGCCGCCGTGGTCGATGAGGGCGTGCCACAGGCGGTCGGTCTCGGCCTGGTCGTCGGTGGCGATCTGGAAGGAGAACGCCTCGGTGTGCGGAAAGATCGGCCCGCCGTTCAGGCCGATGCAGGGGATGCCGGCGACGGTGAATTCGACCGTCAGCACGTCGCCCTGCTTGCCCATCGGGTAGTCGGCAGGCGCGTGGAACACGGCGCCGACGGCGCTGTCCGGAAAGGTGGCGGCGTAGAACTGCGCGGCTTCGAGCGCGGTGCCGTCGAACCAGAGGCAGATGGTGTTCTTGGCGGTCATGAGCGGGCTCCTGTCGGGGGTGGATGCGGCAGACGCGGGTGATGATGCGCCCGCGAGCGGCGTGCAGGTCTTTGCATGCAGAAACCCGAACACGGTAGTTCGTTACGCGGTGATTGACTACTGTCAAGGCACGGTCTCGCCACCGTCCATGCACCGGGTTTCAGCCGGGTGCGGCGGAGCGGCGTGGCACGCAGCCGATCCACCTTCTGCCGAACAGGACGTCCATGAGCCACCGCACCTTGCCATCCTTCCGCTTCGACCCAGGCACCTGCATCGCGCAGGCCCAGCCGCCGCTGGCGCCGGTGGTGACGCTGGCCTCGCCCGCCAGCTCGGTCATGACCGACCTGACCCGCACCAAGGCCGCCACCATCGGCCAGGACGCCACGCTGGCCGAGGCCCGCCAGGTGATGATCCACCAGGGCGTGCGGCTGCTGTTCGTGGTCGAGAACCTGCCGTGCATTGAAGGCCTGATCACCTCGACCGACCTCGACGGCGACCGGCCGATGCAGGTGCAGTCGCAGCGCAATTGCCGTTACGACGAGCTGCTGGTGTCCGACGTGATGACCGGGCTGACGCACATCGACGCGATCGATTTCGACGACCTCGGCCACGCCGACGTCGGCTCGGTGGTGGCCACGCTCAAGCAGCTCGGCCGCCGCCACATGCTGGTGGTGCAGAAGGCCAGTGCCAGCGCCGGGCCGCGGGTGCGCGGCGTGATCTCGCAGACCCAGATCGAGCGCCAGCTCGGCCGCAGCATCGGCGCCACCGAGATCGCCAGCACCTTCGCGGAGATCCAGCAGGCGCTGCGGGCCTGAGGGCGGCGCCCTTGCGGCAAACTCGCCCGACGCGCCGCCAAGCCGGCGGGCGACAGCAGCGAAGGAGCCTGAACCATGAGCGAACTGGTCCTGTACACGAACCCGCAGTCACGCGGTCGCATCGCCCACTGGATGATCGAGGAAACCGGCCTGCCCTACCGCACCGAATGGGTCGCTTACGGCCCGCCGATGAAGGGCCAGCCCTACCGCTCGATCAACCCGATGGGCAAGGTGCCGGCGCTGCAGGACGGCAGCGCGGTGGTGACCGAAGCCGCCGCGATCTGTGCCTGGTTGGCCGAACGCAACCCCGAAGCCGCACTCGCCCCGCCGATCGGCAGCCCGGTGCGCGCCGCCTATTACCGCTGGCTGTTCTTCGCCGCCGGCCCGCTGGAGCAGGCCACCACCGCCCGCGCGATGGGCTGGCAGGTGCCCGAAGGCCGCAACGGCATGGTCGGTTTCGGCTGCTACGAGGACACCCTGAACGCGCTGGAATCGGCGCTGCAGCCTGGCCCCTGGATCTGCGGCGAACCGTTCACCGCCGCCGACGTCTACATCGGCTCGGCGCTCGGTTGGGGAATGATGTTCGGCACCATCGACAAGCGGCCGGCGTTCGAGGCCTATGTGACGCGGGCGCGGGCTCGGCCGGCCTGGTTGCGGGCGGAGGCGTTGAATGCGGCGCGGTTGAAGGAAACAGAGGCCGCCAAGCACTGAAGGCAAGGCCGGACGGGGCGTTATTGCACCTCAGCGTGCCCCTGCTGCCGTGAGAACTGCTCGCTCGATGGCAAGGAACGATGGCGCACACACCGTACGATCGAATTTTCCGCTTTCGGGCGGTTTTGATCAGGGTGCTGCATGGCCATCTTCCCGCAGGGATTGACGAACATCTCGCAACGCTGCCGCAACACCGAAGACGGTGGCGCCGAGCGGCGCGTGCTGGTGCAGCTGCAACTCTGCCTCGAAGACGACTACCTCGTCTGGCACAACATCCCGGTCGGGACGAAGGGGCGACAGCCCGATTTCGTGATCCTGCACCCGGGCCGCGGGCTGCTGGTCCTGGAGGTCAAGGGCTGGCGCGCCGGCAGCCTGCGCAACGCCACGCGCAACGACATCAGCCTGGCGACGCAGCGCGGCCTCGTGAACTGCATCCACCCGGAGCTGCAGGCACGCGGCTACGCCACCGAGCTGGTCAACCAGATGCAGCGCGACCCGGGCCTGTGCCATGCCGAAGGCCGCTGGGCCAACAAGCTGATCACGCCCTACGGCTGGGGCTCGGTGCTGGCCAACATCGAGCGCAAGAAGATCACCGACGAAGCCTGGGACGAGATCTTTGCGGTCTCGCGCACGCTGACGCGCGAAGACCTCGATGAGAGCGTCGACCCGGGCGCCTTCCAGGACCGGCTCTGGGGCATGTTCACCGTCAACGTCAAGCACACGCTGACCCTGCCGCAGCGTGACCGCGTGCGCTGGCACCTGTTTCCCGAGATCCGCATCCAGACCCAGGCCTCGCTGCTCGACGAGGCCGACGAGACGCCGGCCCCCTCGCCCGCCGACGAACTGCTGCAGGTGATGGACCTGCAGCAGGAAACGCTGGCCCGGTCGCTCGGCGACGGCCACCGCGTCGTGCACGGCGTGGCGGGCTCGGGCAAGACGATGCTGCTGGTCTACCGCGCCATGCAGCTGGCGGCGGCGGCCAAGCCGGAGCGGCCGATCCTGGTGCTTTGCTACAACCGGCCGCTCTCGGCCCGCATCGACGCCCTGCTGCGCCAGCGTGGCGTCGACGAACGGGTGCAGGTGCGCACCTTCCACAGCTGGTGCGAGGAGATGGTGCGCGCCTACCAGCTGGCGGTGCCGGTGCACCGGCAGGACCGCAACTACTGCGACGCGATGGTCGACACCGTCATCCAGGCCATCGATCACGGCCGCGTGCCGCGGGCCCAGTACTGCGCGCTGATGATCGACGAGGCGCATGATTTCGAGGACGCCTGGCTGCGGCTGGCGCCCCAGCTGATCGACCCCGACACCCGCTCGCTGCTGGTGCTCTACGACGACGCGCAGTCGATCTACCGCAAGCCGCGCCGCAACTTCAGCTTCGCCAGCGTCGGCATCGAGGCGCGCGGGCGCACCAGCGTGCTCAAGGTCAACTACCGCAACACCAGCGAGGTGCTGGCCCTGGCCACGCGCACGGCCGGCCAGTTGCTGAGCGGCGCCAACCCCGGCGCCGACGACGAGATCGCCCACCTCGCGCCGATGGCCGGCGGCCGCCGCGGCCCGGTGCCCGAGCTGATGCGGGCCCGCAGCGCCCGCGAAGAAGCCGACCTGATCGCCGAGCGCCTGGGCGATGCGCTGGCCGACGGCGTGCATCCGAGCGACATCGGCATCCTGGCGCGCCGCCACGATCTGCTCGATGCGGTCGAGGCCGCGCTGCGCGAGCGTGGCATCGCGTCGCAGCGGCTCAAGGGCCCGCAAGGCCGGGCCTGGGCGGCCGACAGCATCAAGCTGACCACCTTGCATGCATCGAAAGGCCTCGAGTTCCACACCGTGGCCATCGTCGGCCTGCAGGCCGTGCCCGACGCACGCCAGGCCGCCGACGAAGAGTGGCGGCTGCTGTACGTGGCGATGACGCGGGCGACCCACCGGCTGGTGCTGTCGGGCTGCGGCGACTCGTTGGCCGTCAAGCGGGTCGGCGAGGCGTTGAGCCAGTTGGGGCAGGCGTTTCAGGAAGCGGCTTGAGGGCGCGCTCGGCGATGGCTCAGGCCACCAGATGCCGCCTGACCACCTCTTCGATGAAATCGAAAGCGGCTTGCGGCACCACGTCGGCGAACTGCTTGCGGCGATGGATCGACACCGTGCCCTGATGCTGGAAGGCGCCGAGCAACAAGGTGGCCAAGGCGTTGGCGCGCAGGTCGAAGCGGTTGTTGACCTCCTGGTAGGCCCGGTCGTAGGCCACCAGAAACCGGGTTTCCTCGCGCAGGTCTTTTTGCAGCGCCTGCTCGGTCATGTCGAGCACGAACTCCACGCAGGCGGTGGCGTCCCAGTAGCGGTAAAGGCTGTCGTCACTCAGGCACTGGAACGCGTACTGGCCCTGATCGATCCAGGTCACGTTCCAGAAGGCCCGTAGCGGTTTCGAAAACCCCTGCAAAACCCGCAGGTACTCGGCCTCGTGGCGCTTCATCGCGATCGACACCGGCAGCACGAAGCCTGGGGGCAAACGTCCCGACTGGCCCAGGACGTGGTGCACCAGGAATCGCGAGAGTCGCCCGTTGCCGTCCATGAAGGGGTGGATGAAGACGAAGCCGAAACACGCCAGCGCCGCCATCACCAACGGGTCGGCGTGATGCGGGCCGTCGACCATGGCCAGCCATTCGCGCATCAGAGCATCCACCGCTTCCGGCGGTGGCGGCACATAGGTCACACCTGCGGCGCCACGGGCCGCGCCGCGCAGCCAGTTCTGCTCGGTGCGGTATTGCTGGGCGTGTTCCAGGGGATTGGTGATGACCGAGTTCTGCCATTGCACCAGCACGTCTTCGCTGAGTGCCGGGCCCTCTCCAGCCTGTTGCAACAACGCGGCAAACGCCTGCGCCTTGTCAGCGGTCGGCGCCTCACGTTCGATGGCGAAGGAGCTTTCCGTCTCGCCAAGATAGGCCCAGGTCAGCGCGCGGTCGAGCATATCCGGTCCGATCTCATGCGCGAACTGGCGGGCCTGTCCCAGCAGGTCGGCGGCCAGCAGGCGCTCGATGACCGGTGTGCGGCGCACGGCCGGGCAATAACGCAAGGAACCCAGGCCATTGAACGCCACCCGCTAGCGGGGATCGCGCCGTGCAGGCCCGGTGAGGTACAGGGCGGGGTCGAACAGCTCGACGGTGTTGCCACGTGGCGCCACGCCCTCCAGCACGCGGCCGGTGAATTGCTCCCACAGGTAACCCGCCTTGCGCACGAATTGGCCGCTGGGGGTGGCGGCAAGAGCCTGGCTCAGGCGGTCGGCGCTCACATGCGGTAGCGCATGGCGCAGCACCAGCAAGTCGGTGCCCTCGTGCTTGAGCGCAAAGAGCAGGTGTTCGAGCACGTCATCGGACTGCGGCGCCACACCGGGCGGCACCGCCAGGGTGCCGTCTGCACCGGGCGCCACGCGGATCACCGGCTGGACGGTGGCGGGGCGGGGCCGAGGCGGGATCGGCAACTGCAGATGCGCTCTCAGATGGTCGTAGCCGATCACCATGATTTTGGGTTGCCGCTCAGGATTTTTGATGAATCGGCCGATTCCAGCACTTTTTCAGGTTGGCTGTCTGGCATGACAAGAAGATGCCCCGTTCACCCCGGATTGCAGTCTGGCGGCGAAACCCACGAGGCGGACGGCTTGGTGAGCTTCAGATCGGCCGCCAGGATCGAGAGCCCGACGCGGTTGGCGCCCACCCGGCCTTCGAGCGTGTTCACGCTGACGATGTAATCGTCGAGCGCCCCCAGCCCGACGGCATTCGGAAACAGCCAGGCGATCACACGGGTGGCGCCGCTGCCGGGCTCGGTCGTCACCAGCGTCATCCAGAACCAGTCGGGCGTGCGGATGCCGTGCGAGGCCAGGAACAGGTCGTTGGCGGTGTCGTCGTAGACCACGCCGCCGGCGACCTGCACCGGCGCCAGGTCGCGATGGCACTCGGCGATGGTTTCGGCATCGGCCCAGAGGCCCTGGTTGAACGCCGAGCGCTGCGGCACGATGTTGGTCATGTGGAAGGTCTCGGCGATCAGCGCGTCGGACGCGTCCATGTGGTTGGCCGGGACCAGGTGGCCGCGGTCCCAGCCCGTCGACACGCTGGCGTAGCTGGCGGCGCTGAGCTGCTGGCCGCAGCCGGACGGCAACTGGGGGTCGCCGAGCGTGAACGTGGTCGGCCGCGCGGCGCTGCCGGTGTCGACCGCGAGCGTGTAGCCGTAGCGCAAGGCGGTGTGGGCGTCGCAGTCGTACAGCAACTCGAAGGTGCCGTGATTCAGCGTGACGAGGCGGTTGCCCGCGCCGGCCTGCAGCGTGAGCGGCTCGACCGTGCTGTGGCCGGCGCCGTCGGACACCATGAGCTCGACGCGATAGTCGCCCGCCACATCGGGCACCAGCGTGGCGAGTGCGCTGGCGGCATCGGCGAGTACTGCCTGGCTGCCGGCCGGGCGCTGCACGAGGGCCCAGGCGTAGGTGAGCAGGTCGCCGTCGGCATCGCGGCTGGCGCTGGCGTCCAGGCGCAGCGGGGTGTCGACGGCGGGTGCCACGTTGCCGAGCACGGCCAGCGCGGCTTGCGGCGCGGTGTTGGTGGCGGTCGAGGGCGGCGTCGAGCCTGAATCGCCACCGCCGCCGCAGGCGGACAGGCCGATGACGATCAGGAACATGACCGCCCTCGCGGCCGACCGCGATCGAGCCAGCCTGGCAACAAGAATCGCTTTGAAAGCGATCTTGAGTCGATCTGATGGGCCTGACCGGCTGTCAAGGCGGCTGCAGCGGTGGTTCAGCAGCGGCAGCTCACTCATAGTGGCTCCACATCCGAAGCACCCGAACCACGCGTTCTTCCACGAACACCTCGTACACCAGCCGGTGCTGGATGTTGATCCGACGTGAGTACGCGCCGGCCAGATCGCCGACCAGTTTTTCATAGGGGGGCGGGTTCTGAAAGGGATCGTTGGCCATGACAGCCAGCAGCTCTTCGGCCTTGGGCTTCAAGCCGGCGGCCAGCAGTTTCCTGGCGTCTTTCTGCGCGTGTTTGGCGAACACCAGTTTCCAGTTCACCACTCGAGACTTTCAGCGCTGTCTGCCAGCGGCTCGGCCATGCCTTCCTTGATGGATTCGCGCATGCCGGGAACCGACAGCAGATAGAGCGTCTCCTGGATCGCCTGCCAGTCGTCGGCCGAGACGAGCACGGCGCTCGTTCGCTTGCCGGCGATGTGGATGGGTTGGTGCGACGCAGCGGTTTCGTCGATCAGGCGATAGAGGTTGGCGCGCGCTTGGCTGGCGGTGAGGGTCGTCATGGTGAACTCCAAAACATAAAGCGTACGCTTAGTCGTACGTTTTGTCGACAAACCCGGCTGACACCTTCTGCACGCCAGCCTCTTGCCGAGCTTGTCAGAATCACCCATCCCGCCCCCAGATTCATCCTGCCCCAGGCCGCCCATGGACACCCGCACCGCATCGATCCGACAACGCCTCACCGAACTGCGCGAGGCACTCACCCGCCACGGCCTTGGGGCGCTGCTGCTGCCCTCGGCCGACCCGCATCTGAGCGAATACCTGCCCGAGCGCTGGCAGGGCCGGGTGCGCTATTCGGGCTTCACCGGCTCGATGGGCACGCTGGTGGTGACGACCGAGCGGGCCGTCGTGTTTGCCGACAGCCGCTACTGGGTGCAGGCCGAGGCCGAGCTGGCGGGCACCGGCGTGGAGCTGTTCAAGATCCCGACCGGCGCGGCCACGCATCACCTGAACTGGCTGGCCGAGAACCTGCCGCGCGGCGCCACGCTGGCGGTCGACGGCGCGGTGCTCGGGCTGGCGAGCGCCAAGGCGCTGGCCGACACGCTGGCGGCCAAGGGCATCGTGCTGCGCACCGATCTGGATCTGCTCGACGAGGTCTGGGCCGACCGCCCCGCCCTGCCCACCGCGCCGGTCTACGAACACCGCGCGCCGCACGCCGCCGTGAGCCGCGCGGCCAAGCTGGCCAACGTGCGGCAGGCGATGCTGCAGCACGGCGCGAGCCACCACTTCGTCTCGACGGTCGACGACATCGCCTGGATCACCAACCTGCGCGGCGCGGACGTCGACTACAACCCGGTGTTCCTCGCGCACCTGCTGATCGGTGCCGAGCGCGCCACGCTGTTCGTCGGCGCCGGCAAGGTCGATGGCGACGTCGCTGCGGCGCTGGCCGCCGACAACATCACGCTCGCGCCCTACGACGCCGCGTCGAGCCATCTGGCGCATCTGCCGGCCCACGCGGTGCTGCTGGTCGACCCGCGCCGCATCACGCTCGGCTTCCGCCAGGCGGTGCCGGCGGCGGTGAAGGTGATCGAGGCGATCAACCCGAGCACGCTGGCCAAGAGCCGCAAGACGGCCGACGAGGCCGCCTTCATCCGCCGCGCGATGGAGGTGGACGGCGCCGCGATGTGCGCGTTCTACGCCTGGTTCGAGGCCGCACTGGGCCGCGAGGCGATCACCGAGCTGACGATCGACGAACGCCTGAGCGCCGAGCGCACCAGGCAGCCCGATTACGTTTCGCTGAGCTTCCCGACCATCGCCGGCTTCAACGCCAACGGCGCGATGCCGCACTACCGCGCCACCGACGAATCGCATGCGGTGATCTCGACGCCACACGGCCTGGCCGCCGAGGGCCTGCTGCTGATCGACTCGGGCGCGCAGTACCTGGGCGGCACCACCGACATCACGCGGGTCTGGCCGATCGGCATGCCGAGCGCGGCGCAGAAGGCCGACTACACGCGGGTGCTCAAGGGCACGCTGGCCTTGAGCCGCACGCGTTTTCCGCTCGGCACGCTGGCGCCGATGCTCGACTCGATCGCGCGCGCGCCGCTGTGGGAGGCCGGGCTCAACTACGGCCACGGTACCGGCCACGGCGTGGGCTATTTCCTCAACGTGCATGAGGGGCCGCAGAGCATCTCGCCGGCCATCCCCGAGCCGCAGATGGCGATGCAGCCGGGCATGGTGACGTCGATCGAGCCGGGCCTCTACCGCCCCGGGCGCTGGGGCATCCGGATCGAGAACCTGGTGCTGAACGTGGCGTCAGCGGCGGGCGACGAGTTCGGCGAGTTCCTCGAATTCGAGACCCTCACGCTGTGCCCGATCGACACCCGCTGCATCGACTTCAGCTTGCTGCGCGATGACGAGCGGGCTTGCCTCAACGCCTATCACGCCGAGGTGCGACGCCGGCTGGCGCCGCGGGTGACGGGCGCGGCGCGCGACTGGCTCGAAGCGCGCACGCAGCCGATCTAGAAGTTCGACCAGCCGCGTTCGGGCCCCGGGCGCGGCGGGCGGCTGCCCTTGCGGGCGCCATCGGGGCCGTCGTGGCCGCCACCCGCGTCGGAGCCGGGGCCACCCAGCGGATCGAGCCCGCCGGGCTGGGTCTCGCCACGCGCGCTGGTGCGGGCGCTGTGGATGGCGGTGTGGGCGGTCCAGGCGGCTTCCTGGGTCTGCTGCAGCAGGCGGAACGCGCCGACCACCTTCTGCAGCCGCTCGGCCTGCTGGCGCAGCGCGTCGGCGGCCGACGCGCTCTGCTCGACCAGCGCGGCGTTCTGGCGCGTCAGGTCGTCGAGGCGGCGCACCGACAGGTCGGCCTCGGCCAGCTTGGCGGCCTCGTCGCTCGGGTGCTGGGTGATCTGGCCGACCAGGTCGGTGACGCTCTGCACCGACGAGACGATGGCGTCCATCGTGGCGCCGGCGTCGCGCGCCAGCCGGGTGCCGGCCTCGGCCTTCTCGACCGAGGCGGTGATCAGGCCCTTGATCTCGCGCGCCGCGCTGGCCGCGCGCTGGGCCAGGCCGCGCACCTCTCCGGCCACCGCACCGGCGCCCTGGCTGTCCTGGCCGGCACGGGCGGCCTGCACCGCGGCATTGAGCGCGAGGATGTTGGTCTGGAAGGCGATGCCGTCGATGGTGGCCAGGATCTCGTTGATCTTGCGGTTCGAGGCCGAGATGTCCTCCATGTTGGAGACCACCTGCGTGACCACCTCGCCGCCGCGTTCGGCCACCCGCGCGGCGTTGATGGCCAGCGCCTGGGCGCTGACCGGCGCACCCGCCAGGCCCGCATGCAGCGACGGCAGCGAGGCCATCGCGTCGAGCGACGGCGTGGCGACGAAGCCACCTTCAGCGTCCGCGGCGATCGGCCGGTTCGATGCGGCCGGCGCCGCAGCAGGCCGCTCGCTGAAATCGGCCACCGACTGCGACAGTGACGGCGGCAGATCCGCGGCCGGCTGCGGCGCGGCGGTGGCGTGGCTGTCGATGCCGCGCAGCGTGCCTTCGCGCAGGCGTCGCTGCAGGCCGGTCATGGCGTGATGCAGGCGGTCGAGTTCATCGCCCTGCAGCTGCGGCGTGTGCGCCGGCTCGCTGCCGTGCATCAGGCCTTCAGCCATGCGCACGGCCTGATCGACCGGCTCGCGCACGCTGCGCACCAGCGCCCAGGCCATCGCCGAGCCGGCCAGCAGGCAGGCCAGCGTGACCACCGCGATCAGCCCGACGGCCTGCTCGTGGCGGGCCTGCGCCGCGGCGGCTGCGCGCTGGCCCTGCTCGATCAGGGTCTGCGTCAGGCGGCGGGTCTGTTCGCGCCATTGCAGCTCGGCCGGGCCGACCTGCTTGAGCAGCTCCTGCACCGCCTCGCGGTTCTGGCCCTCGTGGCCCATGCGCGCGGCGGCGTCGATCAGCGGGCGCGCGGCGGCGCCGGCACCGAGCACCGCATCGACCACCGTGCGCTGTTCGGGCGCCCAGTCGAGCCCGCGCAGCGTCTGCTCGAGCTGCTGCACGCGGGTCTGCTGCTGCGCCAGCAGGCGGGCCTCGCGCGACAGCTGCAGCGGCGCATCGAGCAGCGCCAGCGCGCGGCTGTGCAGGCCGATCTGGCCGATGCCGTCCTGCAGGTCACGGGTGGTGGACAGGCGAGTCTGGCGCAGCGATTCGACCTGGTCGACGTCGGCACGCAGGTCGGCGAGCGACTGCAGGCCGATCAGCCCGATCAGCAGCTGCGCCAGCAGCAGGACCGCAAAGCCCAGTCCGAGCCGCTTCGAGACGGTCATGCGGACCCAGGACAGGCCGGAGCGTTCAGGCGAATGTGCAGACATGGGACACGATCAGAGTGGAAGCGAACAGCCGCCATTCTTCGCCGCCTGGGCCTGGCCACAAGCCACGAAACACGGGATGCAGCCGGCCTGATCCGGCAGACAACGCAAAGCCGATTCGATTCAGCGCCATGGCTCAGCATGCCACCACGCCATGACCCCGGCATGCCCCGGGCGATTGAAAAAACTGCACGGACCGAGCGCGGTCACAGCCCCGGTTCGGGGGCGCCTGAAGCTTCGCCGCCGATGCGGCTGCGGCGCCACAACAGGCCGGCACCGGTGCGGCAGGCTGGCTCAGCGGCTGAGCCCATCGGCCCGACTCGCGCGATCGAGCCGGTTCACCCGGCCGAAACGCGCACCACCCGGGCCGTCAGCGCCTCGCGCAGCAGCACGCCGATGTCGCGCAGGTGGGCGCGGCTGGCCTCGCTCCAGCGGCGCTGGCCGGCCACGCGGCTGACCGAAGCGAGCAGTTCGCGGGTCTGGCTGGCCACCAGCGTGCGGGCATCGCTGCGGCCGCTGCCGGCCGGGCGCAGCAGCAGCGCGACCAGCCGGTTGGCGTGTTCGCGCTGCAGTTCGCGGCGCAGTGGCGCGATGTCGCCGCCCGCACCCGCCAGCTCGGCCCAGACCTGCGACGCGATGCGCTGGTACAGCTCGGCCAGCTGCAGGCTGTCGTCGGGGCGGCTGGCCTTGCCCTCGCTGTCGAGCAGGCGCTGCGCCAGCGGGTCGCTCATCAGCTGACCCACCGCCGCGCGCTGCAGGCCCGACAGCAGCTGTTGGGGCACGAAGTCGGTGCCGATGCCGGTCTCGCCATGGCCGAGGCTGTCGGCGCGGTCGAAGAAGTCCGGCGCCAGCCGGCGCTGCAGCGCCGGCGAGATCGTCAGGCCCTGCGGCGACAGCACCGCGCCGGTGATCAGCTCGAGCGCGGCGCGCTGCTGCGCGGCGCTGACCGGCACCAGCGGATCGCGGCCGGTGCCGGGCTGGTCGCGCAGCGTGCGCACGCCGCCGATCTGGCGCATCAGCACGCCGGTGGCGGCCCCCACGTCACGCAGCGCGTACGACACGCTGCGGCGCAGGCGCGGGTAGTCCGAGCCGGCGTCACCGGCCTGCAGCGGCCGGGCCTCGATGCGCTGGATCAGGTCGCGCGCGATCTCGATGCGCTTGCGCGCGTGCGCCACCGGGTCGTCGCCCAGATCGAACTGCAGCGACTCGGGGTCGAGGCCGAGAAAGCTGTCCTCGTCGGTGCCGAACGCCAGCTCGGGCTCGGCGCTGCGCCCGGCGATGCGCGCCAGCTCGGCCTTTTCTGCGGCAGCCTCGATGGGCTTGTAGGCGTATTCGATCGCCCAGAAGTCGTACGGGCCGAGCACGGTCTGGAACGGCACCGGCGTGGGCGCGCCCGGCGCCGGCAGGTTGATCGCGGCGTAGTCCATCACCGAGCCGGTCAGCGGCCGGGTCTGGCCATAGGCCGGGTCGGCGATCTGGCGCTCGCCATAGGCGTGCGAGGCGCGGAAGTTGTGCCGCAGCCCGAGCGTGTGGCCGACCTCGTGCATCACCAGGCTCTTGAGGTAGCTGCGCACGAAGGCCTCGGTCACGTCGCCGGCCGGGTCGAGCGCGTCGCGGGCGGCCAGCACGTCGAGGCCGTAGCCGAGCTGGATCGCGCCCATCTCGGCCATCTCGCAGCGTTCGGTGTGGACGTGGGCCGGCCGGGTGTCGGCCTGGGCCTGATCGAGCGTGCGCGCGTCGGGCGACTGCATCAGCCGGGCCCAGTCGAAACCGGCCGTGGCGGTCGTGTCGGCCAGGATCTGCGAGCGCAGCAGGCGGTTGAAGCGCAGCGAGCTGCTCTCGAAGCCGATGTCGGCGTCGAGGATCTCGCCGCTGCGCGGGTCGACGTGGCTGGGCCCGATCGCCGCCATCCCGGACGGGCCGTTGACCATCCAGCGCACCGAGGCGACGCCGACGTCGAGGGTGTCGAAGTCGGCGTCGTCGGGCTGCACCTTGACGACGATGGCGTCCTGGAAGCCGATGCGCTCGAAGGCGGCGTTCCAGGCCAGGATGCCGTCGCGGACGGCGTCGCGGTACTTGAGCGGGATGGTGCGGTCGAGCCAGTAGGTGATCGGCTTGACCGGCGGCGACAGTGCGGCGGACGGGTCTTTCTTCTCGAGCCGCCAGCGGTTGACGTGGCGCAGCTTGGGGCTGCGCTGCAGGTCGTCGCTGAAGTCGCTGACGACGGTGGTGAAGTGGCCGACGCGCGCATCGGCGGGCCGCGCCGCCATCGGCTGCTCCGGCAGGCGCGACAGCGAGTAGTGCAGCTTGACGAACAGGCTGCGCGGATCCGGCAGCGTGACCGGCAGGCGCGGCGCCGGTGCGCCGGCCGGCGCGCCGGGCTGCGGCTGCGCCAGCGAGGCGGTGGCGTAGTGGTTCTGCACCTCCAGCACTAGCAGATCGGGCTTGTTGCGCACGCCGGTGATGGCCGAGTTGCGGCCGTCGTAGCTGTAGCCCTGCCGGTAGTTGCGCTGCAGCGCGCCGGCCAGGCCGAGGGTGTCACCCATCAGCAGCGCCCCGGCGTCGACCAGCACGGTCTTGCGCTCGGGGTGCGGCTGGCTGGCCACGGCGGTGCTGCCGATCAGGCTGGGCGAGTAGCTCGCCGCCACCGCGCGCGCCTCGGGCGTGCCGGCGCGGGCCACGTATTCGGCGTTGCGCTCGATCAGCTGCACCTGGTTGTGGATGCGCCGCAGTTCCACCCAAGCGCCGCTGCCGACCATCAGGCCGCCGAGCAGCCGGCTCTCGCCGATGCCGCTGGCGAGCTTGGGCGACAGGAACAGCGGCCGGTCGAAATCCGACTCGGCCAGCTCGAGCCAGAATTTCTCGTCCTTCTGCCAGACCGTGAACAGGCCGTCGATCTGGCGGGCGTCCTTGATGACGGTGGCGAATGCCGGCGGCTGGCCCGGTGACGGCGGCGTCGAGGCGGCGGCAGGTTTGCCGGCACCCGATGCGGCGCCCGATGCAGCGGCGGACACCGGTGTCGCCGGTCCCGCCGCCGGCGACGACGCCGCCACCGCCTGGGCCGGCACGGCGCCCGGGTTCTGCGCACACGCCAGCAGCGTGAGCGTCAGCGTGGCCAGCGCCAGCGTGCGGGCACCGCGGCGCAGCGGCAGCGCGGCGGCACAGCCGGTCAGGGACGACGGGAAGAATCGGGACATGGCGCAATCCTGGTGAGCCGGGCCGGCAGGCCTCAGGCGCGGAACTTGGAAGTGATCGGGTAACGCCAGTCGCGCCCGAAGCCGCGGTGCGTGATGCGCAGCCCCACCGGCGCCTGGCGCCGCTTGTACTCGTTGAGCTTGATGAGCCGCGTCACGCGCTCGACGTCGGCCGGTGCAAAGCCTGCGGCGACGATCTGCTCGATCGAGCGGTCTTCTTCCATGTACATCGACAGGATCGCGTCGAGCACCTCGTAGGGCGGCAGGCTGTCCTGGTCGGTCTGGTCGGGGCGCAGCTCGGCCGAGGGCGGCCGGGTGATGATGCGTTCGGGGATCACCTCGATCGGGCCCTGGCGGTTGCGCCACTGCGCCAGCCGGTAGACCAGCGTCTTGGCGACGTCCTTGATGACCGCGTAGCCGCCGGCCATGTCGCCGTAGAGCGTGCAGTAGCCGGTCGCCATCTCGCTCTTGTTGCCGGTGGTCAGCACGATCGAGCCGAACTTGTTGGACAGCGCCATCAGCAGCGTGCCGCGGATGCGGGCCTGGATGTTCTCTTCGGTGGTGTCTTCGGCGCGGCCCTCGAACTGCCCGGCCAGCGTGGCGCGGAAGGCGTCGAACATCGGCACGATGCTGAGCTCGTCGTAGCGCACGCCCAGGCGCTGCGCCATGTCACGCGCATCCACCCACGAGATCTCGGCCGTGTAGGGGCTGGGCATCATCACGCAATGGATCTTGTCGGCGCCGATCGCGTCGACCGCGATCGCCAGCACCAGCGCCGAATCGATGCCACCCGACAGGCCGATGATGGCGCCGGGGAAACCGTTCTTGCCGAGGTAGTCGCGCACGCCGGTGGTCAGCGCGCCCCAGGCCTGCGCCTCCAGCGACGGCAGCTCGGCACAGGCGCCGCTCACGGCGCCCGCGGCGTCGAGCGTGAGCATCAGCGTGTGCTCGGCGAACATCGGCGCGCGCGCGGCCAGGCGGCCGTCGGCCTGCAGCGCGAACGAGGCGCCGTCGAACACCACCTCGTCCTGCGCGCCCACCAGATGCGAATACAGCAGCGGCAGGCCGGCGTGGCGGGCGCGCTCGGCCATGCGCTGCTCACGCTCTTCCTGCTTGCCGAGGTGGAACGGCGAGGCGTTGAGCACCAGCAGCACCTGCGCACCGGCGGCGCGGGCGGCGGCGGCGGGCTCGTCGAACCAGGCGTCCTCGCAGATCAGCACGCCGAAACGCCGGCCGGCGGCCTCGAACACCAGCGCGTCCAGGCCGGCGTCGCGGCCGCTGACGAAATAGCGGCGCTCGTCGAACACCTGGTAGTTCGGCAGCTCGCGCTTGGCGTAGCTGGCGATCACCCGTCCGCCGCTCAGCACCGAGGCCATGTTCAGGCAGCCCTGCAGCGCCCACGAACGTGAACGATCATGCGTGCGAACATCCGACCCGCCCGCAGCGGCGAGCGTGGACAAGGCACGCGGGTGGCCCAGCACGAGGTGGAAACCGGCCAGATCGGCGAGGGCCGCGGCGCAGTCGGCCAGCGCCTGTTCGCAGGCGGCCAGGAAGGCCGGGCGCAGCAGCAGGTCTTCGGGCGGATAGCCGCACAAGGCCAGTTCGGGCGCCACCGCGACGCTGGCGCCCTGCGCGTGGGCGGCACGGGCGGCCTCGACGATGCGGCGCAGGTTGCCGGCCAGGTCGCCGACGGTCGGATTGATTTGCAGCAGGGCCACCTGGGCGGCAGCAGCCGGCAGCGCGGACGACACGGGAGTCGAAGAGGACATGGACGGCAGGGCAGACAAGGAAAACGGCGCGATCAGCGGCGGCGACAAGGCCCCGGCGAGCGGGCCCACGACAGACGCCGCAGGCGGGCCGGCGACGCCAGCTCATGGTAATCGGCCGCCTGCAGCCGCTTGGCCGCGTGGGCAAGCCGCGGCAACGGATGCATCGGCGGACTGGACCGTTCAACTGCGCGAAGGCCCGCACGCCGTGCCCGCGCACGCGTGGGACGCGCTGCTGGCCGACTGCAGCGAGCCGACACCCTTCATGCAGCACGCTTTCCTGGCCGCGCTGCACGCCAGCGGCAGCGCCTGCGACGCCACCGGCTGGCAGCCGCTGCTGCTGACGGCCGAACGTGGCGGCCGCATCGAGGGCGCGATCGCGCTCTACCTCAAGGATCATTCCTACGGCGAGTACGTGTTCGACTGGGCCTGGGCCGACGCCTACCAGCGCGCCGGCCAGCGTTATTACCCCAAGCTGCTCGGCGCGGTACCGTTCACGCCGGTGCCTGGCAGCCGGCTGCTGGCGCGCAGCGACGAAGCGCGTGCGGTGCTGCTGCAGGGCCTCGAGCAGGTGATGCGGCAGCACCGGCTGTCGTCGGCGCACCTGCTGTTCATGAGCGAGGCCGACCGCACCAGCGCCCAGGCCGCGGGCTGGCTGATGCGCAGCACGGTGCAGTTCCACTGGCAGAACCGCAGCGGGCTGCCGTACGCGGATTTCGCCGATTTCCTGGCCACGCTGCAGCGCGACAAGCGCAAGAAGATCGCCCAGGAGCGGCGCTACGTGCGCGAGGCCGGCGTCACCTTCCGGGCCCTGCGCGGCGCCGAGATCGGCACGGCGGACTGGGATTTCTTCTACCGCTGCTACACGCTGACGTATCGGGCGCACCGCAGCGAGCCGTATCTGACGCGCGATTTCTTCGCCCGCATGGCCGCCGAGATGGCCGAACACTGGCTGCTGTTCATCGCCGAGCGCGGCGGCGAGCCGATCGCCGCGTCGCTGATCGCGCTCGACCCGGCGCGCCAGGTGGCCTACGGCCGCTACTGGGGCGCCACCGAGGCGGTCAGCTGCCTGCATTTCGAGGCCTGCTACTACCAGCCGCTGGCCTGGTGCATCGCGCAGGGCTGGCAGCGTTTCGAAGGCGGTGCGCAGGGCGAGCACAAGATGGCACGCGGCCTGCTGCCCGTCACCACCTGGTCGGCCCACAAGCTGAGCCACCCGGCCTTCGAGGAAGCGGTGGCGCGTTACCTCGAGCGCGAAGGCCCGGGCGTGGCCGCCTACGTGGACGAACTGCGCGAGCACAGCCCGTTCAAGCGCAGCCAGTCGGCTGATTCAACAGCACCGACGCGACGTTGAATCCAGTTTGAATCGGATTATCTGAAAATGGGTCCGTCAATCCAGAAAACATCGCCACGGTGACCCGCAAGTGGCAAATATGAAAATCCTGGCATTATCTTCTTGAGGTGCCCGCCTAGCAGTTTGCAATCGATTGCGTCACCACCGGTTCAGGTGTCCGATCAAAACCGGCAGACAGCACCCGAAACATAATCACGAATTCGCATCCGGAAATCAGGCCGACCGAGACAGGCGAATGGACTTTGCCTATTATCAATATTCGACCGAAACAACGCTTTCTGGAATCACCGTTCCAGCCCCGACCTGCGACCGGACCCACCCCACGATGTCATGCACCATCAATCCCTTACGCGAACTCGACGGCTTCATCGCCGCAGCCCTGGTGGATTCCACCAGCGGCATGATGCTGGAATCCAACTCGACCGGCAGTTTCGAGATCGAAGCCGCCTCGGCCGCCAACACCCAGGTGGTGCAGGCCAAGCTGAAGGCCATGAAAGCGGTCGGGCTGGGCGACCAGTCGATCGAGGACATCCTCATCAGCCTGACCGGCCAATATCACCTGATCCGGCCGCTGTCGGCCAATAACGAGGTTTTCATCTACCTGGCCATCGACCGCAAGCACGGCAATCTGGCGATGGCCCGGATGGAATTGAAGAAACTCGACCAGAGCATCAAGAAAATCTGATCGGCGGCTCAGGCCGAGCCGAGCGCCCAGCGGCCGTCGCGCGCGAGTTCCAGCACCTGATCGTGAAACGCATGCAGCGTTTCGCGATGCCCGACACTGACCAGCATCGCCTGCGGCAGCTCGCGGCGCAGCAGGCTGTAGAGGCTGTGCTCCAGGCCGGTGTCGGTGGCCGAGGTGGCCTCGTCCAGAAACACCAGCGCCGGCCGATTGGCCAGCACGCGACCGAAGGCCAGGCGTTGCTGCTCGCCCGGTGACAGCACCTGCGACCAGTCCTGGTCGACGTCGAGCTGCTCGCCCAGGTGGCCGAGCTGGACCTGCTGCAGGATCGCGCGCGCCTCGCCGTCGCCGATGTCGGCCGACGGATAGGCCAGCGCGCCGCGCAGCGTGCCCAGCGGCAGATAGGGCCGTTGCGACAGGAACAGGCAATCGGCGTCGGCCGGCCGGGCGGCGTCGCCGCTGGCAAACGGCCACAGACCGGCCAGCGTGCGCAGCAACGTGGTCTTGCCGCTGCCCGATGGCCCGCGGATCAGCAGCGCCTGGCCGGGCGCGAGGCTCAGCTCGATGGACTGCGCCAGCACCTGGCCATCGGGGCGGCGCACCGTCAGGCCCTGCAGCTGCAGCGCATCGGCGCGCACCTGCAGCTGCGGCAGCTGCAGCGCGCGGGCGCCGTCGACGTTGCTGGTGAAGCCGCTCAGACGTTCGAGCACCGCGCGGTAGCTGGCGAACGAGTCGTACGAGGTGCGGAAGAACGACAGCGCCTCTTCCACCTGGCCGAAGGCCTGGCTGGTCTGGATCACGTCGCCGAGCTTGATGGTGCCGGCGAACAGCCGCGGCGCCTGGATCAGGAACGGGAACACCACCGCGACCTGGCTGATGCCGAGGTTGTAGCCGTCGAACTTGAGCGAGCGCCACAAGGTGGCCCAGGCGTTGGCGATCACCGCCGCGAAGCCGCTCGTCAGGTTGCGGTGCTCGACCGCCTCGCCGCGATACAGCGCCACGCTCTCGCCGTACTCGCGCAGCCGCATCAGCAGATAGCGGTAGGTGGCGTTGAGCTTCTCGTTCAGGAAGTTCAGGCGGATCAGCGGCCGGCCGATCCAGACCGCGAACACGGTGGCGGTCAGCACGTAGAGGTAGACCAGGAACACCATCGCACGTGGCAGCTCGACGCCGGCGAGCGTCAGCGGTGCCGACAGGCTCCAGAGGATGCCGGTGAACTCGACCATCGACACCACCGCGCCGACCAGGCCCATCGACAGCGCCAGGGTGTCCGACGCCAGGCTGGTGGCGTCCTGCTGGATGCGCTGCTCGGGGTTGTCGACCACCGGCTCGGCGAAGCGGCCGAGGTAGTAGGCCCGGCCGTCGAGCCAGCGCGCGACCATGCGCTCGTTCATCCACAGCCGCCAGTGGATCGTGAACGACGAGCGGATGTAGGCGTTGAGCAGCGCGCGCGCCACGTGCAGCGCCGCCAGCAGGCCGAACAGGCTCATGTGGAACCAGAACGCGCCGGCGTCGAGCGTCTGCATCGAGGTGTAGAAGCCGTTGTACCAAAAGGAGAACAGCACGTTCATGCGCACCGCGAGCAGCACGAAGAACAGGATCAGCGCGATGCCGGCCAGGCGCCGCCACGGCCGCTGCCAGCCGTGGCCGGCCCAGAAGTAGTCGCCGCTCAGGGCCCAGAACTGGCGGCCCCAGATCGTCGTGCGCGCAAGCGTCGCCATCACGGCGCCGAAACACACCAGCGTCAGCGCGTAGGCCTGCGCCAGCCAGGTGGCGCTCTTGATCAGTTCCTGGTTCCAGTCCATGGCAGCGGCAGCGTGGGCCGTCGGGGCCCCGTGGTTGGCAAGCCGCGTAGGCTAGCGCATCGGACGGACAAAAAAAGAGAGCCCGCAGGCTCTCTGTTCGGGTCGGCGCGGAGCCGATTTACTTGGCCAGTTCCTTGGCGTAGTTGGCCATGCCGTCGGTGATTTCCTTCTTGGCCTGCTCCGGACCTTCCCAGCCCTTGACCTTGACCCACTTGCCGGCTTCGAGGTCCTTGTAGTGCTCGAAGAAGTGCTGGATCGCCTTCAGGCGCATCTGGTTGATGTCTTCGGGCTTGTTCCAGTGCGAGTAGATCGGGCAGACCTTGGTGATCGGCACGGCCAGCAGCTTGGCGTCGCCGCCGGCTTCGTCGTCCATCTGCAGCACGCCCAGGGCGCGGCAGGTCACGACCACGCCCGGGGTCAGCGCGTAGGGGGTGATCACCAGCACGTCGACCGGATCGCCGTCATCGGCCAGCGTCATCGGCACGTAGCCGTAGTTGCACGGGTAGTGCATCGCGGTGGTCATGAAACGGTCGACGAACATCGCGCCGCTTTCCTTGTCCACCTCGTACTTGATGGGGTCGGCGTTCATCGGGATCTCGATGATCACGTTGAACTCTTCGGGGCACTTGGTGCCGGGGGTGACGTTGTGCAGACTCATGCTGGTGGACTCGCTGAGGTGGAATCGTTGAACGGGACGAACCTTCGGATAGGCGGCGATTTTACGGCCCGTGCTTTCAACGGCCTTGCTGCGCCGGAGTCTGCGGCAGGTCAATCGACTTCGATTGCGCCGTGTTGCTGATGGAAAACACGGGGCGTGGCGGTCCGGGCCTTCCCCTAGCATGCCCCGGGCACGTTAGCCTACGGGCAACCGGCGCAGCGAGCGACGCCGGCGTGACGGTTCTGTCAAGAAGTCCAATATCGATTGACCCCATGAGGAAGGAGAACCCATGTCGACATCCACAGCGCTGATGCTGGCGCTGCTCTGCGGCGTAGCCGCCGTCATCTACGGCTTCGTCTCGCGAAGCTGGATCCTCGGTCAGGACGCGGGCAACGCCCGCATGCAGGAGATCTCGGCGGCGATCCAGCAAGGTGCGGCCGCCTACCTGGCGCGCCAGTACAAGACCATCGCGATCGTCGGCGTGGTGCTGGCGGTGCTGATCTTCGCGTTCCTGGACGGCAAGTCGGCGGCGGGCTTCGTGCTCGGCGCGGTGCTGTCGGGCGCCTGCGGATTCATCGGCATGAACGTCTCGGTCAAGGCCAACGTGCGCACCGCGCAGGCCGCCACCCAGGGGATCGGCCCGGCGCTCGACGTCGCCTTCCGCGGCGGCGCCATCACCGGCATGCTGGTGGTCGGCCTCGGGCTGCTGGGCGTGGGCCTGTTCTTCTGGTACCTGACCGGCGGCACCGATGCGACGCCGGACACCCTCAAGCCGCTGCTCGGATTCGCCTTCGGTGCCTCGCTGATCTCGATCTTCGCGCGGCTGGGCGGTGGCATCTTCACCAAAGGCGCGGACGTCGGCGCCGATCTGGTGGGCAAGGTCGAGGCCGGCATCCCCGAGGACGACCCGCGCAACCCGGCGGTGATCGCCGACAACGTCGGCGACAACGTCGGCGACTGCGCCGGCATGGCCGCCGACCTGTTCGAGACCTACGCCGTCACGCTGATCGCCACCATGGCGCTGGGTGCGCTGATGGTCACCGGCGCCACGCTGCAGGCGGTGATCTACCCGCTGGTGCTGGGCGGCGTGTCGATCATCGCGTCGATCATCGGCTGCTACTTCGTCAAGGCCAGCCCGGGCATGAAGAACGTGATGCCGGCCCTCTACAAGGGCCTGGCGGTGGCGGGTCTGCTGTCGCTGATCGCCTTCTGGTTCGTCACCTCGATGGTGATGCCGGCCGACGCGCTGGGCGCGGGCACGCACGGCAAGCTGTTCGGCGCCTGCGCCGTCGGCCTGGTGCTGACCGCCGCGCTGGTGTGGATCACCGAGTACTACACCGGCACGCAGTACGCGCCGGTCAAGCACATCGCGCAGGCCTCGACCACCGGCCACGGCACCAACATCATCGCCGGCCTGGGGGTGTCGATGCGCTCGACCGCCTGGCCGGTGCTGATGGTGTGCGTGGCGATCCTGGTCTCCTACGGCCTGGCCGGCCTGTACGGCATCGCGGTCGCCGCCACCTCGATGCTGAGCATGGCCGGCATCGTGGTCGCGCTCGACGCCTACGGTCCGATCACCGACAACGCCGGTGGCATCGCCGAGATGGCCGAGCTGCCCAAGAGCGTGCGCGACGTCACCGACCCGCTCGACGCCGTCGGCAACACCACCAAGGCCGTCACCAAGGGCTACGCCATCGGCTCGGCCGGCTTGGCCGCGCTGGTGCTGTTCGCCGACTACACCCACTCGCTCGACGCGCGTGGCATGGACGTGTCGTTCGACCTGAGCGACCCGAAGGTGATCGTCGGCCTGTTCATCGGCGGGCTGATCCCCTACCTGTTCGGCGCGATGGCGATGGAGGCGGTGGGCCGCGCCGCCGGTGCGGTGGTGGTGGAAGTGCGCCGCCAGTTCCAGGACGGCCTGATCATGGCCGGCAAGCGCAAGCCCGACTACAGCGCGGCGGTCGACATGCTCACCAGCGCAGCCATCAAGGAGATGGTGGTGCCCTCGCTGCTGCCGGTGGTGGTGCCGATCGTGGTCGGCCTGACGCTGGGTGCTGCGGCGCTGGGCGGCCTGCTGATGGGCACCATCGTGACCGGCCTGTTCGTGGCGATCTCGATGTGCACCGGCGGCGGCGCCTGGGACAACGCCAAGAAATACATCGAGGACGGCCACTTCGGCGGCAAGGGCAGCGACACCCACAAGGCCGCCGTCACCGGCGACACCGTGGGCGATCCGTACAAGGACACCGCCGGCCCGGCCGTCAACCCGCTGATCAAGATCATCAACATCGTGGCGCTGCTGATCGTGCCGCTGCTGCCGATGACCGGCAGCAGCCAGCCGGCCAGCGCCGCCCATGCACCGGCCGCACAGGTCGCCGCCAGCGCCGTTCAGCAGGCCGCGCCGGTCGCGCCGACCGCAAGTCAGTAAAGTCAGAAGGGTCTTTGGGGTCTCGATCCCCTGAACCGATCTCGAGGCGTGGCTGCGGCCACGCCTTTTTTCATGGGGATCGGGAAATCCCGGTGCCCTCGCAGGCTTCTTTGTAAGAACGCTTTCAGTACGATCTCGCAAGCTGCTCGGCCACATGACCGACATCAAGACTTGGACTGCCGACAAAGAATTGAGGCACTGAAAACCGCGTCGCAGCGTAGAATGCTGCACTGCAACATGAGCCGCCGGCTCGTACGCGGCTCATCGTCGGCGCCAAGCCGACCGGAACTCGAAGGAATCGACATGCTTTACCAGCTCTATGAAGCCCAACGCGCTGTGCTGAGCCCGTTCGCCGAGTTCGCCACGGCCACGGCCAAGCTTTACAGCCATCCGCAATCGCCGTTCTCGACGGCACCGGGTTCGCAGCGCGTGTCGGCCGGTTTCGACCTGCTGCATCGCCTGACCAAGGAATACGAGAAGCCCGCCTTCGACATCACGTCGGGCAAGGTCGACGGTGTCGACGTGGCGATCCAGGAACAGCTGGTCGAGGTGCGCCCCTTCTGCCGCCTGCTGCGCTTCAAGCGCTACACCGACAACATCCAGGTGCTCGAGCGCATGCGCGCGCAGCCGTCGGTGCTGGTGGTGGCGCCGTTGTCGGGCCACCACTCGACCCTGCTGCGCGACACCGTGCGCACCCTGCTGCAGGACCACAAGGTCTACATCACCGACTGGGTCGATGCCCGCATGGTGCCGCTGGCCGACGGCGAGTTCCACCTCGACGACTACATCGGCTACATCCAGGATTTCATCCGCAAGCTCGGCCCCGACATCAACGTGATCTCGGTCTGCCAGCCGACCGTCCCGGTGCTGGCCGCGATCTCGCTGATGGCCTCTGCCGGCGAGGCCACGCCGCGCACGATGACGATGATGGGCGGCCCGATCGACGCCCGCAAGAGCCCGACCGCGGTCAACAACCTGGCGCTCAACCGCAGCCACGAGTGGTTCGAGCACAACGTGATCTACCGCGTGCCGCAGAACTACCCGGGCGCCGGCCGCCGCGTCTACCCGGGGTTCATGCAGCACACCGGCTTCGTCGCGATGAACCCGGACCGCCACGTCAACTCGCACTACGACTACTTCCTCGACCTGGTGCGCGGCGACGACGACAGCGTCGAGGCGCACCGCAAGTTCTACGACGAATACAACGCCGTGCTCGACATGCCGGCCGAGTACTACCTCGACACCATCAAGACGGTGTTCCAGGACTTCGCCCTGGTGCACGGCACCTGGGTCGTGCGGGGCAAGCCGGTGCGTCCGCAGGACATCACCGCCACCGCGCTGCTGTCGGTCGAGGGCGAGCTCGACGACATCTCGGGTGCCGGCCAGACCGAAGCCGCGCAGCACCTGTGCAGCGGCATCCCGGAAAGCATGCGCCAGCACTACACGGTCGAAGGCGCCGGTCACTACGGCATCTTCTCGGGCCGCCGCTGGCGCGAGATGGCCTATCCTCAGGTTCGCGACTTCATCCTCGCTCACCAGCGTTGAACCCGGGCACCGGCCGCCGCCGGTGCCACAGCGAATCGGGGCCGTCTTGCGGCCCCGTTTTTTTTACCCGCCATGATCGCCCCGCTCCGCCCCGTCGATGTCGACCCGATCGACGCCCTGCTGCCGCAGACCCAGTGCACGCGCTGCGGCTACCCCGACTGCCGCGCCTACGCGCAGGCGATCGCCGAGGGCGCGGCGCCGATCAACCGTTGCCCGCCCGGCGGCGCCGAGGGCATTCGGCGCCTGGCTGCACTGACCGGCCAGCCCGAGTCGCCGCTCGACCCCGAGTGCGGCACGGAAGGCCCGCGCACCGTGGTCTGGATCGACGAAGCCTGGTGCATCGGCTGCACCCTGTGCATCAAGGCCTGTCCGGTCGACTGCATCGTCGGCGGACACAAGCGGATGCACAGCGTGATCGAAGCCGATTGCACCGGCTGCGAACTGTGCCTGCCGGCGTGCCCGGTCGACTGCATCCAGGTCGAGGTGGTCACGCCGGGGGCCTCGGGCTGGAACGCCTGGAGCCCGGCCCAGGCCGGCCGATCGCGCAGCGCCTACGAGCAGCGCACCCGACGCCTGGAAGCCGCCGAGCGCGCACATGCCGACGCCCTGCTGGCCAAGACCGAAGACAAGCTCGCGCATCTCGAAGAACTCACGCGCCACAACACGCCGGCCGAGCTGCAACGCAAGCGCAGCGTCGTCGAAGCGGCCCTGGCACGCGCCCGCGCGCAGCGCAAGCCGCAGCCCTGAACACACGCCGGGCGACCTGCCGATCAGGCGCCCTGATCCAGCAATTCCCAGGCGAGCGACTGCACCCGCGTCCCCGGCTCGGCCAGTTCGTCGACGATCGACAGGTGATGAACGCCCGGCAGGGCCTCGCAGACCGGTACCACGCGCCGGCCCCAGGCCGATGCGATGAGCTGGTTCTGACGCAGGAACTCCTCGCTCTCCAAGCCCCCCACCAAAGCGGCGAAACGGCCCTTGGGCGCGGTCAGGCGCGCCGGACTCAATCGCGCCACCTGGCCTTCATCGAGCCGCAGATCCTGCTGCAGGAACGGCGTCGCCATCAGCGGCCCGAGATCGTAGACACCCGACAGCCCCAGACCGCTGCGCAGCATGGCGGCCGGCAGATCGGGCGCCAGCTTCGGCCAGTCAAGACCCAGCAACATCGCCGCCAACTGCGCGCCGGCCGAGTGCCCGGCCAGCACGATGCGGCGCCTGTCGGCCCCGAAACGCGCCGCATTGCGCCACACCCAGGCCACCGACTGCGCCACCTGCTGCACGATGGTGTCGATGCCGACGGCAGGGCAAAGGTCGTAGTTGGGCACCACCACCATCGCACCGCCGCGCACGAAAGCCGGCGCCACCAGCGACTGATCGGACTTGTCGAGCGAGCGCCACCAGCCGCCGTGCAGATAGACCAGCACCGGCGCACCATCGTCGTCACACGGAAAGACATCCAGCCGCTGCCCCGCGGTCGGGCCGTACGGCAGGTCGAGCTCACAGTGCGACTGCGCCCTCACCTGTGCCGAGACCGCAGCCCAGCGCGCAAAGATCTGCGGGTGCTCGGGAATGCGGGCCCGATTGTTGTACTGCACCTCGAGCCAGCGCGTTCGCTCGTCGTCCGGAGCAGTCCCTTCTTCTGCAACGCCCGGATGCGCCGGAACCTGCGACATGACCGTCATCTTCGCCCCTCTGCCGTCATGGAAAACCCAGTTTCTACACCATCACAACCGGCCGTTCAGGCACCTGATCGGCCTGTGTAGGGGGGCAATCTGTCTGCTAGACTTTGCATGTCGTGTGGGGGGGTAGCTCAGCTGGGAGAGCGTCGCGTTCGCAATGCGAAGGTCGGGAGTTCGATCCTCCTCCTCTCCACCACACAAGACCCCGCCAAGCACCGCTTGGCAACAAAAGCTCTAGAGAATCAACGCTCTAGAGCTTTTTCTTTGCCCGTATAGCAACGCATGGCAACGCTTGAAACCGGGGCATCGTGGGGGCAACATTGGGGGCAACTCAAAACGCATCTGAAAAGTTGCCCCCAGTTGCCCCCAAGCCATGGCCACCATCAACAACCTGACCGACACCGCCATCCGCAAGGCGACTCCCGGCGAAAAGCCGCGCAAGCTCGCTGATGGTGGCGGCCTGTACCTGGAACTGCAGCCCAGTGGCGCGCGTTACTGGCGGATCAAGTACCGGCTCGACGGCAAGGAAAACCGGCTATCCCTCGGTGTCTACCCGGCCGTCAGCCTGGCCGATGCGCGACGGCGCCGCGACGAAGTGCGAGCCCTGATCGCCGCCGGCACCGACCCCAGCCAGACCCGCAAAGACACGAAGGCAGCCAAGGTGCAGGTTCAGGTGATCGCCACGCTGCAGGCCGGCGGCGAGCCCCTGCCCGGCACCTTCGAGGCGGTGGCACTCGCCTGGCTGGTCATCCGCCGTGGCGACTGGGCGCCGCGCTACTTCGACAAGATCGAGGCCCGGCTGGCCAACGACGTGTTTCCCTACATCGGCCACCTGCCCGTGGCTGACGTCACACCGCCTGCGCTGCTGGTGATGCTGCGGCGCATCGAGGCCCGGGGCGCCATCGAGACCGCCCGGCGGGTGCGCGAGACGTGCTCGCTGGTGTTTCGCTTCGCGGTGGCCGAAGGCAACGTGACCAGCGACCCCGCGCGCGACCTGGCCGGCGCACTCAAGACCCATACCACCCGGCACATACCGGCCATCACCGATCCGCAGCGCTTCGGTGAGCTGCTGCGCTCGATTGACGCCTACCGCGGCACGCCCGCGGTGCGCACGGCGCTGCAACTGGCCGCGCTGGTGTTCCTGCGGCCTGGTGCTGAACTGCGTGAGGCGCAATGGAACGAGTTCGACCTGGATGCAGGCACGTGGCTGGTGCCTGCTGCGCGCATGAAGCGGCGCAAGACCGGCAAGGAGAACGGGCCCGACCACCTGGTGCCGCTGAGCCGCCAGGCGGTGGCGCTGCTGCGCGATCTGCACCCACTGACCGGCCGCGGTGCCTACCTGTTCCCGGGTGTGCGACACCGTGACCAGCCGATGAGCGAGAACACGCTGAATGCGGCGCTCGACGCCATGGGATACACCGGCGACGAACACCGCGCCCACGGCTTTCGGTCGAGCGCCCGCACGATGCTGCACGAGCGCCTGAACCTACCTACCGAGGCCATCGAAGCGCAGCTGGCGCACTCGGTGCCCGATGCGCTGGGCCGGGCCTACAACCGCACCGAATTCGTCGCGCAGCGCCGGCTGATGATGCAGACGTGGGCCGACTACCTCGACCGTCTGCGCACCGGTGCGCAGGTGGTGCATTTCAAGGGCGTGGCGTGACTGAAGACGCACAAGACGATCCAGCCAAAACTTTTTTCCGGGCGCACTCTGTATTGATGCGTGGAGGCGATCAGGCCACGGTCGACCGCGCAGCTCAAACCGCCATCGAATGCGCTGAGCGGCTTGAAGACCCTGGCGTGTGGGCGTTTCTTTTTGCTCGGCTTGAAGATTGCGTTTCTTCTGGGATCAGCATCCCATTGCCTTTGGTTCGTGGCATTTCTGCAGCACTTCAGCGCCACGGAATCAATTTGAAGCGCCCCACGAGGGGACGACCAAAGAGCGTGATGCACGACGAGTGGAGCCGGACAAATGCAGCGATGGTGAACCACTACTACACGAGGTGCGGAAACTTGGAAGAGGCATGTGAGCTTGCTTCTGAGTTTCGCCGCGGCGCGGTGTCGGCCCGGCAACTGCGGCGCGATTTCCGGGCATGGGTCAAGGTCAGTAAATCCGAATAAGTGGCCTTCGGCTTTTGGGCGGCGTCGCTTCTCATGAGCACATGAACACCGCAAAGCAACACATTTCGCCGCTTAAAGCGTCCACACCCCGCACTGTCCCCGTGCTCGCATCCAACGACTTGGCCGACATGCAGCGGCTCACGATCCGTGAGGTCAGCGTACTGGTCGGCCGCAGCGCATCGAACATCCGCGAGCTGATAGCTGAAAAGCGCTTCCCGGCCGCCGACTACCGCGACGGCCCGCGCTGCGTGCGCTGGTCGGCCGGCCTGGTCAAACGCTGGCTGGCGCAAACCACCACGCAGGGGCCGAAGTGATGCGCCTGCACCCTGACGTCTCCCTGGCCCTGCTGACCCAGGCCGCGGCGCTGCTGAAGGCCCGGCACCCGGGCTGCAAGGCCACCTTCTCGCGCGGTGGCGACAAGTACCTGGCCCGCTTCAATTGGCCCGGCCAGGTGGTGGTGACCGACCACAACACCGGCGTGGTGGTGGCGACATCCAAGCCTGGCCAGCCCACCACGCTTGAAGATCACCTGTGCGCAGTTGTGCGCGGTGACCCCTCGATGGCCGGGAAGGCGCATGAGAACGCTTGACCGCCCACAAGCCCGGCCGGCATACTGGCCGCAGGTGCTTGAAATCACCTCGAAATCAGCGTTTGGCGCCCACGACAGCGGCGCTTCGTCATGCCCGAATTCCGTCAAGGTTTCAATGGGCGAGATGGGTCATAGCGCGAGCGTGGCCGCCAGACTGATTTCTGGATTTCAACATCTCGCCCACCCTCTGCCGCGTGAAATCGGCAATGGTGGTTCTTCGATGCTCAATCAGGAGCCCGAGACCATGACGACCCCCAAAGTCGGCACATCCGCTGCCGCATCCGCGCCCCAGGCGCACACCCCGCCCCGCCACTACCTGAAGCGCCTCGCCTTCCGCCTGGCCGACCGCGCAGCCCTGCGCCGTGCCGAGCTGCGTGCCCGCACCTATGGCGTGATCGCCGCCGACCGCCTGAGCCGTGGGGGTGCCGACCATGCGTAAGCCCACCCCGATCATGAAGATCGCCCACCAGTGGCGCGACCTCACCGCGCAGATGGCCGCGCTGTGCGCCCCTGACCGCACCGATCTGGCGACCCTGAGCGCGCGCGACATCGAGTCCCTGCGCGTCGATGCGCAGTCGCTCGAAGTCCTGCTGTCCTGCTGGCAGCTGCAGCACCCCACCACCGAACAAGGAGGCTGACATGGCCGCCAAGAAGAAGACCGGCGCGGCCGGTGACGCCGCTGCATTGCCTGCCGTGTGGGATCAGCTGCCGTTCCGCACCAGCAAAAAGGACTGGGCACCGCGTGCGCCGGGTGCCGATGAAGACGCGTTCAGCGTTGCCCTGGAGGCAATGCGCGCCATGATGGTCTCGACCAAGGAGGTCGCGCCGGAGGACGTTCGCGCCCTGACCTACCGCATCTACTGCTCAGTGATGAGCGCCGCCACCGCTGCGCGGGGCGATTGGGACAACCGCGACCAGACGGCGCACTGGTTGATGCACGAGCTGATCGAGTGGGCGTGCCTGGCGATGCGCGAGGCTGGCCGCGTCGAGTACATCGACGCGAAGATCGCCAACCATCGCAAGGCGCTGGAGTCTGTTCGCCAGATCGAAGCCAAGAAGAATGCCGAGCGGGTGGCGCGGCTGGCCGCTGGCCGGCGTGCTGCTGCCGAGCGCCGCGCCGTCGCTGCGCTGAGTGCGTTTCCGCGCCAGGTGGAGGCAACAGAATGAGCGCCGCCGACCACTTCGAGGCCTTCATGCGCTCGGTCGGCCTGGCGCCGGCCAAGCCGCTGAATCTGACAGACGGCAAGCTCGAACGCTTCCGCGTGGAGGGCGACAAATCCGGCTCCCGCAACGGCTGGGCCGTGATGTACAGCCACCCCGACGTGTGGGGCGTGGTCGGTTCCTGGCGCACCGGTGAACAGCACAGCTGGCGCGAGCTGGTGCGCCAGCACATGACCGCGCAGGAACGCCGCCAGCTGCAGCTGCAGCGCGAGCAGGCGACCGCGGCGCGGCTGGCCGATCAGCAGCGGGCCCACGCCGAAGCGCAGGCCAAGGCGCTGAAGCTGTGGCGTCTGGCCAGGCCGGCGATCGACGCGCATCCCTACCTGCAGCGCAAACGCGTACACGCCTATGGCTTGCGCCAGCTGGGCGAGCGCCTGCTGGTGCCGGCGCGTGACCGCCAGGGCGAGCTGCACACGCTGCAGTTCATCGACGCCGACGGCACCAAGCGCTTCCTGACCGGCGGGCGCATCGGCGGCTGTTACTGCGCCATCGGCGAGCCCCGTGACGGGCTGCTGGTGTGCGAGGGCTACGCGACGGCGGCGACGCTGTTCGATGCCACCGGCATAGCCACGGCTGCGGCTTTTTCGGCCGGCAACCTGGCGCGGGTGGCGGTGGCGCTGCGATCGAAGTTCCCGCAGGCCCGCATCGGGATCTGTGGCGACCGCGACGACAGCGGCACCGGCCAGGCCGCAGCGATCGAGGCGGCGCGTGCGGTCGGTGGCCTGGTGGCGCTGCCGACCTTCGGAGGTAGCCAATGAACAAGCCGACCGACTTCAACGACCTGGCGGCGGCGGCCGGCCTTGACGCGGTGCGCGCACAGGTGGCCGACGCACTGCGCCTGTCTGAGCCCGCGCAGCTGTCCACCGATGCCCAGGCATGGGGATCGGGTGTCGCGGCGCTTGGTGATCCTGCTGCTGACGCTGAGGGCCTGCCCTGGCCGGCGCCGGTGCTGCCGGGCACACGCCCGACTCCCGAGATCCCGGCGCGGCTGCTGCCGACCTGGCTGGGCGACATGGCCGCGGCGGTGGCGGCGAGCACGCAGACCCCGCCGGCGCTGGCGGTGCTGACGGGCCTGTCGGTGCTGGCCACGGCGCTGCAGCGGCGCTTCGAGGTCTCGCCCTACGGCGACGACTACCGCGAGCCCCTGGCTCTGTTCGTGGCCGTGCTGCTGGGCAGCGGCAACCGCAAGAGCGCGGTCTTCACCGCGATGACGGCGCCGATCGTGCTGAGCGAGAAGCGGGCGCGGGATCGAGCGCGGGCACGGATCGCGCGCAACGAGTCGGAGCGGGCGGTGGCGCGCAAGCGCATCGAGCGCCTACTCGCCGAGTCGGCCAAGGCGAAGGACGAAGGCGAGCGCGAGAACGTGCGCGCGGCGATCCAGGCCGAAGAGGAGGCCATGCCCGAGGAGCTGCACACGCCGCGGCTGTTCACCACCAACGCCACCGCCGAGGTGCTGCAAGCCCTGCTGGTCGAACAGAAGGGCCGCATGGCCATCCTGGCCGACGAAGGCGACGTGCTGGCCGTGCTGGGCGGGCTCTACTCGGGCGGCAAGGCGGCGCTCGACGTGCTGCTGATGGGGCACGCAGGAACGCCGATCCGGGTGGACCGGGCGGGCCGTACCGCGCACATCGACCGGCCAGCGCTCACGATCGGCCTGGCCATCCAGCCCGGCACCATGGCGGAGCTGGCCGGATCGAAGCGCTTCCGGGATTCGGGCCTGCTGGCGCGCTTCCTGGTGGCCATGCCGGCGAGCAACCTCGGACGGCGTGACGTGCGCCAGCGGCTGCCGATCCCGGCCGAGGTGCGCCAGGCCTATCAAGAGCGCCTTCTCGCGCTGCTGGAAGCCGGGGAAGAGCCGCCCGAGGAGCCGGCGGTGCTGGTGTTCTCCGACTCGGCGCGCGAGCTGTGGCTCGACCTGGCCGAGTACGTCGAGCTCGGGCTCGCACCGGGCGGCGCCTTCGATGCGATCGGCGACTGGGCCGGCAAGCTGCCGGGCGCAGTGGCACGCATCGCGGCGCTGCTGGAACTGGCCGAGACGGGCCTGCATGCCGACATGGTGCACGAGGACACCATGCGCCGAGCCATCGAGCTTGGCGAGCTGCTGACCGTGCACGCGCAGGCCATGTTCGGCCTGTTGGGTGCCGATGCGGTCGACGTCGACGCGCAGGCGGTGCTGGCCTGGTGCCGGGCTCAGCAGCACCACGAGTTCACGGCGCAAGAGTGCCGGCTGGCCATGCGCGGGCGGTTCTCGACCACGGCGCGCCTCGATGCAGCGATGCACCGGCTGATGTCTGACCACGTGCTGCGCGAGGTGAGCCGGGCCAATCCGGGCGCGCGGCCTTCGCGTCTGTTCCTGGTCAATCCTGGCCTGTTTGTGCAGTAAATCCAGTAAGAGCCATTAAAGCCAAATGAAGACATTTCTTCTTCTATATCAATCACTTACCTCGCACGGACAAAAACCCACTGCACAAACCGCACAAACCGCACAAACCATGCCGAAGGGTCTGAGCGGTGCAGGTCGGTGCAGGGTGCTGAAAGCGGGTTTGTGCAGTTTGTGCGGTTTGTGCAGTGGGTTTGTGCGTGTGGGCGGTGGGGCTGGAAACCGTGCCGTGTCGACCAGTGGAGAGCGGCGTGCGAATGCCCCGGGTCCTCCCTGGTCCCTGCCAGCGCGGGTAGTTCTAATCCCGTTCTCGCGCTGTTGTGTGGGTCTCCTAAGGGGGTTATGTGATGGACGATGAGGTGATGACTCAGGCCGCCTTCGGTGCCCTGGTGGGCATCAGTCAGCCGGCGGTGTCTGGGCTGGTGCAGGCCGGCGTGATCGAAGCCGGTGACCCGTGGAAGATGTGGCTGCTGGCCTACTGCGCCCGACTGCGTGAGCAGGCCGCCGGGCGGCTGTCGGCTGATGGCCAGGGGCTCGACCTGGTGCAGGAGCGCGCCGCCCTGGCTCGCTCGCAGCGTGAGGCGCAGGAGATGCGCAACGCGGTGGCGCGCGGCGAATACGCGCCGATCGGTCTGCTGGCCGATGTGCTGGGCGCAGCGTCGGCCGCGGTGGTCGACCGCTTCGACCAGCTCGACGGCTCGCTGCGCAAGACCTGCCCCGACCTGCCCGAAGCGGCACGCACCGCCGTCCAGCAAGTGATCGCATCAGCACGCAACGAGTGGATTCGCTCGACGGTCGCACTGGTAGAGGCCCAGCTTGACGCGCTCGACGACGAAGTACCGGAGGAGGTCGGCCATGAAGACGATGCAACCGCCCGCTGAGGTCTCGGGTGGTTTGGGCGCGATGGCAGCCTGGCTGACCGGCGAGACAGCGAACCCGCTGCCGACGCCTGCTGATCGTGGCGAGCAGCTGCACAAGGTGATCGACCTGCTGCGCGCTTTCCCGGACGATCCGGCAGCACGCTGGTGTGCCGATGGCTTCGAGGCCTGGCTGAAGGACGGGCACGATCTGCAGGCCGCCTTGGGTCTCAGGCCGCGCCAGGGCGGTGCGTATGACGTGCCGGCTCGGGCCTTGCCACTGCAGCGCCGTGATGCCGCCCTGCGCGACCTGGCAGCCACACTGACAGATCCGAACAAGGCCCGGGCGCTGGTG
Organism: Leptothrix cholodnii SP-6; assembly: GCF_000019785.1. Lineage (NCBI taxonomy): Bacteria > Pseudomonadati > Pseudomonadota > Betaproteobacteria > Burkholderiales > Sphaerotilaceae > Leptothrix > Leptothrix cholodnii. The sequence continues at coordinate 3,290,273 of NC_010524.1, forward strand.
GCCATGGTGCGCGAACGCCATCCGCTGATCCTGCGCATCGAGGCCGAAACCTGCGCCGCGCCCGGGTCCACTTCTCATATCAAGCGCATCTTGCACAGCACTGCCGGCGACTGATCGCCATAGGCTCATTGTGTGAGCCTGAGCCGATGGCGCCGACGATCGGTGCCATGAACACACCCACCCCACCCAGTACGCCACGCCCCGCCAGCGTGAGCCTGTACCTGCGCGTCGACGGCTCGCTGCTGATCGTTCGCGATGGCCAAGACATCGAGATGAAGTTGACCCCACGCCAACTTCTCGAACTGGGCATGGACGCGCTGCAGCTGGCCGCGCAACAAGAGCCCATGCTCATGGATGACGTGGCCGAAGTCTTGGCCAACACCCGCATCCCCACCGTTCAAGAGGCTGGCCATGTCCCGCACTGAGCTGGTCAACCGCTCTGCCACCTTCGAGCGGGCGCTGGTCGACCTGGCCGCGCGGACCGTGCCGGTTTCGTTGTCCAGCGAACGGCCAGTGATGCGTTACGGCGAGTTGGAGGTTCTGCGCCACGAACCCCAGTGCATCGACCTGAGCCGCGCCATCGGGGGCTTGCCGCTGCTGTACTGCCACGACCACGCCCAGCCTGTCGGCGTGGTCGAGAACGTGCGCCTCGATGGCCGGCGCCTGGTCGGCACCGCACGCTTCGGCCAGTCGGAGAAGGCCCAGGAGGTCTTCCAAGACGTGCGCGACGGCTTGTTGCGCGGCATCTCGGTGGGCTACCGCATCAACGCCACCGAACCCATTCTCGGCGGCATTGCCGCCACCTCGTGGACGCCCTACGAGGCGTCCGTCTTGGCCGTTCCTGAAGATTCAACCGTCGGTATCGGCCGCAGCGCTGGCCAACTCCAAACCCCTGAAGGGAATTCCCCCATGCCCGCAAACACCCTCGACCTGCACACCCGCGCAGCTGCCCCCAACGAAGTGCGCGAGCTGGTCAAGCTCCACGGCCTCAACGCCAGCGTGGCCGATGGCCTGATCCAGCGCGGCGCCACCCTGGACGCGGTGCGCGCCCACGTCCTGGACGCCCTGGCGTCGAGCGACCGGGCCTCGGGTGGCCACCTGAACACGACCTCCAACGGCATGGAGTACCACGGCCGCAGCCTGGCCAGCATCGGCCACGAAATCCACGGTCCGCAGGTTGAGCAGATGCAAGAGGCCCTGGTGGCTCGGATGGGCGGCCCGGCCGCCAAGACCGGCAACCAGTACCGCCACGCCCGCATGGCCGACATGGCGCGCGACCTGCTGGAGCATCGCGGCCTTCGCACAACGTCGATGGCACCGCGCGAGCTGGTCGAGCGGGCGTTGCATACCACGAGCGACTTTGCGGGCCTGTTGCAGGGCGCTGGAAATCGGCTGCTGCGCCAGGGCTACGAGTCGGCCCCCAGCATCAAGCGGGTGTTCAAGGCCAGCACCGTGGCCGATTTCCGCGCCAAGCAGAAGCTGAACTTGGGCGAAGCGCCAGCCCTGCTGAAGGTCAACGAACACGGGGAGTTCAAGAGCGGCTCCATGGCCGACACGACCTCGAGCTACAGCCTGGCCACATTCGGCCGCATCTTCGGCATCTCGCGCCAGGCACTCGTGAACGACGACCTGAACGCCTTCGGCGACATGTCCGTGCGCTTGGGTAAGGCGTCGGCCGAATTCGAAAATCAGTTCCTCGTGGATCTGCTGACCAGCAATCCCTCGATGTACGACGGCACCGCGCTGTTCCACGCCGCCCACGGGAACCTGGCCACCGGCGCAGGCTCTGCGCTACAGCTGTCCGCTCTGACGGTGGCCCGCCAGGCGATGCGACTGCAGAAAGGCCTGGACGGCAAAACGCCGATCGATGCTTCCCCGCGTTACCTGGTGGTGCCGGCTGCACTGGAAACGACCGCCGAGCAGTTGGTGAGCGCCATCACACCGAACCAGTCTTCCAGCGTCAATCCGTTCGCCGGCCGGCTGGAGTTGGTGGTAGATCCGCGCCTCGATGCGGTGTCTCCGACGGCCTGGTATCTGGCCGCCGATTCGGCCGTGATCGAGACGATCGAGTACGGCTACCTGGACTCGGCCAACGGCCCGGAGATCTTCACCGAAGAAGGCTTCGAAATCGACGGCCTGCACATGAAGGTTCGCCTCGACTTCGGCGGCGGTGTGATCGACTGGCGCGGCCTCTACAAGTCCGTAGGCGCCTGACAGTCCAACGAATCGGCGTGGGGTTGAGCGAGGCGACCATAGCCCCCACGCAATGAGCCTGGTCAACATGGCCGCCACCCGCTGGCTACTGCGTTTTTCTTCCTCCTCGCAGAGTCAGCCCGTCGACTTGGGCCGCACACCACGCGGGGAGGTCGACCCTATTCAACCCAACAGGGCGCCTTCGGGGCGCCCTTTGCACATGCGCAAGAGAACCCGCCGCAAGCACTTTGACTCTGACGCCCACCCGGTGCGCCTGGCGCTGTTCGCGAGCAAGCTGACCGAGGCGGACGACCTTTGCAGCCTGCGCACGCTTGAACTGATGAGCATGGCCGCGCTCGATGCTGGCCAGGCCACGCCCGCCGATTTGCTCACGCTGCGTCGATCGTGCCGGATCAGTGCCGAGCTGGCCGCCGCCGGCATCGGCCCCGAGGCTGCGCCGCTGGCGCAGGCCGCGCTCGATGCATTGCGCCGCTGCGGGCCCGGTGCCGAGCAGGTAGACCGCGAGGCAGTTCGCCAGTTGCTCGACGTCTACGATCAGCAGCGCCTGCTGACGAGCTGGGCCGGCCTGGACCGGGCAATCAACCGGGTGGTGCGGGGCCGGGTCCAGTAGCTCAAGCTTGCCAGCGCTGGGGGCAACTTTGGGGGCAACTGCTGGTGCCGAAAGTCCATGATCCGTCTTGAATCAACAGCTTGTGCCTGTGTTGCGAACCCCCTCCTCCCACCACCGTCAAAGAAGGCTCACTCTCCGATGGGGAGTGGGCCTTTTTCTTTGGTCAGCAGGCCGTGCAGACCGGGTACAGCGTTCTGGGCGCCGGGTCTCGAATCACAGCAAAGCGTTCTTTGATTTGATGCTCGATCTCAATACTTGACCTTCAGCATGTCGAGCTGTTCCTTCGTGATGGCAGGAACCTCGCCGCGTTTTTCCCAGCGATTGAGATTCCAGGCGCCTGGGCCGCCGACCCAGGTCTTGATGATCTCGAGGTTCTTCGCCCGCTCGGCCTCGGTCTCGCCCAGGTGCTTGTACATGTTGCCGGGCTTCTTGTCGGCGGTGTTGCTGCCGTCATCGAGCCGGCGCATCAGTGCGCCCGTGTCGGGCCAGCTGATCAGCTGGACCAGGTCGGCGTAGGTGTCGGTGCGCGGGCCGAGCTTTTCCTTCTTGTAGCGCTCCTCGGCCAGCTTGAACTCGGCCAGCGTCGGTGCCGTGTCGCCGTGGCATTCGTCGCACTGCGCCTTGATCAACGGGCGGATGTCGTTGCGGTAGGTCACGTCCGCGGCCACGGCGGGCACAAGCGCGGTGGAGAAGGCCAATGCGAGGGCGAAGCGAATCGTCATGTCGTTTTCCTTTCGGGTTCAACTGTCGATTCGACGGTCTGATGCGGCGCATCGACACCGTCGATCCTGTCTGCTGCAGCTGCCGGCTCTGTCACGAGTCTTGCCTGACGGCAAGGTTCGATGTTGCGCCGGCTCGCACTTGACGGGTCATCGATCTGATTGACCCAGGTCAAGTACCGCGATCGCTACGATGACGGCATGCGCCGGACGCTCAAGCCCCGTCTCCTGCCGTTGGCCGCGATCCTGTCTCTGCTGACGCTGTCGGCGCTGTCGGCGCCACTGGCGGCGGCCGAGGTGCAGACGGTCTGCACCGTCACCGTCAACTCCGCCGACGAGAAGGAAGCCTTTCGCCGCCACCTGCCCGAGGCACGGTTCCGCTTCGTCGAACTTGTCGAGCGCGGGCGGCCCGACTGGCTGGCGTCGGCGTGCCGTGCGGACGTGCAGTGCGACGTGCTCATCGTCTCCGGCCATTACGACGGCAGCAGCCAGTTCTTCTCGGACCAGCTCGACACCGGCGAGCACCTGCCGGTGGCCGAACTGGAGCGCATCTCCTGCAGCCAGTCGTGCCCGGCGCTGTTCTCGCAGCTGAAGGAGGTCTACCTGTTCGGCTGCAACACCCTGAACCCGAAACCGCTGGGCAGCACGTCGGCCGAGATCGTTCGGGCGCTGGTGCGCGAGGGGCACTCGCGCGCCGAGGCCGAGCGCGAACTGGCGTCGTTGAACACGGGGCTGGGCAACAGCAGCCGCGACCGGATGCGCCACGTGTTCAAGGACGTGCCGGTGATCTACGGCTTCTCGTCGACGGCGCCGCTGGGCCCGCTGGCAGGCGCCACGCTGGATCGCTATCTGCAGGCGAACGGCGGCCGCGAGATCGGACGCGGCCACCCGAGCGGCAGCCTGCTCGGGTATTTCGCGCCCTACCCGATGGCCGTGGCGCACGGCATCACCGACCAGGATCCGCACGCCGACGCCCGGCGCGACATGTGCCAGTTCGCCGACGAGCGGTCGTCGATCGCAAGCAAGCTGGCGTTCGTGCGCCGGCTCCTGCGCAGCGGGACGGCCGCCACGCTGCTGCATCTCGACCGCATCGAGCAGCTGATGACGGCGCTCGACGAGCCCGCGCGGCAGGCCCCCGAGACCGCCCTGGCGCTCGATCGCATCGCGCAGGACATCGTCGCCAGCGGCCACTTCCTGGCGTTTGCGCGCCAGACCGATCAGCCGGAAATGCGCGTGCGCATGGTCGATGTCGCACGCGAGCTGGGCTGGCTGTCGGCCGATGAACGCCGGGAGGAATTCGTGCGGATGCTGCGCGAACTGCAGGCGCGCCCCGCGGTCGGCCTGACCGAGGTCAACCTGGCCTGCACCCTGAACCGGCGGCACGAGCTCGACGGCGCCTTCAGCCGGCGCCTGCCGGCCGACGACATGCCGCACGCGGCCGTGCGCGCCTGCCTGGGCAGCGCCGAGGACCACGCGCGCACGCTGGCCGGGCTGGTGGGCGGCAACGAGGCCGATGCGCTGATCGCGCAGGCCTACCTGCGGCATCGGCCGCTCACCGACCCCGTCGCGCTGCAAGGCCTGGCGGCCGAGATCGTGCGCATGGACGCGCCCGTGGCCCAGGTGCGCGCGCTCGAGGCACTGGGGCGACACCACGTCGCCGACCGCGGCATCGTCGATCTGCTGGTCGAGCTCTATGCGAGGACGCCGTCGGAGCCCGTGCAGGACGCCGTCGCGGGCATCCTGATCCGCGCCGACCGGGCGTCGATCGCCAGCCCGCAACTCGTGCGCACCCTGCGCGAGCACCGCCTGGAGTCGCCCGCCGACGACACCCTGATCGACGCGCTGATCCGCCGGCTGGAATCGCCCTGAGCGTGCGCAGCGCGCCGACCCGCGGGCGCCGACCCGGGTTCGCCGACGGCCGTCAGCGCGCCGCGGTGCCGATCAGCGCAGCAATCGCCTCGCCCATCTCGGTGGTCGATGCGCTGCCGCCCAGGTCGGGCGTGCGCGGGCCCTGCGCCAGCACGGTCTCGATGGCGCGCACGATCGCGTCGTGGGCGTCGCGATGGCCGAGAAAGTCGAGCATCAGCGCGCCCGACCAGATCATCGCCACCGGGTTGGCGATGTTGCGGCCGTAGATGTCGGGCGCCGAGCCGTGCACCGGCTCGAACAGCGACGGGAAGCGGCGCTCGGGGTTCAGGTTGGCCGACGGCGCCAGGCCGATGGTGCCGGTGGTGGCGGGGCCGAGGTCGCTCAGGATGTCGCCGAACAGGTTGCTCGCCACCACCACGTCGAAGCGGCCGGGCTGCAGCACGAAACGTGCGCTGAGGATGTCGATGTGCTGCTTGTCGACCGTCACCTCGGGATAGGCCATCGCCATCGCATCGGCGCGGCCGTCCCACCACGGCATGCTGATGGCGATGCCGTTGCTCTTGGTCGCCACCGTCAGGTGCTTGCGGGCACGGCTGCGGGCCAGCTCGAAGGCGTACTTCAGCACCCGGTCGGTGCCGTGGCGCGAGAACACCGACTCCTGGATCACGATCTCGCGTTCGGTGCCGGCGAACATCACGCCGCCGAGGTTGGTGTACTCGCCCTCGGTGTTCTCGCGCACAACGCAGTAGTCGATGTCACCGGCGCGGCGCCCGGCCAGCGGGCACGGCACGCCCTCGAACAGCCGCACCGGCCGCAGGTTGATGTACTGGTCGAACTCGCGCCGGAACTTCAGCAGCGAGCCCCACAGCGAGACGTGATCGGGCACCGTCGCCGGCCAGCCGACCGCGCCGAAATAGATCGCGTCCATGCCCTGCAGCTGCGCCTTCCAGTCGGCGGGCATCATCTCGCCGGTGCGGGCGTGGTAGTCGCAGCTGGCCCATTCGATCGGCGTGAAATCGAAGGCCAGGTCGAAACGGCGCGCCGCGGCCTGCAGCGCGCGCAGGCCCTCGGGCATCACTTCGCGGCCGATGCCGTCGCCGGGGATGACGGCGATCTTGTAGCGGGCTTGCATGGGGGTCTCCGGTGTGACGATGTGGAAATGGCGCCGATGCTAGGCGCCTGCGACATCGTCACGCGTCGACACCGGCAAGGCCACCATCACCGCCTGGCCGGGCTGCGTGCAGCCGCTGTCGCAGCAGCGCCCGGGCTGGCGGTTGCGGGTGATGGCGCGGGTGTCGCCGCCTTCGGTGGGCGCGAGCACGCCACGGTCGAGCAGGCGCTCGACCAGATCGACCTTGTTGCCCAGCGGGTAGTTGCGCCAGATCTCCTGCTTCATCGCCGCCGGCGAGCCGCCGCCGTGCAGGCTGATGACCGAATACCAGCCGGCTTGGTACGACGCCGTCAGGTCCTCGACGAAGCGCGCCACCTCGATGCGCTTGTCGTAGGGCACCGCCGGATTGGCGCGCAGCACCTCGGCCAGCGTGGCGGCGGTAGCCGGGTTGTGGTCCTCGTCGGGCCCGGGCAGCGCCACGATCAGGCCGCCCGAGACCTCGTGCGCGAGCCGGTGCATGTCGTAGATCTGCGTGGCCAGCAGCAGCTTGCCGATGTTGGCGAACACCGGCTCGGGCATGAAGGTCCCGCTGTGTTGATCGGCCGTGCCGTAGACGCTGGCCGCCACGCCGCAGGCGAAGAAGCCTTCGGTGATCTTGATCAGCTCGACCATCGGCTCGCGCAGGCTCGACGTCTGGCCTGGGTCGAAGCCGTTGGCCTCGCACATCAGCGCGCCCGCGCCGATCAGCAGGTCGCCGAAACCGGCCCGCGCACCGATGCAGCTGTGGCGGTGGTGGGTGGCGTAGTGGTAGGTCAGCGTGCCCGAGTGCTCCCATTCACCGGCGTAGAACACGCGCTCCCACGGCACGAACACTCGGTCGAAGATCACCACGCCGGTCGACTGCCCGTAGCGGCGCGAGAACAGCGGCGCGCCGTGTTCGACCTTCTCGCCCGGCCGCCCCGCCGGGCGCGCCACGATGGTGATGCCCGGCGCATCCACCGGCACCGCGCAGCAGACCGCGAAATCGGCGTCCTCGCGGCTCATGTTGCGACCGGGCATGACGAGGAACTCGTGCATGTACGGCGCACCCGTGACGATCGCCTTGGTGCCCGAGATCACGATGCCTTGGGGCTTGCGCTCGACCACGTGCACATGGGTGTCGGGATTGGCCTGCTGGTGCGGGCGGCGCGAGCGGTCGCCCTTGGCGTCGGTCATCGCGATGCCCAGCGCCAGGTCCTCGGTCTGCACGCGCTGCAGGTAGGCCTCGAAACGGGCGCGGTGTTCGGTGCTGCCGCGGGCGTCGTCGATGCGGGCGCTGACCTGGCCGATGGCGTTGAGCGCGTCGTGCGCCAGGTAGCGCTGCGCGCAGCCGGTTTCCTGGCACAGCAGGCGCACCGCCTCGAGCTTGTCGAGCAGGTCGCCGGCCGACTCGTTGACGTGCAGCATGCGGTTGACGGTGCGGCCGCTGCGCGTGTGGCGCGCCGTCATCAGCCGCGCCATCGCCGGGTCGTGCGCCAGGTCGTAGGTGACGCCCAGCGCGTTGATGCCCGGCTGCAGGCTCGGCGCATCGGCCACCGACTCGATCCGCTGGCCGTCGACGTAGACCACGGGCCGCAAGCGGCGCAGCGATTCGCGGTAGTCGACCGCGGTCATCAGGCCGGCGGTGGCGGCGGTCCGGGTGGGCGGGGCAGCGTGCATCGGGTGTCTCCTCAAGCTCGTTGTCGAACGATTCTGACACCCGGGTCGAACGACGCCATCGACACCCGATTGCGCGATACGCTGGCGCCCGCCCGTGACGCGCCGATCGCGCGCACCTCGATCCTCGCCAAGAACCCTGGAGCCACGCCCATGAACCTGATCAACCTGCAACGCTCGACGCTCGTGCTGGTCGACTACCAGCAGCGCCTGCTGCCCGCCCTGCACGGCGGCACCGAGGCGCTGGCGCAGGCCACGCTGCTGGCCGACATCGCCCGCGACCTGGGTGTGGCCGTGATCGGCACCGAGCAATACCCGCAAGGCCTCGGGCCCAATCACGAGGCGATCCGCACGCGCTGCGACCACACGCTCTCGAAGCTGCATTTCGACGCCTGCGCCGACGGTCTGCTCGAGCAGCTGCCACCGGCCACCGCCAGCCATCCACGCGAGGTGGTGGTGGCCGGCTGCGAGGCCCATGTCTGCCTGATGCAGACCGCGCTCGGCCTGCTCGACGCGGGCCTGCGGGTGTGGGTGGTGGCGCCGGCCTGCGCCTCGCGTGTGGCCGACAACCACGCGCTGGCGATGCAGCGCCTGCAGTCGGCCGGGGCAGGCATCGTCAGCGTCGAGATGGTCGGGTTCGAGTGGCTGCGCAGCTGCGAGCACGCGCAGTTCAAGCAGGTGCTCAAGCGTTTGAAGTAGTCCGACGGGCCTCGCGGCCCACCATCTACTGCGTCGTCTGCAGCCGCAAGCGGCGAGCCGCCTCTTCGTCGCGCGCGTCGTCGATCTCGCGCAGCACGCTGCCCAGGTCGACCGCGCCGGCCTTGTGCTTGAAGCGGCCGGTCAGCGGCGTGTCGGGGTGCAGTTCGCCGCGCTGGAACAGCTCCCAGATCTCGTGGCCGTATTCGGTGCGCAGCAGCTCGGGTGCGAAGCGGCCGAAGAAACCGCGCAGGTTGTCGACGTCGCGCAGCAGCATGCGCTGGGCGTGGTTGTTGCCGGCCGCGTCGACCGCCTGCGGCAGGTCGATGATCACCGGCCCGTCGAGCGCGAGCAGGATGTTGAACTCCGACAGGTCGCCGTGCACCACCCCCGCGCCGAGCATGCGCACCACCTCGGCGATCAGCGTGGCGTGGTGGCGGCGCGCGTCTTCGGGCGTGAAGACGACGTCGTTCAGGCGCGGCGCGGCGTCGCCGTTTTCATCGGTCACCAGCTCCATCAGCAGCACGCCGTCATGGAAGTTGTACGGCTTGGGCACCCGCACGCCCGCGCCGGCCAGGCGGTAGAGCGCGTCGACCTCGGCGCTCTGCCAGGCCTCTTCCTGCTTCTCGCGGCCGAACTTGCTGCCCTTGGCCATCGCGCGGGCCTGGCGGGTGTTCTTGACCTTGCGGTTCTCGGTGTAGTCGACCGCCTGGCGGAAGCTGCGGTGGGTGGCTTCCTTGTAGATCTTGGCGCAGCGCGTGTCGTCGCCGCAACGCACCACGTAGACCATCGCCTCCTTGCCGCTCATGAGCTGGCGCACCACCGTGTCGATCAGGCCTTCGTCGACCAGCGACTGCAGCCGCTTGGGCGCCTTCATGCTCAGCGGCGCGCGCGGTGGCGCACCTGCGACAGCGGGCGCTTGCCCTTGAGCTGGCGCTCGATGCCGTCGTTCAGGTCCGAGCGCAGCGCGATCACCTCGTCGAGGTGGCCGTAGACGCCGGGGAACCGCAGGTCCAGCCACAGCCACAGCGTGCACGCACGCAGTGCCTGCTCCATGCGGTCGAGCCGGCTGTGGCCGTCGACGCCCTGCAGGAACCACGGCGTGCCGGCACGGCCGGTGCGGGCGTGGTTGCTGCTCCACTCCAGGTATTCCTGCACCTGCGATTCGGTGCGGGTGTCGACCGGCGCCTGCGCGTAGGTGAAGCGCTCCTTGAGCGTCAGGCCCGCGGCGCTGATGTCGAGCTTCTCGGCCAGGTCGAGCATCTGCTCGAGTTCGGCCACCGCGAAGTGGGCGTCGTCGAGCTTGAGCTGGTCCATGAAGACGTCGAGCACCTCGCGCAGGCGGGTCTTGTTGAGCCGCCTCGAGATCGTGTCGACGTGCCAGCCGTTGGGCGCCACCGGCGCCTTGAAGTCGCGCGGCGCGCGCGGGGCGCGGTGCAGCAGGTCCTTCAGGCTGCGCTCGGCCGAGGGCTCGGCCTCCTTCAGCACGCCGGTGAAGCCTTCCTCGTGCATGCCGTAGCGGCCGGCCCGGCCGGCGATCTGGTGCACCTCGGACTCGCTCAGCGAGCGGTCGGCCTGGCCGTCGAACTTGGTCAGGGTGCTGAACAGCACGCGGCGGATCGGCAGGTTCAGGCCCATGCCGATGGCGTCGGTGGCGACCAGCACGTGCGACTCGCCGTGCGCGAAACGCTCGGCCTCGCGGCGGCGCACCTCGGGCGGCAGCGCGCCGTAGATCACCGACACCGGGTGGCCGCTGGCGGCGATCTTGTCGCGCAGCGACAGCACCTCGCGGCGGCTGAACGCCACCACAGCGTCGCCGAGCTTGAGGCCCGACAGCGACACCGCGTGCGGCAGCAGCTCGACGTGCTGCTTGCGCTCGAACTCGCGCACCGTGCAGCGCTCGCCGCACAGGCCCAGCAGGTTCTCGATCGCCGGCACCGCGTAGGCCGAGCAGATGATGATGACCTCGCGCGCGGGCACCGCCACGATCGCCTGGGTCCAGGCCCAGCCGCGCGAGTTGTCGAAGATCATCTGCGCCTCGTCGATCACCGCCACGTCGATCGGCGTGTTGGTGCTGACCATCTCGATGGTGCTCGACACCACCCGCGCGCCCTCGGCCGGCACGTTCTCCTCGCCCGTCAGCAGCGAGCACGGCACGCCGCGCCCGACCAGGCGATCACGCCCTTCGAGCGCCAGCAGCCGCAGCGGCGCCAGGTAGGCGCCGTCGATCGCCTGGGCCAGGCGCTCGAAGGCGGCGTAGGTCTTGCCGCTGTTGGGCGGGCCGACGTAGAGCGTGACGTTGCGCTGCAGGTTGCGCGCCTTCACGAAGGTGTCCGGGTAGCCCTGGAACGCCAGCTCGGAGTTCAGGCCTTCGAGCGTGTCGAGCTCGGTGGCGCGGTGTTCCCAGCGTTCCTGGGCCCGGCTGCAGGCGGCCTTCAGCTCGGCGAACTGGGCCGGCGACTGCGGCACGGCACATTCGGCCAGCAGGCGCGGCAGCAGCGACTCGAGGTGCTGCGACTTGAACGAGCGGCTGCGCGCCAGCAGCGATTCGAGGTGCGCCAGCAGCTCGGCCGCATGCGGATAGCCGACCGGCGCGCCGATCGCCGCCAGCAGCGCGGCGCGGTCGCCGGTGCGGTAGAAGGCCCAGACCGGCTGCGCATCGACCGGCAGCCGGAACAGCACCGGCACGCGCCAGCCCGGCTCCGACAGCGTCAGCGCGTGGCTGATCAGGCGCGTCCACTCGCCCAGGTGGCGCGACACGCCCAGCGCCTCGAGCGCGGCGGTGCGTTCGAGCAGCGCCGGGCGCATCGTCGGCCCGGTGCCGACCGCCTCGATGTGGGCCAGCGCGACGTCCATCAGCTCGGGCGCGATCCAGCGGCTGGGCCGCGCGCCGGCCACCGCCTTCTGCAGCAGCACCATGCCGAGCGTGTCGAGGTGTTCTTCGAGGCCTTCGCTGTTTTCCGGCAGGTAATCGGCCGGCTTGACCACCTGCGGCAGGTTGTAGGCGTTCTGTCGAAGGCGCCCGACCTGCTCCTTGCTGATGTGCGCCGGCACCCGTTTGGCGTGGCGCGGCACGGGCAGGTTGAGGGTCTCGTTGGCGCGCACGGGCGCGCGCTTGGGCAGGGAGGGAGTCGGGTTCGATTGGTCGGGCATGGAGGGGGTTGGCATCTGGGCCGGGCGAACTCTAACCGCAGACTCACGATAATCGCGCATGAGCAGCTCTATCACCTCCGCGGCCGCGGCCGCAGATCCGGCATCGAACGCCGCCCTTTCCTTCAGCAGCCTGCCGCTGCCACCGGCCACGCTGGCCAATCTGCAGCAGCTCGGCTACACCGCCATGACCCCGATCCAGGCCGCCAGCCTGCCGCTGGCCCTGGCCGGCCACGACCTGATCGCGCAGGCCAAGACCGGCAGCGGCAAGACCGCCGCCTTCGCGCTGGCGCTGCTGGCCAACCTGAATCCGCGCCGCTTCGCGGTGCAGAGCCTGGTGCTGTGCCCGACCCGCGAGCTGGCCGAGCAGGTGACCCAGGAGGTGCGCCGCCTGGCCCGCGCCGAAGACCACATCAAGGTGCTGACGCTGGTCGGCGGCACCACCATGCGCCCGCAGCTGGCCAGCCTGGAGCACGGCGCGCACATCGTCATCGGCACGCCCGGCCGCATCATGGACCACCTCGAGCGTGGCAGCCTCGACCTGTCGGCGCTCAACACCCTGGTGCTCGACGAGGCCGACCGCATGCTCGACATGGGCTTCTTCGACGACATCAAGACCGTCATCCAGCAGTGCCCGAAAGAGCGCCAGACGCTGCTGTTCTCGGCCACCTACCCCGAAGGCATCGCCCGCATCAGCGCGGCCTTCATGCGCGCGCCCAAGGAGATCAAGCTGACCGAAAAGCACGCGGCCGGCAAGATCCGCCAGATCTTCTACGAGGTGCGCGAAGACGAACGCCTGCACGCCGTCTCGCTGCTGCTCGACCACTACCGCCCGGTCAGCACGCTGGCCTTCTGCAACACCAAGCAGCAGTGCCGCGACCTGGTGCAGGTGCTGCGCGCGCAGGGTTATTCGGCGCTCGAGCTGCACGGCGACCTGGAACAGCGTGACCGCGACCAGGTGCTGATCCAGTTCGCCAACCAGAGCTGCAGCGTGCTGGTGGCCACCGACATCGCCGCCCGCGGCCTCGACATCAGCCAGCTCGGCGCGGTCATCAACGTCGAGATCACGCCCGACATCGCCACCCACACGCACCGCATCGGCCGCACCGGCCGGGCCGACGAAGAAGGCTGGGCCTTCAGCCTGGCCAGCATGGACGAGATGGGCCGGGTCGGCCAGATCGAGGTGATGCACGGCTTCACCGCGCAATGGCAACCGCTGGCCACGCTCACCAAGACCAGCGCCGAGCCGCTGCTGCCGCCGATGCAGACGATCCAGATCCTCGGCGGGCGCAAGGAAAAGATCCGCCCCGGCGACGTGATGGGCGCGCTGACCAAGGACATGGGTTTTGCCGGCGCGCAGATCGGCAAGATCAACGTCAACGAGTTCTCGACCTACGTGGCGGTGGCGCGCGAGATCGCGCCGCAGGTCGAACGCAAGCTGGCCGCCGGCCGGGTCAAGGGGCGCAGCGTGAAGGTGCGGTTGATGGCGGGCTGACCGCCCCAAGCACAGAAGTCGTCTCGGATCAAGGCCTGCAGGCCTCCACCTCTTGGGGGATATCCACATCCCAAATCGGCAAATTACATTCTGGCGTGAATTGTTGATCTCCGATCATCCAGGTGCGGGAAGGCGTGCAATCGAACGCTTTCGCGTGCCGTGCCACGCCAAGCATGCAGCCCGCCCAGCGCCATCCCGATCCCGATCCCGCGCCCGTCGCGCCAAAACCCACGGTGGGCCACCGCGCCGATGCCAGCGGCCTGCCGGCCCTGTGCCTGCTCGCTCGCCTGCACCACCTGGGCGCCGACGCCGCCAGCCTGCGTCACCAGTTGGGCAAGTCACCGAACGAGGTATTCACCACCGACGACCTGCTGGTGGCGGCCCAGCACCTGGGCCTCAAAGCCAAGCGCCTGGCCAGCAGCGCCGAGCGCCTGCCGCTGGTGCCGCTGCCGGCGCTGGCGCGCCTGCGCATCGACACCGGTGACGGCTCAGCCGTCGAACGCTGGGTGCTGCTGGCCCAGTGCGACGGCCAGCGTGTGCTGTTCCAGGATGCCGCTGCGGCCGACGGCGGCCGCCCCACGATCGAGCCGCTGGCCACCTTCGCCGCGCAATGGAGCGGCGAACTGATCGTCGCCAGCAGCCGCGCCAGCGTCGCCGGTGATCTCGCCAGGTTCGACTTCAGCTGGTTCATCCCCAGCCTGGTCAAGCACCGCCGCCTGCTCGGCGAAGTGCTGCTGGTGTCGCTGTTCCTGCAGCTGTTTGCGCTGGTCTCGCCGCTGTTCTTCCAGGTCGTGATGGACAAGGTGCTGGTGCACCGGGGGCTTTCCACGCTCAACGTGCTGATGGTCGGGCTGGTGGTCGTGGTGCTGTTCGAGAGCCTGCTCACGCTCTTGCGCAGCTACGTCTTCACCCACACCACCAGCCGCATCGACGTCGAGCTGGGCGCGCGGCTGTTCCGGCATCTGCTGGCGCTGCCCTTGTCTTACTTCCAGGCCCGCCGGGTCGGCGATTCGGTCGCGCGTGTCAGGGAGCTGGAAAACATCCGCAGCTTCCTGACCGGCAGCGCGCTGACGCTCGTGCTCGACCTGCTGTTCTCGGGGGTCTTCATCGCCGTGATGCTGCTCTACAGCGTGCCGCTGACGCTGGTCGTGCTGGCCAGCGTGCCGATCTACCTGGGCCTGAGCCTGAGCGTGGTGCCGCTGCTGCGCGCCCGATTGAACGAGAAGTTCGCCCGCGGCGCCGAGAACCAGGCGCTGCTGGTCGAGACTCTCACCGGCATCCAGACCGTCAAGGCCAGCGCGCTCGAACCCGCCCTGGCGCGGCGCTGGGACGGCCAGCTCGCCGCCTACGTCAGCGCGAGCCTGCGCACCCAGACCCTGGCCAACGCCGCGCACGAAGGCGTCAACCTCACCGCCAAGCTCGTCAACGTGGCCACGCTGTGGCTCGGCGCCCAGCTGGTGATGGACGGCGCGCTGACGGTGGGCATGTTCGTCGCGTTCAACATGTTCGCCGGCCGGGTGGCGCAGCCCATCATGCGCCTGGCGCAGATGTGGACCGACTTCCAGCAGACCGGCATTGCGATGCAGCGCCTGGGCGACATCCTCGACACCCGCACCGAGGTGCCACCGAGCAGCGCCGCGCAACTGCCCGCGCTGCAAGGCCGCATCACGCTCGACGGCGTGAGCTTCCGCTACCGCCCCGACGCGCCGCTGGTACTGCAGGGCCTGAGCCTGGAGATCGCGCCCGGCGAGGTGATCGGCATCGTCGGGCGCTCCGGCTCGGGCAAGAGCACGCTGACCAAGCTGATCCAGCGCCTGCACGTGCCCGAACAGGGCCGCGTCAAGGTCGACGGCATCGACATCGCGCTGATCGACGCCGCCCAGCTGCGCCGCCAGGTGGGGGTGGTGCTGCAGGAGAACTGGCTGTTCAACCGCAGTATCCGCGACAACATCGCCATCGCCGACCCCGGCGCGCCGCTCGAGGCGGTGCTGGCGGTGGCGCAGCTGGCCGGGGCGCACGAGTTCATCAGCCAGCTGCCCGAAGGCTACGACACGTTGGTGGGTGAACAAGGCGCCAGCCTGTCGGGCGGCCAACGCCAGCGCATCGCCATCGCCCGCGCGCTGTTCGGCAACCCGCGCATCCTGATCTTCGACGAAGCCACCAGCGCGCTCGACTACGAGAGCGAGGCGATCCTGCAGCGCCACATGGCGATGATCTGCCGCGGCCGCACCGTGATCATCATTGCGCACCGCCTGTCGAGCGTGCGCGGCGCGCACCGCATCATCGCGATGGACCAGGGCCGCATCGTCGAGGCCGGCAGCCATGAGGTGCTGCTGCGTACTGACGGGCTGTATGCGCAGCTGTGGCGGCTGCAGGCGGGCGGGCCCGCAACAGGCCCCGCCACTCCCGCAGGCCAACAGGAGCCACGGCCATGACGCCCACATCCGCAGCCGCACCCGCATCGGCGCAACAGCTGCCGCATCCCTGGCTGGCCTTGCTGGGGCGCTACGGCGCCGTGCTGAACGCCGCCTGGGCCGCGCGCAAAGAACTCGCCGGCCCGAAGCGCCTGGCCGACGAACGCGCCTTTCTGCCCGCCGCCCTGGCGCTGCAGGAGAGCCCGCCGCATCCGGCACCCGGGCGCGCGGCGATCGCAATCTGCGCCCTGTTCGTGATCGCCATCGCCTGGGCCTGCCTGGGCGAGATCGACGTGGTGGCGGTCGCACCCGGCCGGCTGGTGGTGCACGAGCGCAGCAAGATCATCCAGCCGCTGGAGAGCGCGGTGGTCACCGCCATCCACGTGCACGACGGCGACAGCATCGAAGCCGGCCAGTTGCTGGTCGAGCTCGATGCCACCGCGCCGCAGGCCGATGCGGTGAGCGTCGAGGAACAACGCCGCCATGCGCAGGCCGAGCTGCTGCGCGCCGAAGCGCTGTTGCGCGAGAGTGCGGCGATCGAGCGCGGTGCAGCCGCGGGCGAGCGGGTTTCCAGTCAGCGAGGGCAAGCCGCCGACCTGCAGCTCGAAGCCGAGCGGCAGGACCTGCAGGCCCGGCTCGCCCGCCTCGAAGCCGATATCCGCCGCCGCGAGGCCGAGTTGGTCACCGCTGGCGCGCAGCGCGCCAAGCTGCAAGCGACGCTGCCGCTGGCGCAGCCCCCCCGCGTCAGAATAGTTGTCGCCCCGATAGGAATCTGAATCCCGGGGGTAGGAAGAGAGACGGAAGTGGCCCGATACGGACAAGCGTTCAAGGACAAGGCGGTGGCGAGGTTGTTGCCACCTGAGAGTGCATCGCTGGAAGACGTGGCACTGGAGACAGGAGTTTCGTCGGCCACGTTGGAGCGCTGGCGCAGCGAAGCCCTGGGTCAGCCCGAACGTGAGCGGGTATGGACCGCGGCGGCGAGGTTTGATGCCGTGCTGACGACGGCGGCCATGGATGAAGCCTCCAAGAGCGCATGGTGCCGCACGAACGGCGTGTACCCCCAGGAACTTGATCAGTGGCGGGCGTCGGCCACACAGGCGTTGGCAGCGCCCGAAGAAGCGCGGGCCAGTCCGCAGCAGACCAAACTCGACCGCAAGCGCATCCAGGAGTTGGAGCGCGAACTGCGGCGCAAGGACCGGGCCTTGGCTGAGACGGCGGCGCTGCTGGTACTGTCAAAAAAAGTCGAGGCGATCTTCAACAGGGGCGAGGACGAATGATCGGACTCGAAGATCGCCGTGAGTTGACCCGAGAAGTGGAGACGGCCCATGCCAAGGGGGCGCGACTGCGACAGGCCTGCGAGATGGTGGGCATCAGCGTGCGCACGCTGCAGCGGTGGAAATCGGCGGGGCTGGAGCGAGGTGACGGCAGACCCGGTGCCGTTCGTCCCCAACCTGCCCGCGCGTTGAGTGCCGCCGAGCGAGAGCGGATTGTCTGCGTGGCCAACGAGCCCCGGTTTGCCGACATGCCACCCGCGCGCATCGTGCCGATGCTGGCCGACGAAGGGGTGTATCTGGCCAGCGAATCCACCTTTGCGCGGGTGTTGCGCGAGCAAGGCCAGAACATGCGCAGGGGAAGAGCCAGGACGCCCAGCACGAGCAAGCCGCCGAGCACGCACATCGCGTGCGCGCCGGGCGAGGTGTGGTGCTGGGACATGACCTATCTGCCCGCCACGGTGGTGGGGCGCTGGTTCTACCTGTACCTGATCCTGGATCTGTACAGCCGCAAGATCGTGGGCTGGGAAGTGCACGAGGCCGACGATGCCGATCACGCGGCCCATCTGGTGCGGCGATGCGCGCTGGCCGAAGGCATTGCGGCCAAGGTCCGCAAACCCGTTCTGCACGGGGACAACGGCGCCACGCTCAAGGCCACCACGGTGCTGGCGATGCTGAACTGGCTGGGTGTGAAACCGTCGTACTCGCGCCCCAGGGTGAGCGACGACAACGCGTTCGTGGAAAGCCTGTTCCGCACGGCCAAATACAGGCCGGAGTTCCCGGTCAAGGGGTTTGCGGATCTGCAGGCCGCGCGCATGTGGGCGGCCGGCTTTGTGCATTGGTACAACGTCGAGCACCGCCACAGCGGTATCCGATATGTGAGCCCGGCGCAGCGGCATGCGGGTGAGGACCGGGCGATTCTGGATGCACGCCACGAGCTGTACCTGAGCGCTCGACGGGCCAACCCCGCAAGGTGGTCGGGGCCGACGCGCAACTGGAAAGTGATCTCGGCCGTGACGCTCAATCCCGAACGGGACGCAGTCATTACGGCCCACCTGGATCAGCTCGGCAAACAGCCCGAAGCTGCATGACTCAGGCGACAACTATGTTGACACGTACCGCAGCAGCGCGAGCGCGACATCCAGGGTTTGAGCGAACAGGGCTTCGTGGCCCACCACGCCGGCCAGGACCGCACCCGCGAACGAGTCGAGCAGGAGCGCGACCTGGCCACCGCCGAAGCGCGCCTGGCCGAGACGCAGGCCAGCCTCGCCGAGGGGCAGCAGGCCCGTGCGGCCTACCTCGCCGAGCTGCGCCGCACGCTGCAGGAGCGCGCCACCAAGGCCCGGCTCGAACTGGCTCAGCTCGGCCAGGCCGGGCGCAAGGCCGACCAGCGCAGCCGTCAGACAAGACTCACCGCGCCGGTGGCGGGCACGGTGCAGCAACTGGCCGTGCACACGGCCGGCGGCGTGGTCACGCCTGCGCAGGTCTTGATGGTGATCGTGCCCACCGACGCGCCGCTCACTGCCGAGGTGCAGTTCGACAACAAGGACATCGGGTTTGTGCAGCCAGGCCAAGCCGCCCAGATCAAGCTGGAGACGTTCAACTTCACGCGCTACGGCACGCTGGCGGCGACGGTGCAGTGGGTGGCGGCGGACGCGGTGGCGGCCGGGCAGCGCAGTGATGGGGCGGGGGCACCCCTGCAGGCGGGTAATTCAGCGCAGGCTGGGCAAGCAGTGTTTCCGGCGCGGCTGCAGTTGCAGAAAAACGACCTCGACATCGACGGCAAACGCGTCCGGCTGGGCGCCGGGTTGAATGTGACGGCGGAGGTCAAGACCGGCAGGCGGCGGGTTATCGAGTATCTGCTCAGTCCGATTCACCGGCAGGTGAGTGAAAGTCTAGGGGAGCGGTGATGCTAAATCATTTCAACGTCAACAGGAATCAATGCTATGAACCTCCTATTTGGGCGAACTTCGTTCCGAAGGGCTGACGGAATCAGCGTGAATATTGTGGCTCGGTTCGGGGCGTTCGCAGTATTTTTTCTTACTTTGACGGCGTGCGAACGTGCCCCCTCACTCAACTCACCGGAAACGAATGATAAGGTTTCTGAATTTATCGGAGAACAGTCAAAGTCGTGCATAGATCAGGCGACCGCCAAGATCAAAGCCACCGGCCAAAGGGTGAGTTCAAACTATTCTGGATATTTATCGTCAGATGGTAGCATCGATGTTTGGGTCGGTATACATCACTGGAAATTTAAACCACCCCATCTCGGGTGGATAGAATACAACAAGCCATTTCCAGGTGCGCAGGCTTTCGCGCAAACATCATTGGTGGATTGGAGTCGCGGCAACAGCGAATCCGATCGTGAGATTTATCCTGATGGCAAAGATCACGGCCTGTACGGACAACTACGCATCTTCTGTATAGAGACCGACAATCAGCGCCGTTCAATGCAGACCAACGATCGTCTGCTGATGTCCATAGATTCTATCCTAAGAAGTCCAACGAGTACCAAGCGACCACTTCCGGAAATTGGACTCATCGAGTGGCGCGAATCCCCGACATCAGGAGCAAACATCCTTTATGTCAGCGACGATTCTTCAATGAAAAACGAAGACGGCAGCCTCATCGAGATAGGGTGCCAAGTACCTATTGGCACCAGCAGTTTATCCGCACAAACCAACGGATTAAATCAGGACCGATGTAGATACGGCTATGTCTTCGCACCAGGAATAGCCGTTCAGATCGACTTCCCAGTCGCCTATCTTCCTGAGTGGCGCAAAGCCATTAAGGAGACCAAGCAGCACCTTCAAGTCAACCATATCAGGGATTGAACCATGCCAACAAATTTTAACTTTACGCAGGTCCAAATCAACCGTATTGCTACGCTCGGTGCACAAGGTGCTTCGCAAGGAAGCGCCATAGGTGCCTACGCACCTGTTTATCGGTATGTGGTTACGGCAGTACTCGGCGTGCCTGAGAATAGCCCTGACGACCTGCTACGGTCTTTACTCATGGTAATGCCAAGAGGGGATATTAAGAACTCCCTAACATGGCTAATAGGTGGCTATCAGGTCAACAAAAGCCAAGGCCTATTTTCGAAAATTATCCGAGAATACAACCGACGCGAAGGCGAACTACGTGGATTCACGTTTTCCGATGAAAAACTGCAAGAGGCGTCGAACGAAGTTGGCCGCTTGTTTGTCGACCAGATAGTCGCTGCAGGCTCGCAGACACAGGGCTTTCTCCCCTCAGTGCAGGAGATTGGAAACAGCGACCTGCTAGGCGTGAGAAATATATTATATCCAGGTAATGAAGTAACTGGTTCTGAACTAAATCTTAACCAAGCTTGGCCCGGCATCGTAATGCTCGGAAAACTGAACGGTCAGTACACCGATCGACTATTGTGGACGGACGGGCAAACATCGCCCACTTTCGATACCCTACTTGACCTAAAGCAAGTACTGTTTACATGGGACTCATTCAAAACGGCATTCGATCGCACATCAGCAACACTGTTTAGTTCCGCAAGCGGATTTGATTCAATTCTTACGGATGCAACGATCGGCCTTACGATTAATTCAATCGGTGAAATTATTACGGCCGGATTCGATCCTCGAGCATGGTTTAAGCAGTTGATTGTGTCTCAAAATCAAAAAGCGGGAATCGTTTTGTCGCAGGTCTCTGATATTGGTAGCGCGACAATCCTCGATATGGTATCTGGGGCCACAAAGGGACAGACATTGATTGGCACAACCACCGACGCCAACTTCAAGACGCAATCCCAAGAGTTCTTTGCTGGCTACACGCTGACCCAACTTCAGGCGTTGGCCGTCAAGTTACTGCCAGCCAACGCGGCAGCCTTGGCATCGCGTGCTGCGACTGACGTCAATGTTCGCGCTGCTTTGGGCGCACTATCTGTCATTAGTGTGGCTGTCGACAGCACAGTTGCACAGCAGTTCAGCCTGTATGACGCCATTGCAGGCACTGGCAACATAACTGACGCATGGATACGTGACCGCGCTGCGATGACTGACTGGCTCGTCGTGCGCAACAAAGCCGGCACCACGGGAGCGATTACCGGCGGTATGTCTGGCCGCACCATTACTGAATCGACCAACTACGAAGTCCGGAAGAATGACGGCACACTTGGTACTCGAATCTTGGTCGGCACCGCAGATCTGATAAACCTGCGAGTACAAATCCTCTTCGGTGGTGATGCTGCAGATTCAATTTCCGGTTCCGGTCGCAATGACCACCTTTATGGAGGTGCTGGCAATGACACTCTGAGTGGCCAAGGTGGCAATGATTATCTCGAAGGCAATTCCGGTTCAAACGTCTTGGACGGCGGTGATGGCAACGACAACCTTCTCGGTGGTATCGACAACGACACCCTCGACGGCGGCTTGGGTAATGACACGCTCAACGGTGGCCTTGGACTCGACACCTACAAATTTGTCACTTCAGCGGGAGAATTTGGCAAGGATGTGATCGTTGACGCAGACGGCTCGGGTTCCATCACGATGGACGGCGTGCTCCTGAACGGTGCCAGCACCACCAAGGTCGGCGAAGGCGTTTGGCGTAGCGCGGATCGCCGATATACCTACGCGCTCGTCAGTGCCAGTGCAACGCAAAAAGACCTGATCATTAGCATTTCAGACCGCAGCGACCGCATCATCGTGCGCGATTGGACGGTGAATCGCAGCGTTGGCATCACGTTGTCAGACGTGGCTGCGACGCAGACTGGTACAAGAATTTTTCCCGGAGAATTCATCAAGCAAAAAAGTCCGACGGACACGACCAAATACGCTTTTGACGCCGATGGGAACTATGTTTCTGCGGGGCCGCTGGCAGGTTCGGCTGATTTGATCACGGCTTCTGCTGGTGCCGACATCGTTCTGGGACTTGCCGGTGATGATGCATTGCTAGGTCGCGCTGGCGATGACTGGATCGATGGGGGAATCGGTAACGACGTGCTGATGGGTGGGGTCGGCGCTGACAACCTTTTCGGCGGTTCCGGAACCGACATCATTTATGGCTCTAGTTCGGGTGTGCTCACATATCCGATAGCGACAAACTTCGTGTCGCCAGTACAGTCCTATCCGAACCTTCTTGCGTCTGGATTCAATTGGTTGATCCAGTCTCCCGCACTGGACAGTGAAGGGTTTTACGGCGCCCTATTGACAACCACGATCCAGCGTGACCAGCAGCCCAGTGATGCCGGCAACTTCATAGATGCCGGTACGGGTAATGATTTTGTCTTGGCAGGTACTGGCAGTGATGTCGTGTTGGGTGGCGAAGGCAACGACGAAATCACTGGCATGGGAGGCTCAGACATTCTGCTGGGTGGCGCGGATGTCGACCGTATTTGGGGCGATGGCCCGGTCGTTCCGGTAACCGAATCAGTAGCAGCGACTGCTGGGACCGTGCACGGCGCCGATGTCATCGACGGCGGGCTCGGGAACGACATATTGATGGGACAGGGTGGCGATGACGTTATCTATGGGGGCGAAGGCAACGACAAGATCTGGGGTGATGATCGTAGCCTTGCTTCGACACCAGAAGAGTTTGACGGTCAAGACTACCTTGAGGGCGGTTCTGGCGACGATCAGTTGAATGGCGGTGGTGGAAGCGATGTTCTGATTGGCGGGGCCGGCGGCGATGTCTTGAATGGTGGAAAAGGCAATGACACTTATGTTTTGAGAGTGGGGGATGGCGGCCTGACGGGACAAGGCACGGCCGAGTCGATCTACGATGAAGCGGGCATCGAGAATATAGTTTTTGAAAACTTCGTGATCAACAGCGTTGCCACATCGCCCAATTTTTCAATCAATGGCAATGCCCTGGTTATCAACATCGGAACTGATATTTTCGCAGTCGATGGCGGCATGTCAGGGCGATTCAAGTATTCGATTGGTGGCAACCAGTCACGTTCAGCCGGTGAACTCATCGGCAGTTACAGCACACGGTTTGATGGCCTCAGTTCTGTAGATGCTTCAGGTCATTTGATGTGGTACGGCGGCGTGTGGGGTGACATTATCGGTTCGCAGACTGCTCATGCTGTTCTTTCAGGTGGCCGCGGCGACGACGAGATTACCATTGGGGCGGGCGATACGACCGTCCTGTACAGCTTGGGCGACGGCGCCGATACGGTAAGAGGAGGCGGTTCGGCCATAGACGAGAACGGACAATCAGCGCCAAACCGAATCCGGTTTGGCGAAGGAATATCTGCTGACGATATCAGTGTCAGCCTGAATGGAGGCTTGTCTGTTCAGGTGGGAAGCGAATCGGCAAATCGCCTAACTCTGACAGGCTACGACATTGCCAATTCCACTAACTCACCAGTAACTCGCTTCGAATTTGCGGATGGCGGAATACTGACCTACGAAGAACTGCTCGCGCGCGGGGTCGCCGGCAGTACTCTGGATGACATCATCGTTGGCACGGCGGTGGCCGACCTCATACGTGCGAATAATGGCAACGACCATGTCTCCGGTCAAGCCGGCAACGATACTCTCATAGGCGGCTGGGGCAACGACAGTCTGGCCGGCGGCTGGGGCAGCGACCTATATTCGGGCGGTTTCAAGTCCCAAGTGCAACACCCGGGTCAATGAATAGAAGAATCGGGTTGATCGAGCTTTTTCAACACGGCTGCGAATACCTCCAGGGGCGAATGGAAGTTGTGCGTCGCGCGGGGCCGGTTGTTGAGGCTGTCAGCAATGGCATCAAGCGCATCCTGCGTATGGACCGACAGATCGGTGCCCTTGGGCAGGTACTGGCGCAGCAGCCCGTTGGTGTTCTCGCAGGTGCCGCGCTGCCAGGGGCTGTGCGGATCACAGAAGTAGACCTTCACGCCGGTCGCGGCGGCCAACGCCTGGTGGCGGCTCATCTCCCGGCCCTGGTCGTAGGTCAGACTCTGGCGCATCGGCGCGGTGATCGAATTGAGCTTGGCAGCAAAGCCCGCCAGCGCTGAAGCGGCCGTCGCATCGTCCATCTTGGCCAGCAAGACCAGACGGCTGGTGCGCTCTACGAGCACGCCCACCGAGGACTGATTGCCCGCGCCCTTGATGAGGTCGCCCTCCCAGTGACCGGGCAGGAGTCGATCCTCGACCTCAGGCGGACGCACGTGGATGCTCACCATCTCGGGGATCTGGCCGCGCCGATCCTGGCCCCGCGTGCGTGGCAGGCGTGTACTGTGGCCCTGGCGCAGGCAGGCGATGAGTTGGCGACGCAACTCACCGCGGGGTTGCGCGTAGATGGCCGTGTAGATGGTTTCGTGGGACACGCGACGTTCGGGCTCTTGGGGGAACACGCGCTCGAGCGTAGCGGCGATCTGCTGGGGCGACCACTTCCAGCCCAGCAGGATCTGCACGACGCTCCACATCACACTGCGCGGATCGAGTTTGGCCATCGGTCGACTGGCCTGGCGGCGCGCGGTGCGCATCGATTGCGCGGGCACACTCGCATACCCGCCCGCAGTGCTGACGTTGCGGCGCAGTTCGCGACTGACCGTGCTCGCCGGCCGCCCCAGCGCACGCGCCATGGCGCGAATGCTGCACCCCTGCTGTTTCATGCTCGCCAGCGTCATGCGCTCTTCGGGTTGAAGTTGTCTGTACGTCGATCTGTCTTGCATCTGGGCACCTTACCGGAGGCAAGGTGTTGCACTTCAGATTTGAGGCCGCCTCGTTTGATCTTGGGGATGGACTGGATGAAGTCGACAATAGTGCAGTAGACAGTGCCACTACCACTGACGTGATCAAGTTTGGGGCGGACATTACAGCCGCACAAGTGATCGTCAATCGTGCTGAAAATGATCTTGTTCTGTATGTCGGCGACTACGACCGCATCATCGTCAAAAATCATTTTGCGGCTGATTCTGTGAGCCAGATCGATCAGATCAATTTCTCCGATGGTCTGATTTGGAGCACTGCAATACTGGCAACCCTGATTATCCCGACTGTGGCATCGGACCGCAGTGACGTTATAGCTGGCACCAATGGCACCGATGTGGTGTATGCCTCCTTCGGAAACGACGATCTGCGCCCGTCGGCTGGAAATGACTACCTTGACGGCGGGTATGGGAGCGACAATTACCACCTGACAACAAACTCCGGAATGGACGTCATCGTTGAGCTGGCTGTTGATGGCCAGTCCGTCAACACCCTAAATCTAGGCCCGGGCATCACTCGCGAAAATATTTCCATTGGTCGATCATGGTCCTCTATTTCGGGCGACGTGAACTTATCGATCGGATACAATCCGCAGCCCGGTCAAAACATAATTAATAGCGTAGACATCCACGGCTTCTTTGAAGGTGATGATTATTCTGACTCGATCGATATCGTGAGGTTCTCAGATGGATCAACACTGACAGCGCAGGATATATGGTCTTCAAACGGAATTCCGACCGGTGAACTTGTACTTCCTGGCAACACTGCCTTTGGAGGCATGACAAGTGATTTTATTGAAGGAGATGGTTTCCAGAACTATCTCTATGGGCTCGCGGGAAATGACACTATATGGGGAGGCGTCGGGGATGACTTGATCTGGAGTCACTCGGGAGACGACACCTTGAACGGCGGAATCGGCAATGATAAGCTGGACGGCGGCGCGGGCGTCAATGTGTATGAGTTCTCGCGTGGCGATGGTGTCGACACGATTGCAGCGCGTCGGGCCTGGACTGATGGCGGAACGGAAGTCGTGCGATTCGGCAGTGGCATTTCATCCAGTGACATTAGTGTTCGTTGGGATGATTCGTTCGACACGTATTGGCAAGAGCAATCAGCATCCACCAATAACGGCATCAGTGTGCGCCGCATACGCTTAGACGTGAACAGTGCCGGCGGTCAAGTGTTATTAAGCAGCCAATACCTGGAGATCGCATCTCAAACGGAACTGCTAGTTGAATTCGCCGACGGCACCGTGTGGCAGGCCGATGATCTACTGGCCAAATTGGAGTTCACTGGGACCGCAGGCTCGGACGTCATAGTCGGCACTGCGAACGCAGATCGCATTAATGGCGTGCAGGGCGATGACTTTTTGCAGGGTGAAGCTGGCAATGACACCTACACCTTCGTTGCAGGCGATGGCATCGATATCGTCAGCGATACAGAGGGGGCTGATACGGTTTATTTCGGCGCTGGAATCACCGCTTCGCAGTTATTCCTAAGCGAGCAGGCAGCCGGTCCGCTTGAGATTTTTTATTCTTCATTCGATCGCGTCAGCATACAACGCACCGTGAATGGCACGCGGGCAATTGAGAACATCAAATTCGCCGACGGCACCATCTGGTCACCTACGGATATTACTGATCATGTCAGCAAGGAAGCGGGCACGCCATTTTCAGATGTGATCAATGGAACTGACACCGTCGATTTGTTGAATGGACTTGCCGGCGACGATGAGATCGTCGCACTCGGTGGTAACGATACATTGACAGGGGGTGCCGATCGAGATCGGCTCAATGGTGGAACTGGAGCAGATACCTATATTTTCGCACCTGGCTCTGGGCGTGATTCGGTTACTGATAGCAGAGACGGTGTCGCCGACGACAACATCATTCGAATACAAAGCCTCTTGCCCGCACAGATAATCGTATCGAGGGATCAATCAGATCTTTATATTGGGGTGACTGGCACAAACGACTGGATCGCCTTGCGAGACTGGATGCGATCTCCCGTTTTACCGACTGATCTGAACTACCAAGCCTATCGGGTGCAATTTGATGATGGAACCCTATGGAACTCAACTGCACTTCTGTCGCGGTTGAATACATCTGTTCTCTCGACCTCTGACGATGTCTGGTACGGCAGCAGTGGCAATGATGCAGCTGACGGGCTCGCCGGGAGCGACGTACTCAGCGGTGCGGCTGGCAATGACCGCATATCCGGGGCTGGGGGTAACGATACCCTCGATGGTGGGGTCGGCAACGACTTGCTGTTCGGAGGTTCAGGCGACGATCACCTCTGGAGCGACGAGGGTGTCGATCTCCTGGATGGGGGCGACGGACTGGATGAATCGTCCTTGTACAGCACGGGCATCTTGATTGGCGGCACTGGCAACGACTTCGCCGATGTGGGCGATTTCAGTGGTGTCGGGATGAAGGTGTTGGGATTATTCAATAGCGGCGATGGTGACGACGAAATCCATCTCGATGTAGGCACCAATTCAACATTTGTGCTATCGCTTGGCGGTATAGGTGCCAGCGAAGTCGCTCTTTCGTCTAGTTCGACAGGGGGAGGTTTTCCTACGATCGGATTCGGCACCAAGGGCTCGGTTGCCTTGAATATCGTCGGCCCCCTGCCCACGACCATTCTGCAAACAGTCGCGCTGAATTCGATTCAAACCTAGGCGGCCTCAAATCTGAAGTGCAACACCTTGCCTCCGGTAAGGTGCCCAGATGCAAGACAGATCGACGTACAGACAACTTCAACCCGAAGAGCGCATGACGCTGGCGAGCATGAAACAGCAGGGGTGCAGCATTCGCGCCATGGCGCGTGCGCTGGGGCGGCCGGCGAGCACGGTCAGTCGCGAACTGCGCCGCAACGTCAGCACTGCGGGCGGGTATGCGAGTGTGCCCGCGCAATCGATGCGCACCGCGCGCCGCCAGGCCAGTCGACCGATGGCCAAACTCGATCCGCGCAGTGTGATGTGGAGCGTCGTGCAGATCCTGCTGGGCTGGAAGTGGTCGCCCCAGCAGATCGCCGCTACGCTCGAGCGCGTGTTCCCCCAAGAGCCCGAACGTCGCGTGTCCCACGAAACCATCTACACGGCCATCTACGCGCAACCCCGCGGTGAGTTGCGTCGCCAACTCATCGCCTGCCTGCGCCAGGGCCACAGTACACGCCTGCCACGCACGCGGGGCCAGGATCGGCGCGGCCAGATCCCCGAGATGGTGAGCATCCACGTGCGTCCGCCTGAGGTCGAGGATCGACTCCTGCCCGGTCACTGGGAGGGCGACCTCATCAAGGGCGCGGGCAATCAGTCCTCGGTGGGCGTGCTCGTAGAGCGCACCAGCCGTCTGGTCTTGCTGGCCAAGATGGACGATGCGACGGCCGCTTCAGCGCTGGCGGGCTTTGCTGCCAAGCTCAATTCGATCACCGCGCCGATGCGCCAGAGTCTGACCTACGACCAGGGCCGGGAGATGAGCCGCCACCAGGCGTTGGCCGCCGCGACCGGCGTGAAGGTCTACTTCTGTGATCCGCACAGCCCCTGGCAGCGCGGCACCTGCGAGAACACCAACGGGCTGCTGCGCCAGTACCTGCCCAAGGGCACCGATCTGTCGGTCCATACGCAGGATGCGCTTGATGCCATTGCTGACAGCCTCAACAACCGGCCCCGCGCGACGCACAACTTCCATTCGCCCCTGGAGGTATTCGCAGCCGTGTTGAAAAAGCTCGATCAACCCGATTCTTCTATTCATTGACCCGGGTGTTGCACTTGGGACTTGAAACCGCCCTACGACCTGAACGCGGTCTACGCCGATTTCCAGGCAGCGATCGTGGCCAATCCAGGCCTGACGACCTGGTCCGCCAGCACATCGCTGGCTGCGCACCGCATTTCGAGCAGCAGCAGCCAAGCCTACGGGGGTGACGTTGCCTACCGCTACGCGATCGATGGTGGTTTCGCCAACTTGGCGGACAGTGCCCTCACCCAATACCTGGGCAGCGCTGGTTTCCTCGTCAACCCGGAGGTTGTATCCACGGGATCGATCGTGGGTACGGCGGGCAATGACACCTTGGTAGGCACCGCAGCCGCAGACACCATCAACGGCTTGGCCGGCAATGACACGCTGGACGGTGGCGCGGGAATCGACACGATGGCCGGGGGTGTGGGTGACGACACGTACTTGGTAGACAACACCAGCGATGTCGTCACAGAGTTGGCTGGCGAAGGCATCGACACGGTCCGGTCGGCAATCACGCTGACCCTGGCCACCAACGTCGAGAATCTCACGCTGACCGGAACAAGCCTGATCAACGGTACGGGCAACACGCTGGCCAACGTGCTGACCGGCAACTCGGGCAACAACACCCTCACCGGCAACGCCGGCGACGACACCTTGGACGGTGGCGTTGGAACCGACAGCCTGGTGGGCGGTGCGGGCAATGACCTCTACTTTGTCGATGTGTCCACCGATGTGGTGACCGAAGCGGCCAGTGCCGGCACGGACACCGTGCGCTCGGCGGTGACGTTGACCTTGGCTACCAATGTCGAGAATCTGATCCTCATCGGAGCGGCGACCATCAATGGCACGGGCAATACGTTGGCCAACACCCTCAGCGGCAATGCCGCCGCCAATGCCTTGAACGGCGGCACTGGCGCAGACAGCATGTCGGGCGGCGCCGGTAATGACAGTTACACGGTGGACAACGTCGGCGACGTCGTCACCGAACTCGCGAACGAAGGCACAGACGCCATCAGCAGCAGCGTGACGTACACATTGGGAGTCCATGTCGAGAACCTCACGCTGACCGGCAGCAGCCTGCGCAATGGCACCGGCAACACGCTTGCAAACGTACTGACCGGAAACTCGGCCAACAACGTTCTCACAGGCCTGGAGGGTGACGACACGCTCAACGGCGGCACCGGCAATGACACGATGCGCGGTGGCGCCGGCAACGACGTCTACTTCGTGAACGTCGCCACCGACGTGGTGACCGAGGCGGCCAACGAAGGCACGGACACCGTGCAGTCAGCGGTCACCTTGACCCTGGGCAGCAGCGTCGAAAACCTCGTCCTGACCGGAACAGGCTTGATCAACGGAACAGGTACTACGCTCGCCAACACGCTCACTGGCAACTCAGGCAACAACACCCTGACCGGCTTGGCTGGCAACGACACCCTCAATGGGGGTGCCGGAACCGACATCCTGATCGGCGGCACGGGTGCGGACACCTACCAGTTCGGCGTGGGGTCGGGTGTCGACACCGTGCAGGAGAACGACAGCACCGCGAGCGTGATCGACGGGGTCAGCCTCTCGGGCAGCCTGACGCAGGCCAATTTGCAGTTCTCGAAGGTGGGCAACAACCTCGAGATGCTGATTGCCGGCGGCACCGACAAGATGATCTTCAAGGACTGGTATCTGGGCAGCGCCTTCCACGTCGAGCGATTCAGTTTCAGCAACGGCTCGGTGTTGACCGACACCCAGGCGCAGGGTCTGGTGGGAGCGATGGCCGCTTTTGCAGCACCAGCGGCGGCGAGCACATCGCTCGACAGCACGATGACGTCGAGCACGACGATGCGGATCGGCATCGCCGTCAGCGGGCTGCTGTGAGCCGGTTGCGGACATGCGCCTTCTTGTCATTCACCAGAACTTCCCGGGGCAATTCGGTCACCTGGTCCGGGCATGGTCGACACGCCGGGATTGGTCCATGTGGGCTACGCGGCGCGGCGATCGGCCTGATCGGGCCGTCGCTGACCGGCGTGGACCTGCAGGCCGAGGTCGAACGGTAGCGCGCCACCAGGCGCTGGCGCGCGAGTTCGGGCTCGTGCCGCCGCGATAAACCGCGAGCCGGTTCAGCCCAGAAATTTGCCCGGGTTCATCAACCCGAGCGGATCGAGCGCGTCCTTGAGCGCACGCATCAGCCCGAGCTCGACCGCCGACTTGTAGCGCGTCGATTCGTCGCGGCGCAGCACGCCCAGGCCGTGTTCGGCCGAAATCGAGCCGCCGCGTGCGGCCACCGCGTCGTGCACCAGCCGGTTCAGCGGCGCCTCCAGCGCGAGGAAATCGGCGGCGTGTCCGGCGCCGGTGCGGCCCACGGCGGGCGACAGGTTGTAGTGCAGGTTGCCGTCGCCGAGGTGGCCGAACACGACCAGCCGCACGCTCGGGAAAGTCGACGTGATCGCCGCATCGGTGGCCTCGATGAACTCGGCGATGCGCGAGATCGGCAAGGCGATGTCGTGCTTGATGGTCTTGCCTTCGGCGCCCTGCGATTCGGAGATGTTCTCGCGCAGCGCCCACAGCGCCTCGAACTGCGCCAGCGAGCTCGACACCGCCGCGTCACTGGCCAGGCCCTGCTCCAGCGCGGACTCCAGCAGCGCCTCGATCGCGGCGTCGGCGTGGGACTGGTCCTCGGCGTCGCTCGCCTCGATCAGCACGTACCACGGCGCGGCATCGGCCAGCGGGCGACGGCTGCCGGGCACGTGTTTTTCGACCAGGCCGAGGCAGGTGTCGCTGATCAGCTCGAAAGCCGTGAGCTGCGCGCCGAGCACGGCCTGCGCCTGCTGCAGCAGCTTGACCGCATCGGCCGGCGACGGCACCGCCGCCAGCGCCACCGCCTGCGCCGCCGGCAGCGGGAACAGCTTCAGCACCGCCGCGGTGATGACACCCAGCGTGCCCTCGCTGCCGATGTAGAGGTCGCGCAGGTCGTAGCCGGTGTTGTCCTTGCGCAGCGCGCGCAGGCCGCCCCAAAGTTCGCCCTCGGCGGTCACCACCTCCAGGCCCAGGCACAGCTCGCGGGCGTTGCCGTAACGCAGCACCTGCACGCCGCCGGCGTTGGTGGCCAGGTTGCCGCCGATGGTGCAACTGCCCTTGGCCGCCAGGCTGAGCGGGAACAGCCGCTCGGCCGCCAGCGCCGCAGCCTGCACCTGCGCCAGCGTGACGCCGGCCTCGACGGTGAGCGTGTTGTTGAGCACGTCGACCTCGCGCACGCGGTTCAGGCGTGTCAGCGACAGCAGCAGCGCGCGGCCGGAGTCATCGGGCACCGAGCCGCCCGACAGCCCCGTGTTGCCGCCTTGGGGAACGACCGGAACCTGATGCTCATGGCACCAGCGCAGCACCGCGGCCACGTCGGTGGCGCGGTCGGGCTGGGCCACGGCCAGGGCGCGGCCGGTCCACTTGCCGCGCCAGTCGGTCAGGAACGGCGCCATCTCGGTGGGATCGGTGAGCAGCCGGCCGCCGAAGGTGGCGCGCAGATCGTCGAGCGAGGGGATTGCGGTCATGGCGTCAGGCCTTCTCGTCGGCGACGGGGCACAGTCGCCGCGTCAGTTCACCGGCCGGCAGCGCCTGGCAGCCCGAGACGTTCTGGCCCGCCCACAGCGGCGTGAAATCGGCGCTGCCACGCGCCTCGGCGGCCGCGCGCAGCGGCGCGATCGCGGCGGTGGCGAGCGGGAAGGCCGGCGCCAGCGCGCTGATCGGTCCGCACTCGCGCATCAGCCGGTTGACGATGCCGCGCGCCGGCCTGCCGGTGAACAGGTTGGTCAGCGCCGTGTGCGCCGCCGCCGGGCTGGCGAGCGCGGCGCGGTGCAAGGCGCTGATGCTGGCCTCGGGGCACAGCAGGTAGGCGGTGCCGACCTGCACGCCCGCCGCGCCCAGCGCCAGCGCCGCGGCCACGCCGGAGGCATCGGCGATGCCGCCGGCGGCGATCACCGGCACCGGCACGGCGCGCACGATCTGCGGCAGCAGCGCGAAGGTGCCGACCTGGGTGCTGATGTCGTTGCTGTCATCGCTGAGGAACAGGCCGCGGTGACCGCCGGCCTCCAGGCCCTGCGCGATCACCGCGTCGGCGCCGTGCTGCACCAGCCAGCGCGCCTCGTCGACCGTGGTGGCCGACGACAGCACCTTGGCGCCCCAGGCCTTGATCGGCGCCAGCAGCGCGGCGTCGGGCAGGCCGAAGTGGAAGCTCACCACCGGCGGGCGGAACTCGGCCAGCACCGCGGCGAACTCGGCGTTGAAGGGCGCGCGGCCCGGGCCGGGCTGGATCGCGGCGGGGTCGAGACCGAACTCGCGGTAATACGGCGCGAGCGTGTCCTGCCAGGCGGCCTCGCGCGCGGCGTCATGCACCGGCGGGCGGTGGCAGAAGAAGTTGACGTTGAACGGCCGCTGCGTGGCGGCACGGATCGCCGTCAGCTCGGTGCGCAGGGCGGCCGGCGTGAGCATCGCGCACGGCAGCGAGCCCAGCCCGCCGGCCTCGCTGACGGCGATCGCCATCGCGCTGCCCTGGGCGCCGGCCATGGGCGCCTGGATGATCGGCCGGTCGATGTGAAGCAGGTCCTGCAAGGCGGTCATGGCGTGTCGATCCGAGGCAATCGGTGGATGGTTTCGGGCGCTTTTCGCGTTCAGCACGCAGTGTGCACCGAGCCGGCGGCTCACCTTAATGAACCGCTAACCCCGGTTGGCGATGCTCTGCACAACCGAATCGGACACCGCCCCACGCTACACCCCCCAGGAGCCGCCATGCACCCACGATGGAATGTCTACCGCGCCCTGCGGCTCGCCGCAGTGCTTGCCGTGACCTGCACCGCCAGCCTGACCGCACACGCCGGCGCGGCCACCACGCCGCAGGATCAGCTCAAGAGCTATGTCGACGCCGCCGGCGCACCGGCCCAGGCCGCACGCGGCGAGCAGTTCTTCAACAGCCGCCACGGCGCGGACTGGAGCTGCTCGTCGTGCCACACGCTCAAGCCGGCTGCCGACGGCAAGCACGCCAGCACCGGCAAACGCATCGCGCCGATGGCGCCGGCCGCCAACCCGGAGCGCTTCACCGACGTCGCCAAGATCGAGAAGTGGTTCGGCCGCAACTGCAAGGACGTGCTCGCCCGAGCCTGCACCCCCGCTGAAAAGGCCGACGTGATGGCCTACCTGATGAGCATCAAATCATGAATTCCAACCTGTCTTCCAACGGCACCGGATCGCTGATGGCGCCGCGCAGCAAGTGGATGCGGGTGTCGCTGGCCTTGCTGACGCTGGGCCTGGGCCTGGGCATTGCCGAGGTGGCCCAGGCCGACAGCGACCGCAAGCTGCGCGTGCCGCTCAACCCGAGCTACGTGACCGAGTGCGCCGCCTGCCACGTCGCCTACCCGCCGGGGCTGCTGCCGGCCCAGTCGTGGCAGCGCCTGATGGGCGGGCTCGACAAGCACTTCGGCAACGACGCCACGGTCGACGCTGCCGCGGCCAAGGAGATCGGCGCCTGGCTGGTTCAGAACGCCGGCCGGAGCGATCAGGCCGCGCCACCGCAAGACCGCATCACCTTGAGCCGCTGGTTCCAGAAGGAGCACGACGAGATCGACGCCGCCACCTGGAAGCGCCCCTCGATCAAGAGCGCGGCCAACTGCTCGGCCTGCCACGGCAACACCGAGCAGGGCCGCTACAGCGAACACGACGTGAAGATCCCGAAATGAGCACGCACACGAGCCCCTGCGAGCCGACCGGCCGGGTGCTGGTCTGGGACCTGCCGGTGCGGGTCTTCCACTGGCTGCTGGCGATCAGCTTTGCCGGCGCCTGGCTGACCTCCGAGAGCGAGCGCTGGCACCTGGCGCACATCACCTTCGGCTACACGATGGCGGGGCTGGTGGCCTTCCGGCTGGTGTGGGGGCTGGTGGGCACGCGGCATGCGCGTTTTGCCTCGTTCGTGCGCGCACCGGCCGCCGCCTGGCGCTATCTGAAATCGCTCGTCACGCCGACGCCCGAGCACCCGATCGGCCACAACCCGGCCGGCGCGCTGGCGATCGTCGGCCTGCTGGCGCTGATCGCCCTGACCACCGCCACCGGCTGGGCCAACGAGAACGACCTGGCCGGCGACTGGCTCGAGGAGCTGCACGAACTCGGCGCCAACGCCCTGATGCTGCTGGTGCTGGTGCACCTGGTCGGCGTGGCGGTGGGCAGCCTGATGCACCGCGAGAACCTGGTGCGCAGCATGATCACCGGCATGAAACGCGGCCCGGCCGCACAAGGCATCACGCGCTCGTGGCGCTGGCTGGGCGCGCTGGTGCTGCTGGCGGTGCTGGGTTTCTGGGGCCTGCAATGGCAGACTGCGCCGACCCCGGAGCAGCTGGCCGAGGCCACCTCGGCCGGCCAGTCCGGCCGTGACCATGACGACGACGATTGAGTTGAGCCCCCATGCGCATCCTGCTGGTTGAAGACGATCCCCTGCTCGGCGACGCGCTGCGCGCCGGCCTGCGCCAGCAGGGTTTCCAGGTCGACTGGGTGCGCGAGGGGCCGGCCGCCGAACGCGAGCTGCTGACCGGCGCCTACCAGGCCGCGGTGCTCGACCTCGGCCTGCCCGGCAAGGACGGCATCGAGGTGCTGGCCGACCTGCGCCGGCGCAAGATCGCCACCCCGGTGCTGGTGCTGACCGCGCGTGCGGCGGTGCGCGACCGGGTGCACTGCCTCGACCTCGGCGCCGACGACTACGTCGTCAAGCCGGTCGACCTCGACGAACTGGCCGCCCGCCTGCGCGCGCTGGTGCGGCGCGCCCACGGTCAGGTCGAGGACAACCTGCGGGTCGGAGAGGTCGAGCTGCGCCCGGGCTCGCGCGACGTCTTCTTCCGCGGCGAGCGGATCGCGCTGGCGGTGCGCGAGTTCGACCTGCTGCACGCGCTGCTGCTCAACGCCGGGCGGGTGCTCACGCGAGACCAGATCGAGCAGCATCTGTACAGCTGGGGCCGCGAGGTCGAGAGCAACGCGATCGAGGTGCACATCCACCACCTGCGCAAGAAGCTCGCGCCCGAGCTGATCGAGACGGTGCGCGGCGTCGGCTACATGATCGCGCGCGTCGACGGCTGATGGCAGCGCCCGAGCCTCTGACGGTGCCCGGCCGAGCCCGCAGCCACTCGCTGCAGGGCCGGCTGGTGGCGCTGGTGCTGTCGGTCGTCACCGCCGCGTGGCTGATCGCGGCGCTGCTGATCTGGCGCGACACCGAACACGAGCTCGAAGAGCTGCTCGACGGCCATCTGGCGCAGGCGGCGGCGCTGCTGGTGGCGCAGCAGTCACCCGAGTTCGACGACGACGAGCTCGAGGACGCGCCCAACCTGTACCGCTATGCACCACGGGTGGCGTTCCAGTTCTGGCACGAGGGCGAGCTGGTGCTGCGCTCGGCCAATGCGCCGGCCGAGCCGATGTCGACGCTGATACGCGGCATCGAGACCCGCCGCATCGGTGACGACGCCTGGCGGGTGTTCGCCACCCGCGGCAAGGAAAGCGACGTGCAGGTGTTCGTCGGCGAGCGCATCCAGGCGCGCGAGGACATCCTGGGCGCGC
The DNA here is from genome assembly GCF_000019785.1 of Leptothrix cholodnii SP-6. Classification (NCBI taxonomy): domain Bacteria; kingdom Pseudomonadati; phylum Pseudomonadota; class Betaproteobacteria; order Burkholderiales; family Sphaerotilaceae; genus Leptothrix; species Leptothrix cholodnii. The sequence goes on from NC_010524.1 coordinate 3,326,496, forward strand.
TGATCCGCAACCTGTTCATGCCGCTGGCGCTGGTGCTGCCGCTGCTGGCGCTGGCGCTGTGGTGGGCGGTGCGGGTGGGCCTGGCGCCGCTGCGCCAGCTCGCCGCGCTGCTGCGCCAGCGCGAGCCGCAGGCGCTCGACACGCTGCACCTGCCGGCGCCTTTTGTCGAGATGGCGCCGCTGCTCGAGGCGCTGAACCGGCTGTTCGAGCGCATCGCGATGCTGCTCGAACAGGAGCGCCGCTTCAACGCCGACGCAGCCCACGAGCTGACCACGCCGATCGCCGCCATCCGCGCCCAGGCCCAGGTGGCGCTGCGCGAGAGCGATGCCGAGCAGCGCCAGCACGCCCTGCGCGCCACGCTGTCGGGCTGCGACCGCGCCAGCCACCTGGTGGCGCAGCTGCTGCAGCTGGCGCGCATCGAAAGTGCCGACGCCGACGAGCGCGCGGCACAGGCGCCGCTCGACCTGAGCGCCCTGACCCGCAGCGTGCTGGCCGACCTGAGCCCGGCGGCGCGCGCACGCGGGCAGTCGATCGAGCTCGACGCACCGCCGCACTGCCAGGCCCGCGGCGACGCCGCGCTGCTGGGCGTGCTGATGCGCAACCTGGTCGACAACGCGATCCGCTACAGCCCGCCGGGCACGCCGATCCTGGTCACGATCGGCGACGGCACGGACGAACCGGGCGGCACCCGCGGCCGCGCGCCGAGCTGGCAGATCGACGACGGCGGCCCCGGCCTCGCCGACGCCGAGCTGGCGCGGCTGGGCGAGCGTTTCTTCCGCGTGCTCGGCAACGATGCGCCGGGCAGCGGGCTGGGCTGGTCGATCGTGCGGCGCATCGCCCGCGCGCTGGGGCTGAGCGTCGAGGTCGAGCGCTCGCGCCGGCTCGGCGGCCTGGCGGTGCGGCTGCGCTGGCCCGAGCCGGGCGCCCGACCGGGTGGGAGCGTGGCGCGCTGACGTCGTTGCGGCGCCGGTTCAGCCGAACGGCAGAAAGCGCCAGGCGGCGGCCCGCATACTTGCGGCGCGGCTGTCCGGCCGCCCGGCCGCGTGTGGCCGTCAACGCCCCCGGAGCTTCTGGATGCGCATCACCCGCCTGATCTGCCCGCCCCTGATCGCCGCCCTCGCCGCCTTGTCCGGCTGCGGCCTGTTCGGCCCGCGCGAGGCCCCGCCGGTGGCGGTCAAGGTGCTGGCGATCAACGACTTCCACGGCAACCTGAAGCCCCCGCTGGGCGGCGTGCGCATCCGCGATCCGCAGGATGCGGGCAAGACCGTCAGCGTCCCCGCCGGCGGCGCCGAGCACCTGGCCAGCGCGCTGCGCGAGGCCCGCGCGAAGAACCCGAACCACATCTTCGTCGCCGCCGGTGACCTGGTGGGCGCCAGCCCGCTGCTGTCGGCGCTGTTCCACGACGAGCCGACGATCGAGGCGCTCGGCCTGATGGGCCTGGAGGCCAGCGCGGTCGGCAACCACGAGTTCGACCGCGGCGCGGCCGAGCTGCTGCGCCAGCAGAACGGCGGCTGCCACCCGAAGGACGGCTGCCGCGGCCCGCAGGACTTTCGCGGCGCGCGCTTCCAGTACCTGGCCGCCAGCACGATCGACACGCGCACCGGCCGGACCTTGCTGCCGGCCTATCACGTCAAGCGTTTCGAGGGCATCCCGGTGGCCTTCGTCGGCCTGACGCTGGCCGGCACGCCGCGCATCGTGACGCCCGCCGGCGTGGCCGGGCTCGCGTTCCGCGACGAGGCGCAGACCGTCAACGCGCTGGTGCCGCAGCTGCGCGCGCAGGGCATCGAGGCGATCGTGGTGCTGATCCACGAGGGCGGTTTCCCGAGCGGCGACCACAACGAGTGCCCGGGCATCTCGGGGCCGATCGTGGGCATCGTCGAGCGGCTCGACCCGGCCGTCGACCTGGTGGTCAGCGGCCACACCCACCGCGCCTACAACTGCCGCATCGGCGGGCGGCTCGTCACCAGCGCCGACAAGTACGGCACCGTGCTGACCGAGATCGACCTGCAGCTCGACCCGCGCAGCGGCGACGTGCTGCAGGCGCGCGCCGACAACCTGATCGTGCGCACCGACCGCTACGCCCGTGACGCCGAACAGAGCCGCCTGATCGCCCGCTACGAAACGCTCGCCGCGCCGCTGGCCGGGCGGGTGGTCGGCTACATGAGCGGGCGCCTGACACGCGAGGAAAACGCCGCCGGCGAATCCGTCATCGGCCAGGTGGTGGCCGACGCCCAGCTGATGGCCACCGAACACCCGCTCAGCGGCGGCGCCCAGATCGCGCTGATGAACCCGGGCGGCCTGCGCGCCGACCTGGCCGCGGGCGACGGCGGCGTGGTGCGCTACGAGGACATCTTTGCGGTGCAGCCGTTCTACAACAACCTCGTCACGCTCTCGCTGACCGGCGCGCAGCTGCGCCAGCTGCTCGAACAGCAGTGGCTCGACCAGCCCCGGCCGCGCATCCTGCAGGTCTCGCGCGGTTTCAGCTACAGCTGGGACGCCAGCCGCCCGCCCGGCCAGCGCGTGCGGGCCGACAGCCTGCGGCTCAACGGTCAGCCGATCGGGGCGGACACGCGCTACCGGGTGTCGGTCAACAGCTTCCTGGCCTCGGGCGGCGACGGGTTCTCGGTCTTCAGGCAGGGCCTGGAGCCGGTCACCGGGATGATGGACGTCGACGCCTTCGAAGCGTATTTCCGCAGCCACGAGCGGCTTGACGTACGTCACGACGAACGCATCCGCCGCCTGCCCTGACGCCACGGCGAATTGGGTATGCTGTTCGGTTGATCCCACCCCGTTCCAGATTCACAGCTTCACCTGCGGAGACCTTTGCATGACACGCGTGTTCAACTTCAGCGCCGGCCCGGCGGCCTTGCCCGAGTCCGTGCTGCGCCAGGCGGCCGACGAGATGCTCGACTGGCACGGCTCGGGCATGTCGGTGATGGAGATGAGCCACCGCGGCCGCGAGTTCATCTCCATCCACGCCGAGGCCGAGAGCCTGCTGCGCGAGCTGCTGGCGGTGCCCGCCGGCTACAAGGTGCTGTTCCTGCAGGGCGGCGCGCTCGGCGAGAACGCCTTCATCCCGATGAACCTGCTGCGCGGCAAGACCAGCATCGACTTCGTCAACACCGGCGAGTGGTCGAAGAAGTCGATCAAGGAAGCCAGGAAGTACGCCCGCGCCAATGTGGTCGCCAGCGCCGCGGAGACCGGCTTCGACCGCGTGCCCGCACGCGACACCTGGCAGCTCGACCCCGACGCGGCCTACGTGCACATCTGCTCGAACGAGACCATCGGCGGCGTCGAATACCACTGGACGCCCGACACCGCCGGCGTGCCGCTGGTGGCCGACATGTCGAGCAACCTGCTGAGCCGCCCGGTCGACGTCTCGAAGTACGCGCTGATCTACGGCGGCGCGCAGAAGAACATCGGCCCGGCCGGCCTGACGATCGTGATCGTGCGCGAAGACCTGCTCGGCCAGGCCCTGCCGATCACGCCCTCGGTGTTCGACTTCAAGGAGCAGGCCGACAACGACTCGATGCTCAACACCCCGCCGACCTACGCGATCTACATGGCCGGCCTGGTGTTCAACTGGATCAAGGCGCAGGGCGGTCTGGTGGCGATGGAGGCGCACAACCGCCAGAAGGCGGCGCTGCTGTACGACTTTCTCGATGCCAGCAAGTTCTTCTCGAGCCCGGTGGCGCGCGCGGACCGCTCGCTGATGAACGTGCCGTTCAAGCTGCGCGACGAGTCGCTCGACGCCGAGTTCCTGAAGGGCGCGCAGGCGCGCGGCATGCTGCAGTTGAAGGGCCACCGCTCGGTGGGCGGCATGCGCGCCTCGATCTACAACGCCATGCCGATCGAGGGGGTGCAGGCGCTGGTCGCCTACCTGAAGGAATTCGAGGCCCGCCATGGCTAGGACCTTCGAGATCCTGGTGCTCAACCAGATCTCGGCCAGCGGCCTCAAGCGCCTGCCGGCGCCGAGGTATCACGTCGGCAAGGAGGTCACGCAACCCGACGCCGTGCTGCTGCGTTCGGCCGACATGCACACGATGGCGATCCCGGCCAGCGTGCAGGCGGTCGCCCGGGCCGGCGCCGGCACCAACAACATCCCCGTGCCGGCGCTCAGCGCTCGCGGCGTGCCGGTCTTCAACGCACCGGGCGGCAACGCCAACGCGGTCAAGGAACTGGTGCTGACCGGCATGCTGCTGGCCGCGCGCAACGTGCCGGCGGCGCTGCAGTTCGTGGCCGGCCTCGACACCGCGGCGGCCGATCTCGACCAGGTCGTCGAGGACGGCAAGAAGGCCTTTGCCGGCTACGAGCTGGCCGGCCACACGCTGGGCATCGTCGGCCTGGGCAAGGTCGGCGCGCTGGTGGCCGACGCCGCGATCAAGCTCGGCATGGACGTGCTGGGCTACGACCCCGAGATCACGGTCGACGCCGCCTGGAGCCTGCCCTCGCAGGTGCGCCGCGCCACCAGCGTGGCCGAGGTGCTCAAGAGCGGCCATTTCGTGACGCTGCACGTGCCGCTGGTCAAGGCCACGCGCGACCTCGTCAACGCCGACAACATCGCCCTGATGCGCCGCGGCGCGGTGCTGCTCAACTTCTCGCGCGACGGCGTGGTCAACGAGCAGGCGGTGCTCGGCGCGCTGGCGGGCAAGCACCTGGGCCGCTACGTCTGCGATTTCCCGAGCGCGGCGCTGGCCGGCAACGACGGCGTGATCGCGCTGCCGCACCTGGGCGCCTCGACCCGCGAGGCCGAGGACAACTGCGCCGTGATGGTGGCGCAGCAGCTGCGCGACTACCTCGAGCACGGCAACGTCGCCAACGCGGTGAACTTCCCGTCGGTCAGCATGGCGCGCGAGTCGGCCTGGCGGGTGGCGATCGCCAACGCCAACGTGCCCAACATGCTGGGCCAGATCTCGACCACGATGGCGCGCGCCGGGCTCAACATCCACAACATGGTCAACAAGTCGAGGGGCGACGTGGCCTACACGCTGGTCGACGTCGACAGCCCCGTGAGCGCGCAGGTGCTGGCCGAGCTGGCGGCGATCGCCGGCGTGCTGGCGGTGCGCTACCTGCCGCAACCGACCGACGGCGCGACCTCAGATCCGGACTGAAACGACCGCAACAACAGCCGGCCCGATGAGCCGGCCAGGGGAGGAAACCGCGATGAAACAGGCGACAAAAAGCCCGCATCCGGACAGTTTCGAAACACGCCGGATCGGCCCGCGGATGGCACGACGGCGGATGCTCGGCGGGGCTGCTGCAACCGCGGCCGCAACCGTGGCCGCGGCGATCGGCCTGACCGGCTGCAGCCGGCGCGAGCCGCTGCTGCGCATCGCCAGCAATGTCTGGCCGGGCTACGAACTGATGCACGCCGCCCAGGCGCTGGGCCGCTTCGACGAGGCCGAGCTGCGCATCATCGAGATGCCCTCGTCGACCGACGTGCTGCAGTCGCTGGCCTCCGGCGTGATCGAGGGCGGCGGCCTGACGCTCGACGAACTGCTGAGCGCACGCGCCGACGGGCTCGACCTGTGCGCCGTGCTGGTGTTCGACGAATCGACCGGCGCCGACGCGCTGATCGCGCAGGCCGAGATCGGCAGCCTGGCGGCGCTGGTGGGCAAGCGCATCGGCGTCGAGCAGACCGCCACCGGCGCGCTGGTGCTGCACGCCGCGCTGCAGGCGGCGGGGCTGCGGCTCGAGCAGGTTCAGCCGGTGTTCATGACGGTGGCGAACCACCTGGCGGCTTGGCAGACTCGTCAGGTGGATGCCCTCGTGACCTTCGAGCCGGTGCTCGGCGCCGCTGCCGCACAGGGCGCCAGGCGCCTGTTCGACAGCCATGCGATGCCGGGCCAGATCATCGACGTGCTGGCGGTGCATCGCAGCACGCTGCAGCGCAACCCGCAGGCCCTGCGCCGGCTGGTGCAGATGCATTTCGAGATGCAGGCGCTGTGGCTCACCGAGCCGCAGCGGCTGGCGCCGGGCATCGGCGCGCGCCTGGGCCTGGCGCCCGCGCAGGTGCCGGGCTTCCTGGACGGCCTGTCGATGCCCGGCCTTCTCGAGAACCACCAGTGGCTGGCCGGCAACCAGCCGCGCCTGCTGACGTCGGCGCGCCACCTGGAGCAGGTCATGCGCAAGGCCCGCCTGCTCACGCGCGCCGCGCCGCAGACGCCGCTGTGCAGCACCGCCGTGCTGCCGGCCCTGCCCGCGGGAGCCGACACGTGAACCCTGCTCTTGCCCGGTTGCCGCTGCGCGCGGCCCTGCCGCTGGCGGTCGGCCTGCTGCTGTTGCTGGTCGTCTGCGCCGGCTTGTGGGGGGCCTGGAAAGAAGGCCTGCAGCAGCTCGACACGACCGCCGAAACGGTGCTGCGCGACGAACTCTTCCGCCTGGCGCGCCACGCCGGCGAGCACGGCAACGTCCATCCGGACGCCCTGGCGCAGGACATCGGCCAGATCGCCACCCACCCGCTGGTGCGGCAGGTGGCGCTGATCGACCACCAGGGGCGCATCAAGCAGGCCCACCGGCGCGCCTGGGTCGGTCGGCCGGCCGCCGAGGTGATCGCCGAGTGGCAGCCGCAGCGGCTCGACGACAGCCTGGCGCAGCGCCGCGCCGACGTGCGCTGGGACGAGCCGACGCGGCGGCTCAGCGGCCTGCTGTCGTACCTGCAGCCGGTGTTCGAGGCGACGCACACGCGCCAGCTCGAGCCGGCGCTGGCCTACGTGCAGCTCGACCTGCGGCGCGCCCGCGAGGATCTGGCGCTGGCCACCTTGCGCAACCGCCTGCCCGACCTGCTCGCGATCGGCGCCCTGCTGGCGCTGCTGGCGGGCGGGCTGCAATGGGCGGTGGCGCGCCCGCTGCACGCCCTGGAGCGCGCGAGCCGGCTGTGGGCCGACGGCAACCTGGAGGCACGTGCGGCCGAACGCGGGCCGGCCGAGATCGCCCATCTGGCCCGGGCCTTCAACCAGATGGTGGCGGCGCTGCAGCACAGCCGGGGCGAACTCAGCGCCAGCAAGGAGCAGCTCTCAACCGTGCTCTATTCGACCGGCGACGCCCTGCTGGCGACCGACACCGAGCGGCGTATCACGCTGCTCAACCCGGCGGCCGAACGCCTGACCGGCTGGCGCGAACACGAGGCGCGTGGCCGCCGGGTCGACGAGGTGTTCCGCATCGAGCACGCCCACACCGGCGAGCCGGCGGAGATCCCGGTGCAGCGCGTGCTCGACAGCGGCATGGTGGTCGGCCTGGCCAACCACACCGTGCTGGTGTCGCGCCAGGGCGAGCGCATCCACATCGCCGACAGCGCCGCGCCGGTGCGCGACGGCCGGGGCACGCTGCACGGCGTGGTGCTGGTGTTCCGCGACGTCTCCGAGGCCTACCGCCTGGAGCAGGCGCTGGCCGACAGCGAGCACCACTACCGCACGCTCGCCAACGCCGGCCACGCGCTGCAGTGGGTCACCGACCTGCAGGGCCGCGGCAGCTGGTGCAACGACCCCTGGCTGGCCTTCACCGGCCAGGGCCGCGAAGACGCGCTGGCGGCGGGCTGGCTGGGTGCCGTGCATGCCGACGAGTTCGACCAGGCCCTGCTCGGCTGGCGCGGTGCGGTCGACGCCCACCTCGACTTCCAGCAGATCCTGCGGCTGCGCCGCCACGACGGCACCTGGCGCTGGATGCACGTCGAGGCGGTGCCGCGCCGCAGCCCGGACGGCCGCAGCCTCGGCCATGTGCTGCTGGCGGTCGACATCACCCGCGAGCACGAGATCGACTCGCGGCTGATGGCGCAGGTCGAAGAACTGCGGCGCTGGCAGAGCGCCGTGCTCGGCCGCGAGGAGCGCATCGCCGAGCTGAAGGCCGAGGTCAATACACTGCTGATTCGAATGGGCGAGACCCCGCGTTACGAACTGCTCACCACAGCCGCCCCGCGGACCGAGTCCCGGAGCCTGCCCGCCTCGTTGACCGATAGCCTTCCGACGTGACTCCGATGCAACGCGCCGCCGGCGGCGCCACCCTCATCCTGCTGCTCGGCACCGCCTGGCTGGTCGCCGGGCCGCAGCCGGCGTCGTGGTTCACCGCGATCCAGACGCTGCTGTGCGCCAGCCTGGCCGGCTGGCTGATCCGGCGTGCCGCACGGGCCCAGGAGCAGGCCGAGCAGGCGCACAAGCGGGTCGCGGACGTGGTGGCCGACGCCGCGGTCGGCATCAGCCTGACCGCGCTCGACGGCCGCCTGACCGAGGTCAACCGGCGCTTTGCCGAGATCGTCGGACGCACGGTCGAGGAAACCCAGCGCCTGCGCTTCCAGGACATCACCCACCCGGACGATCTGGCCGCCGACCTCGACAAAGTCGCGGATCTGCTGGCCGGCCGGATCGACCGCTACCGGATGGAAAAGCGCTACCTGCGGCCCGACAGCAGCACGATCTGGGTGACGCTGACGGTCTCGCTGGCACGGGGTGCCGACGGCCAGCCGCGCCAGTTCATCTCGGTGGTGCAGGACATCACCGCGGTCAAGCAGGCCGAAGGCGACCTGCTGCGCCAACGCCGCCAGCTGCAGCAGATCATCCAGAGCATCCCCGACTGCGTGGCGGTGCGCGACCTCGACGGCCGCTACCTGCTCGCCAACCCGGCCGCCGAACGACTGATCGGCCTGTCCGAAGCCGAGATCTGCGGCCGCACCCTCGAGCAGATCTACCCGGAGCCCGAGGCCGGCCAGGCACGCCGGGCCGACCGGCTGGCGCTCAGCCAGAACGGCCTGGTGCGGCGCGAGGCCAGCTACACCGCCGCCGACGGCAGCGTCGCCACGGTCGACCTGGCGATCTCGCCGCTGCTGGGCATCGACGGCCGCGCCACCGGCATCATCTCGGTCGGCCGCGACGTCAGCCGCGAGCGCCACAACCTGCGCCTGCTCGAACAGGCCCACCGGCGCAACCACGAACTGCTGGCCGAGGCCGAACGCTCGCGGCTGGCGCTGCTGTCGCTGCTCGAGGACCAGCAGCTGGGCCAGCAGGCGCTCGCCGCCAGCGAACGCCACCTGCGCGCGGTGGTCGCCGCGCTGCCGGACCTGATCTTCCTGTTCGACGCGGACGGCGTGATCGTCGACCTGTGGGCCAGCCAGCAGGACAAGCTGCTGATGCCGCGCGAGCAGGTGATCGGCCGGGCCATCGCCGACCTGCTGCCCCCCAGCCTGACCGCCACCGCGCTGCACCACATCGCCCGCGTGCTGGCCGAGGACGCGGCACAGATCTTCGAGTACACCCTGCCGCTGCCCGACGGCGAGCACGGCTTCGAGATGCGCATGGCCCGCGCGGGGAGCCGCGAGGTGCTGGCGATCGCGCGCGACATCACCGCCGAACGCGACGCCCGCGCCGCCCTGCAGCGCAGCGAAGCCAGCCTGCGACTGGCGGTCGACGGCAGCGGCGACGGCCTCTGGGACTGGGACCTGATCACCGACAAGATCAGCTTCGGCGCCGCCTACGCCCGCCTGCTGCGCTACCCCGGCAACGACCTGGCGCGTGATTTCCGGTTCCGCGAGCGGCTGCATCCCGACGACCGCGACCGGAGCATCGCCGCGGTGCGCAACTCGATCGAATACGGCACCCCGTTCGTCGCCACCTACCGCATGCGGTGCTTCGACGGCGAGTACCGCTGGTTCCAGGGCCGCGGCATGTGCCACCGCGACGCGCACGGCACGCCGCAGCGCTTCTCGGGCGTGCTGACCGACCTGACCGACCGCCTGCAGGCCGAGGAGCGCCTGCGCCTGGCCGCGCAGGTGTTCGACAGCACCCAGGAGGGCGTGATGATCACCGACGCGCGGCGCCGCATCGTCTCGGTCAACCGCGCCTTCACCACGCTGCTGGGCTACACCGAAACCGAGGTGCTCGGCCAGACCCCGCGCATGCTCAGCTCGGGGCGCCACGACCGCGACTTCTACGAGGCGATGCAGGCCCAGCTGGACCACACCGGCCTCTGGCAGGGCGAGATCTGGAACCGCCACAAGGACGGCTCGCCGGTGCCCGAACTGCTGTCGATCAGCGCGGTGCGCGATCCGCACGGCCAGGTGACCCATTACGTCGGCGTGTTCACCGACATCACGCACCTGAAGGAATCCGAGGCGCGGCTGGAGTTCCTGGCCCATCACGACCCGCTCACGCACCTGCCCAACCGGCTGCTGTTCAACAACCGGCTCGACCAGGCGCTGCACCAGGCCGAACGCGAGGGCCGCCGGCTGGCCGTGCTGCTGCTCGACCTCGACCGCTTCAAGGACATCAACGACAGCTACGGCCACCTGGCCGGCGACGAGCTGCTGAAGTACGTGGCGCAGCGCCTGACGCAGCGCCTGCGCCAGTCCGACACCCTGGCGCGGCTGGGCGGCGACGAATTCGCGCTGCTGATGCACGACCTGCGCCACGACGACGACGCCGCGCGGCTGGCCTCCGAGCTGCTGAGCGGGCTCAGCGAGCCGTGGCGCAGCAGCGAGGGCGTCGAGGTCAGCGTGGGCGTGAGCATCGGCATCTGCATCTACCCCGACCACGGCCGGACCCCGCAGACGCTGCTGCAAGGCGCCGACGCCGCGCTCTACCGCGCCAAGGGCGACGGCCGCGGTGTCTACCGCTACTACGCCGACGAGATGACGAGGATCGCACGCGAGCGCCTGCACATCGAGGCCCGGCTGCGGCGCGCGCTCGCCGACGGCCAGCTGCTGCTGCACTACCAGCCGCAGGTCGACCTGCGCAGCGGCCGCATCATCGGCGCCGAAGCGCTGGTGCGCTGGCAGGATCCCGAACAGGGCCTGATCCCGCCGGTGCGCTTCATCCCGGTGGCCGAAGCCACCGGCCTGATCGGCGAGATCGGCGCCTGGGTGCTCGGCGAGGCCTGCCGCCAGGCTCGGGCCTGGCTCGATGCCGGCCTGCCGGCGCTGACGGTGGCCGTCAACGTCTCGCCGCGCCAGTTCCACCAGGCCGATCTGGCCACGCAGGTGATGCAGGTGCTGGTCGAGACCGGCCTGCCGCCGACCCACCTCGAGCTCGAGCTGACCGAAGGCGCGCTGATGGAGCGCGAGGCCGAAGCGCTGCAGGTGCTGCAGCGCCTGCGCGGGCTCGGCGTGGGCGTGGCGATCGACGACTTCGGCACCGGCTATTCGTCGCTCGCCTCGCTCAAGCGCTTTCCGATCGACGTGCTCAAGATCGACCGCAGCTTCATCACCGACATCCCCGACGACCCGGACGACATGGAGATCGCCGCCGCCATCATCGCGATGGGCCACAGCCTGGGCATCCTGGTGCTGGCCGAAGGGGTCGAGACGGCCGAGCAGCTGGCCTTCCTGCAGCAGCGCAACTGCGACCGCTACCAGGGTTTCCTGCGCAGCCGGCCGCTGCCGGCCCAGGCCTTCGAGCAGCTGCTGCGCGAGCAGGCCAGCCTCACGGCCTGAGCCCGGCCGCCAGCCGGGCGACAACGGTGCACGGCAGGACATCGGCGGGCGATGCGCACCAGGTTGCGCAGGTCGCCACGGCAGCGCCGACCGCGCGACAACACTGCCCGCAGCAGGGCGGCTGAGCGGCCAGGGCTGACAAGCGGGCCGACCCGGCGCTAGTCTTGCTCCAGCGTGCTGATGAACCGCCCGACGCCCATGACCGCTGCCCTGCTCAACACCCTGCTCGACCAAGGTCTGAACTTCGCCCCCGAGTACCACGGCGGCCTCAGCAATCACCTGCCGATGGCGCTGGTGGCGCTGCAGCGGCTGGGCGCCGACGCCGCACGGCTGAGCCGGTTTGCCCACAGCCACGCGCAGCGGCTGCAGCCGCTGGCCGCCGACACCGCGAGCCTGATGGCCACGCTCGACCACACGCCCGAGCCCCAGGGCCTGCGCCGGCCCGAGGCCTACCGCGAGCTGTTCGACTCGTTTCGCGACCGGCTCGCGCTCGACGGCCGCGCCAGCGTGCTGACCGCGGTGCTGCCGCAGTTGCTGCCGGGCATCGGCGCGGCGGCTTTCCACGGCCTGATCCGCACCGCCTACGGGCTCGACAGCGGCCACGACGGCGAGCTGGCCGCCGGCCTGGCCTACTGGGCCAGCCGCCACCTGCCGCTGCTGGCCGCGCTGCCGCAAGCCGGTCACCAGGGCGGCAACGGCCACGACAGCGACCTGGGCGTGCGCGCCTGGATCGACGGCCTGGCGCACGCCTGCGCGCACTGGCAGGCCACGCCGGGGCTGATCTCGGAACAGATGCGCAGCGTCGCCGCCACCGAGGCCTTCCGCCAGCACGTCGGCCGGCTGCGGGTCGATGCGCAGACGCTGCCGCAGCTCGCCGCCCTGGCCGCCGATCGCTACCTGGCGAGCCGCAACTTCACCGTGCTGCACCTCGTCACCAGCGGCCACGCGCTGCGCCTGCTGCTGCCGCTGCTCGACGAGCCGCTGGCCGCGGTGCGCTGGTATTCGGTGGCGTTCGCCGCCGCCCTGCTGGGCAGCCGGGTCAGCCCGGGCCGCATCGCGCCGCCCCCCGACCCGATGGACTGGCCCGAACTGGCCGCCCGTGCCATCGCGTCCGACGACGAACACGTGATCAAGCTCGTCTACACCTGCCGTGCCGAGGCGCAGGCCCGTGACGAGCGGCTCTACCGCTGCGTCGCGACCCGCGCGATCGCCGGCTGAGCGCGCTGCCCGACCGGGGCGGCGCCCGCCTCAGCGCCGGGCCCGCCCGCGGGCCTCGTGCAGCGTCGACAGCGTGATCTTGCGCACCTCGGTCTTGCTCTGCTCGATGTGGCTGCGCAGCAGCAGCTGGGCCTGGTCGAGCTTGCGCTGCAGCACCGCGCGCAGGATCTGCGCGTGTTCGTCGTAGGTGGCGGCGATGCGCTCGCCGCGGGTGAAATCGAGCCGGCGCACGATGCGCACGCGCTCGGTCACGTCCCAGTGCACGCGCGCGATCTCGGCGTTGCCGGCCGCGCGCACCAGCGTGGCGTGGAAGTCCTCGTCGAGCTCGCCGACCTCGTGCGTGCCGGCCAGGCGTTCCTCGGGCGGCACCAGCCAGGCGGCCTTGAGGGCATCGAGCTCGGGCGGATCGGCGCTGCGCGCGCACAGCCGCGCCACGCTGGCCAGCTCGAGCACCACGCGCAGGTCGTAGAGCTGGTCGAGGCGGTCGAAATCGATCGGCCGCACGAACCAGCCGCTCTTGCTCTCGACTTCCAGGAAACCCTCGTTGCGCAGCCGGAACAAGGCCTCGCGCACCGGCGTGCGGCTCACGCCCAGGCGCGCGCCCATCTCGGACTCGGTGAAGCGGTCGCCGGGCAGCAGTTCGAAATCGTGGATCAGCCCCTTGAGCTGCACGTAGGCCTGTTCGGCCAGGTTGCTGCGGCCCCCGTCGTTGGCGGCAGCGTTGCGGGCTCGGGCAGTGGTCAGGGGCATGGGAAGAAGTCTAAGCGGCGGCCGGACGTGCCTCCTGCATGGCGCCCCGCAGCGCATCCTGCACGGCAGCCAGCGGCGCCGCCCAGCCGACGATGCCGCCCTGCGCCACCACCATCTCGACCACCGCGGCGTGAAAGTGCGGGAAGTAGCTCGCCGCGCAATCCTCGACCAGCAGGCACTCGTAGCCGCGGTCGTTGGCCTCGCGCATCGTCGTCTGCACGCAGACCTCGGTGGTGACGCCGCCGATCAGCAGGTGCGTGATGCCGCTGGCGCGCAGCATGGCATCGAGCCCGGTGGCGTGGAAGGCGCCCTTGCCCGGCTTGCGCAACACCGTCTCGCCAGGCAGCGGCTGCAGCTCGGCGACGAAACCCGCGCCCGGCTCGCCGGCCACCAGCACCCGGCCGAGCGGACCGACATCGCCGATGCCGCAGCTCAAGCCGCCGCGCGCGCGCTTGGACGGCGGGCAGTCGAGCAGCTGCGCGTCGTGCGCCTCTTGCGTGTGGATGACCCGCATCTCGTGCGCGCGCGCCAGCGCCAGCAGCGCCTGGCAGGCCGGCACGATGCGCTGCAGCGTCGTCACGTCATTGCCCAGCATCGCGCCGAAGCCGCCGGGCTCCAGGAAATCGCGCTGCATGTCGATCAGCACGACTGCCGTGTGCGCGGGGTCGAATGCGTAGGGATACGGACGGGCGTCGACGATGGGTTTCATGCGGCCTCGGCGGTGGATGGGACGGGGTGGCTGTCGTGGGCGCCTTCGCCGGCCATCGCGTGGCCGATGCGGGCGATGTCGGCCGTCGCGGTGGTGCATTCGAGTGCCACGCGGCCGTGCGACAGCACCACCAGCCGCGAGGCCAGCGCCAGGATCTCGTCGAGGTCTTCGCTGACCAGCAGCACGCCGCAGCCGGCGTCGCGTGCGGCGCGCAGGCGGGCGTGGATCTCGGCGGTGGCCTGGAAATCGAGGCCGAAACAGGGGTTGGCGACGATCAGCACCCGCGGCCCGCCGGCCTGGTCGTGTGACAGCTCACGCGCCAGCACGGCGCGCTGCACGTTGCCACCCGACAGCGTCTCGATCGGCGCGTCCGGGCCGGGTGTCTTGACCTTGAAGTTGGCGATGTGGGCGAGCGCCTGCCGGCGCATCGCGCTGCGCCGCAGCCACAGGCCGGCAGCCAGCGGCGCGCGGTCGAAGTTGCGCAGCGCCAGGTTCTCGGCCACCGAGAGCTTGCCGACGCAGGCGTTCTGCAGCGGCTCCTCGGGCAGGCTGCGCACGCCGAGCGCGAGCATCTGCGCGCGCGTCGGCGCATAGGGCTGGCCGTCGACGAACACCGAGCCACCGGCAATCGGCAACGTGCCGGTGAGCGCGGCCACCAGCTCGCGCTGGCCGTTGCCGGACACCCCGGCCACACCGACGATCTCGCCCGGCATGACCTGCAACCGCAGCCGGTCGATCGCCGACTGGCCGGCGTGGCCGAGCACCGTGAGCGCGTCGATCCTGAGGCGCGGGGCAGAGGCTGCAGGAGTGGCGGCCTCCGGCGCGACGGGCGTGACGGCTGCGACCGGCGCATCGACACCGACCAGCTCCGCCACCAGCGCCGAAGGCAGCACCTCACCGGTCGGCCCGGCGGCGTCGTGCGGCACGCCCATCATCCAGCTGGCGAGCTGGTCGCGCGAGGTGTCGACCACGCGCGTGCCGCCGGTACGCCGGCCGCGCCGCAACACCGTCACCTCGTCGCAGAAGCCGAAGACCTCGCGGAACTTGTGCGTGATGATCAGCACCGACAGTTGCCCCTCGCGGCAAAGCGCCTTGACGCGGCCCAGCACCTCGTCGGCTTCCTGCGGCGTCAGCACCGAGGTGGGCTCGTCGAGCACCAGGAAACGCCGCCGCGCGTACAGCGCCTTGAGGATCTCGAGCTTCTGCTTCTCGCCCGCGGCCAGCTCGGCCACGCGGGCGTCGAGCGCGAGCGGGAACGGCGCCGTGCGCATGAAGGCGGCCAAGCGCGCACGCTCGGCCTTCCAGTCGATCAGCGCGGTCAGATCGCGCCCGGCCAGCGCCAGGTTCTCGGCCACCGTCATGCCGGGCACGACGGTGAAGTGCTGAAAGATCATGCCCAGGCCGAGCGCCGCCGCGTCGCGCGGGCTGCCGATGGCACGCTCGCGGCCGTCGACCGACACGCTGCCGGTGTCGGCCTGGTAGAAGCCGATCAGCGCCTTGACCAGCGTCGACTTGCCGGCGCCGTTTTCGCCCAGCAGCGCGTGGAAGGATCCGGCCTCGACGGTGAGCGACACGTCATCGAGCGCCTGCAGCGCGCCGAAGCGTTTCGAGAAACCCATCATCTCGACACGGGCGGCGCCGGTCACTTCAACGGGCGGGGGAATCAACTCGCTCATGATGACTGCCCCTCGTCCGACGGGTACGTCGACCGATCCCCCGAGGGGATGTGGGCCGGCTTGGGAGCGGCCCGGCGCTCGGCCCACGTGCGCATCGAAACAGTCACTTTCATCACATCACTCCCAAAGCGGTGAGGATCGCGGCCGACGACGCCACCGCGCCGAACACGCCGCCCTGCATCGTCACCATCTTCAGCGCCGCATCGTGGTTGCCGCGGTCGGTGGCTGCCGTGCCGTCGCTGACGATCAGGCACTCGAAGCCGCGGTCGTTGGCCTCGCGCATCGTGGTGTGCACGCAGACGTCGGTGGTGATGCCGGTCAGGATCAGGTTGCGGATGCCGCGGCTGTGCAGGATCAGCTCCAGGTCGGTGGCGCAGAACGAACCCTTGCCGGGTTTGTCGATCACCGGCTCGCCAGGCGCGGGCGCAAGTTCTTCGATGATCTGCCAGCCGGGTTCGCCGCGCACCAGGATGCGCCCGCACGGGCCCGGATCGCCGATGCCCACGCCGCCCTCGCCGATGCGGCGCGAGCGCCAGCGCTTGTTGGCGGGCAAGTCCGACAGATCAGGCCGATGGCCCTCGCGGGTGTGGATCACGTGCATGCCGATGGCGCGGGCCTTTGCCAGCAGCGACGCGATCGGGCCGATCGGCGCACGTGTCAGCGACAGGTCGTAGCCCATGCGGTCGACGTAGCCGCCGACGCCGCAGAAGTCGGTCTGCATGTCGATGATGACCAGCGCGGTGTTGGCCGCGGTCCAGTCGCCATCGAAGGGCCAGGGGTAGGGGTTGGCGTCGACTGGGGAGTAGCGGTTCATGCGATGACTCCGGTCAGCGGTTCAACGACAGTTCACCCGGCGCGCCGTCGCTCGGCCCCGGTTTGCCCAGGCCGATCAGCAGCGCCAGCGTCAGCACATAGGGCAAGGCGCCGAACAGGTAGTAGCCGGCCGAATAACCCATCGCCTGCAGCGCCGGGCTGATGGCGCTGGCGCCGCCGAACAGCAGCGCGGCGAGCACGCAGCGGCGCGGATCCCAGCGCGCGAAGATCACCAGCGCCACCGCCATCACGCCCTGCCCGCTCGACAGCGCCTCGCTCCACGCGCCCGGGTAGACCAGCGACAGCGACGAGCCGCCCACCCCCGCGCAGGCGCCGCCGAATGCGGTGGCCAGCACGCGGTAGGCGGTGGGCGACAGGCCGAAGGCACGCGCAGCGTTTTCGCTGTCGCCGACCACCCGCAGGCGCAGGCCGAAGCTGGTGTGGACTAGCGCCCAGTGCACGATGAACGCCAGCACCAGGCCGACCACGAACAGCGAGTTGATCGATAACGCGGCCTTCAGCGCCGGTTGATCGGTCCAGCCGCCCAGCACGATCGGCGGCAGACCGGGCGCGGTCGGCTGGATCAGCGGCTTGCCGAGCCAGAACGCCAGGCCCGAGCCGGCCAGCATCAAGGCGATGCCCATCGCCGTGTCGTTGACCCGCGGCAGGCTGCACAACACGCCGTGCAGCACGCCAAACACGATGCCCATCAAGGCGGCTGCGATCACGCCCAGCCACGGGTTGCCGGTGCTCATCGAAACCGCGAACGCCGTCATCGCGCCCATCAGCAAGGTGCCTTCGAGGCCGAGGTTGATGCGGCCGGCCTTCTCGGTGACCGTCTCGCCCAGGCTCACCCACAGCAGCGGCGTGCCGACGCGGATCGCGCCGCCGATGATGGCCAGGGGCACGCCCCACCAGCCGATGTCGTTGCCGTCCATGCTTCAACCTTTCCGAGCGCCGCGGCGCAGAGTGAACGTGCGGCCGCGCAATGTCTCGCAGCCGATCAGCGCGACGAAGGCGAAGCCCAGCAGCACCGTGACCGACGCATCGGGCAGGCCGAGCCGGCGTTGCAGCAAGCTGCCGCTGGCGGCGATGCCGCCGACCAGGATCGCCACCGGGATCACACCACCCGGCGAGAAGCGCGCCGCGAACGCGATCAGGATGCCGCTGTAGCCGTAACCCGCCACCAGCGACACGTTGGCCGCGCCGTGTACCGCCGCCACTTCGACCGCACCCGCCAGGCCGGCACAGGCACCACCGGCCACGCAGGCGCCGACCGTCAGCCACGCCACCGGCAGGCCGACGCCGAGAGCCGCACGCGGGTTGCCACCGGCGATGCGCAGCGCCAGGCCCAGCGGCGTCAATCGCATCACGCCCCAGGCGATCAGCGCCACCACGATGCCGACCGCCAGGCCCCAGTGCACGTCCAGCCCGGGCATCGGCGGCAGCATCAGCGCCTCGGGCAGCGTGCGCGTCGAAGGCTTGTTCAAGCTGGCCGGGTCGCGCAGCACCGTCTCGACACACTGGTTGAACAGCGCGATGGCGATGAACGACATCAGCAGGCTGGCGATGGTCTCGTTGACCTCGCGCCGCTCGCGCAGCCAGCCGACCCCGCCGATCCAGATGCCACCGGCCAGCGCCCCGGCCAGCGCCATCGCCGGCCAGACGATCAGTGCCGGCACCTTCGCATCGGCCAGCACGTTGCCGAAGGCCGACGCCACCAGCCCGCCAAGCACCAACGCCCCTTCGGCGCCGATGATCACGCGCCCGGCCTGCGCCGGCAGCGCCACCGCGAGGCCGGTGAGCAGCAGCGGCGCGGCGCGCTGCAGCGTGTTCTGCCACGCAAAAGCGTCGCCGAAACCGCCGAGGAAGATCAACGACCAGACCTCGCCCGGATTGAAGCCCGCCAGCGCCACCGCCAGCGAAAACAGCAGCACCGTGAGCAACAGCGCGGCGCCGGCTGGCAGCAGCGCGTCGAACATCGCACGCACTTTCAGCGCGACCGGCGACGGCGCCGTGATCGGCGCGCTGGCCGGGATCGAGATGCTGCTCATGGCGGTACTCCTCGTTCAGCCTGGGATCGAACCGAGCACGCCCTCGACCAGGTAGTTCATCTTCTCCAGCTCGGGGTTGAACTGTTCGAGGTTGCTACCCGCCGGGATCACGACCGCGCCCTTGTTGTCCTTCAGGCCGCCCTTGAAGATGACGTACTTGCCCGCCACCATCGCGGCCTTGATCTCGTCGGCCTTCTTCTTGGCCGCGGCCGAGACGGCGGCGCCGTAGGGCGACAGCTTCACGTAGCCGTCCTTCAAGCCGCCGCGCAGGAAGTTGGGCATCGCCGCACCGCTTTGCGCCGCCTTGATCTGCGCGGCATAGGGCGTGGCCCAGTCCCACTCGGCGCCGGTGAGATAGCCCTTGGGCGCGAGCGCGGCCTGGCTGGCGTGGTAGCCGCAGCTGAAGACGCCACGCTTCTCGGCGGTCTCGACGATCACCTTCGGGCTGTCGACGTGGCAGGTCAACACGTCCACGCCCTGGTCGATCAGGCTGGTGGCGGCTTCGGCTTCTTTCACCGGCATCGACCACTCGCCGGTGAAAATCACGCGGGTGGTGAAGGCCGGGTCGACCGAGCGTGCGCCCATCGTGAAGGCGTTGATGTTGCGCAGCACCTGCGGGATCGGCTTGGCGGCGATGAAACCGAGTTTCTTGGTCTTGCTGGCGTGGGCAGCGACCACGCCGGCCAGGAACTGGCATTCGTCGATGTAGCCGAAGTAGCTGCCGGTGTTGGTCGGATGTTTGCCGGCGGTCCACATGCCGCCGCAGTGGGCGAAGCGCACCTTGGGGTACTTCTCGGCCATCTTCAGCATGTGCGGGTCGAAGTAGCCGAACGAGGTCGGGAAGATCAGCGTGGCCTTGTCCTGGTTGATCATGGCCTCCATGGTCTTCTGCACCGCGGCGGTTTCGGGCACGTTTTCTTCCTCGACCACCTTGACGCCCGGCAGCTTCTTGATCGCCGCGGCAGCCGCGGCCTGCGCCTGGTTGTAGCCGAAGTCGCCGCGCGGGCCGACGTAGATCACGCCGACCACGACCGGCGTCTGCGCCAGTGCGGCGCGCAGTGCGCCGGGCAGCGCAAGCGAGGCACCCGCCAGGGCGCCGCCGGCCAGCAGCTGGCGGCGCAGCGGGGAGGTGGTTTCGGGCTTGTCGGCGTCGTGTTTCATGGGGGCTACCTTTCAGGGTTCGGGTCGGAAGGACAGGGACAGGAAGGAAATCAGTCGGCAGGCAGGTCGAGCAGGCTGACGTGCGCGGCCACCACGCGCCAGCCGCCGTGGCCGGGCTCTGCCGTGCGCACCCACGTCTGGCTCTGCCGGCCCACGCGCAGCAGCCGGCCGTCCTGGCGGTAGGAGGGGCGCACGAACTCGGTCATGGCGGTGCCGAAGTCGCGGCCGAAGGTGGTGATGACGGTGTGGCTCAGCACGCGAGCCAGGCCTTGCGACGAGCGCGCGTTGCGGAAGGCGCGGATCGCCTCGATGCCGATCAGGTTCTCGCCGGTGCCGTAGCGCACGGTGTGTTCGCTGGCCCAGAACAGGGCGTCGAGGGTGGCGACGTCGTTGCTGACGAGGGCGGCCTCGTAGGCGTCGAACACGCCGCAGAGTTCGGCCTGCACGTCGCTCAGGTTGATGTCCATGCGGTGTCTCGCTGCGTCGATCAGTTCAGCTTGGCGATCGGTGCGCTGCACAGGCCGCGCGCCTCGAGGTGGGCGGCCACCCGCAGCGCCAGGTCTTCGCGCCAGGGCGCGGCGATCACCTGCACGCCGATCGGCAGGTGCGGCAACGTCGGGTTCATGCCCCACACCGGCACCGTCACCACCGGCAGGCCGATGCACGACACCGGCTGCGTCAGCAGGCCCAGGCTGGGGCGCGCGGGCAGGCGCTTGCCGTCGATCTCGAGCCATTCGGTGCCGATCACCGGCGCGACGCAAGGCGTGGCCGGCGCGAGCACGACGTCGACAGTCTCGAACGAACGCGCCACCCGGCGGGCAAACCAGTGCCGCACACGCTGCGCCTGCTGCACCCAGGCGGCGGGCAACAAGGCGCCGGCCAGGAAACGATCGCGTGACAACGGCTCGAAATCCTGCGCGCGCCGGCGCAGGTCGTTGAGGTGCAGCGTCGCGCCTTCGGAGTTGCTGATCAGGAAGGCCGCCGCGCGGGCCCGCTCGACCTCGGGCCATTCGATCAGCCGCGTCGTGCCGAGCGCCTGCGCCAGCGCGTCGACGGCAGCCAGCGCCTCGGGCATCGCCATGTTGCGGAACCAGCCGCCCAGCACGCCGATGCGCAGACCTTCGGCGCCGAGCCCGAGCTCGCCGGTCACACGTTCGGGGGCCCGCCGGGCGCAACCGGGATCGTCGTGCGACGGGCCTTGCATCGCGTCATACGTCAGCGCCAGATCGGCCACCGTGCGGGCAAACGGCCCGAGGTGATCGAGGCTGGCCACGAACGGGTAGCTGCCGGTGCGCGGCAGCCGGCCGAAGGTGGGTTTCAGGCCGAAGGTGCCGCACAGCGACGCGGGCACACGGATCGAGCCGTTGGTGTCCGAGCCGAGCGTGATCGGCACCTGGCCGGCCGCGATCGCCGCGCCGCAGCCGCCCGACGAGCCGCCCGAGATGCGCGTCAGGTCATGCGGGTTGCGGGTGGTGCCGTAATGGGTGTTTTCAGTGGTGAAGCCGTAGGCGTACTCGTCCATGTTGAGCGCGCCGACCAGGATTGCGCCGGCCGCTTCGAGCCGGCGCACCAGCAGCGCGTCGCGGGCCGCCGGCAGCGTGTCGCGCTCGATCTTGGAGCCCGCCAGCGTCGGCAGGCCGGCAACGTCGAACAGGTTCTTGACCGCGAACGGCACGCCCGCCAGCGACAGCTCGCTGCGGCGCGTGTGCTTGTCGATCTGGCCGGCGCGGCGCAGCGCCCGATCCGCCAGCACCGAGGTGAAGGCGTTGACCTGCGGCTCGGTGGCTGCGATGCGCGCCAGGCATTGTTCGACGCCGGCTCGCGCCGAGGTCGAGCCATCGCGCACGCCGGCGGCGATGCCGGCCGCGTCCGATTGCCAGAGCGCCGTCATGTTTGCCCCTCGTCAGACGGGTACGTCAGCCGGCCTTGCAGGCCGCGCTGGGCCGCACGGCCCAGCCCTTCGCCAGGCACGACCAGTCCACCGGACTGATCGTGTCCGGGCTCAGCCCCCGAGGGGATCCGGGCCGGCTTGGGAGCGGCCCGGCGCTCGTCCCGCGAGAGCGCGTTCAACGCTGAGTTGTTCATGCTGCAGACCCAGGCGACACCGGCGTGAAGACGCTGCCCGATTCGTCGTCGCGGCCGAGCGGCAGGCCCTGCACCAGATCGGCCATCTCGGCGGCCAGCGCCAGGTAGGTGGCCACACCGCGCTTCTGCTCGAAGGTCAGCTTCAGGCCGACGGCCGGCGCGGCGCCGTTGATGAGGTGTTCGATTTCAGTGGGCGTCAGGGCCATGGCTCAACTCCTCGGGGGGACAGGAAGGGCGGCGGCAACGGCTTGCAGGTAGGCCCGCCAGCCGCCCAGCTCGGTGATGTCGCTTGCCTGCGCGGTGGCTTCGGCCTCGCAGACGAAACCGTGCACCCAGCGGCCGTCGGCCAGCTCGATCGAGCCCAGGCCGAGCGGCTGCGGGATCAGCGCCAGGAAGCTGCCGACCGCGCGCTGCGGCATGCGCCAGACCTCGAGCGCGATCGAGCCGCCGCGCAGGCTGTCGCGCACCATGCCGGGCTTGGGCGGCACGGTGCCGGGCAGCGCGTGCAGGCGGTAGCGCGGCGCGGTGCGGGTGGCTTCGATCAGCGTGGCGCCGCGTTCGGTCAGCTGCCAGTTCAGCGGCAGGCCGGACAGATGCGCGCCGACCACCGCGATCGCCATCTCGGGCTCGGACTGGGGCCAGAGAGCGGGCGTCGCCGCCGGTGAGGCAACGCCCTGCGCCGCCTGCCAGCCCAGGCCGAAACGCGCCAGTGCGGCGTCGTGATTGCCCGGCGCGATGAAGGTCACGCCGAACGGCAGGCCAACCGCGGTGCGCCCGGCCGGCAGCGCCAGCGCGCACCAGCCCAGCAGGTTGACGAAGTTGGTGTAGCGGCCGAGCAGCGAGTTGACGCCCACCGGGTCGGCATCGAGTTCGCTGAAACGCGGATGGCCGGGCGCGGTCGGCACCATCAGCAGGTCGCAGCGCGACCAGGTGGCCTCCCCCGCCGCCTTCAGGTCCTGCAGGCGATAGAGGCCGCGGAAGGCGTCGGTGGCGCTCATGCCGACGGCGCGCGTGATGACGCGGCGCACGGTGGCGTCGAGCGCATCGGGTTGCGCGCTCAGCAGCGCCGCGACGACCGCATGGCGCTCGGCCACCCACGGGCCGTCGTAGAGCAGAGCCGCCACTTCGTCGAGCGGCGCGAAGTCGAGCGCGACGATCTCGTGGCCGAGCGCGGCCATCTGCGCCACGGCCCAGGACCACGCGGCCTCGTAACCCGCGTCGCCGAAGAAGAACGGCACGCGCGGCACGCCCACCTTCAGGCGCGGCGCCCAGGTCGACGGGCCGGGCGCGAAGTGGCTGTAGGCATCGGCCGCATCGGCGCCTTCGATCACCGACAGCACCACGGCGGCGTCCTCGACCGAGTGGGCGAACACCGACACGCAATCGAGGCTGCGGCAGGCCGGCAGCACGCCGGCGGTGCTGACCCGCCCGGGCGTCGGCTTGAGGCCCACCAGTTCGTTGAAACCCGCCGGCACGCGACCCGAGCCGGCGGTGTCGGTGCCGAGCGCAAAAGCCACGTCGCCACGCGCGGTCAGCACCGCCGAGCCCGAACTGGATCCGCCGCTGATGCGCGCGGCGTCGAACACGCTGGCTGGCCGGCCGTAGGGGCTGCGAGCGCCGACCAGGCCGGTGGCGAACTGGTCGAGGTTGGTCTTGGCGATCCACACCGCACCGGCTGCTTCGAGCCGGCGCACGGCCTCGGCCGACTGGCCGGCCACGTGCGCAAAGGCCGGGCAGGCGGCGGTGGTCTCGATGCCGGCGATGTCGATGTTGTCCTTGACCGCGAACGGCACGCCGAACAGCGGCAGCACCTTGAGCAGCGCGGCGCGGTCGGCATGGGCCGCGGCCACCTCGGCCAGCTGGCCGAGGCGGCGTGCCAACTCGTCGCCCGTCACCCAGCGGATCACCGCCGGATCGTCACCACGGATCAACCGATGTCGCAGCGCCGGCAGCAGGTCCGCCGGCTCGGCTCCGGCCCGGTAGGCCTCTTGCCATTGCGTCAGGGTACGGGGGGCTTGTGTGGTGGATGTCACGGTTTTGGTGCACTCACTGGTATACAACAAGGGATATTGCATGGAGCGTGCCATCCGACCGCAGGCCTTCGAGCCCGAGGCAAAGTGGTCCTGGGCGGCACAAACAGCCCCCCAGGTCGGTGCATTCACGGCAGATCGAACCCTGATCTGCGCCAATTCGGGGCTCGGGAAAGGGTGTGAGGCAACCCGTGGTTACATAAATCGGGGCACCCCGCTTGTCCGGTTTTTCGCGCTCTACTAGATTCAGAGCAGGCGCCAGTGGTCCGGCGTCCGCAGCGGGGGAGTCGACATGTCAGAACAATCACCTTCGTCCCGACAGACACGAGGCCGAGCGCGGGCCTGGTGCCCTGCGAGGGTTCGCGGATGAGCGCGGCCGCACCGCGGCTGATCGGCCGCTCGCCGGTGTTCCTGCAGGTGGTGGCGCTGATCGAGCGCATGGCGCGCAACGACGCGCCGGTGCTGATCGAAGGCGAGACCGGCACCGGCAAGGAACTCGCCGCCCGCGCCATCCACTACCAGTCGGCGCGCTGCGATGCGCCGTTCGTGCCGCTGAACTGCGGCGCCATCCCCGAGGCGCTGATCGAGAGCGAGCTGTTCGGCTGCGAACGCGGCGCCTACACCGACGCTCGCCAGGCGCGCGCCGGGCTGGTCCACGCGGCCGACGGCGGCACGCTGTTCCTCGATGAGCTCGACTCGCTGCCGCAACGCGCCCAGGTGGCGCTGCTGCGTTTCCTGCAGGACTACACCTACCGGCCGGTGGGCGGCTCGCGCGAATGCCTGGGCAACGTGCGCATCATCGCGGCGGCCAGCCCGCGGCTGCGCGAGCTGCTGCAGTCGGGCGCCTTCCGCGACGATCTGGCGTTCCGCCTCAACGTGCTGCCGCTGGAGATGCCGCCGCTGCGCCAGCGCCCGGGCGACGCCCGCATCCTGGCCGAACATTTCATCGCCCGCCATGCGCGCCAGTACGGCGTGGCCGCGCGGCAACTGCATGCCTCCAGCCTCGATTGGCTCGACAGCCACAGCTGGCCCGGCAACGTGCGCGAACTCGACAACTGCGTGCAGCGCGCCCTGCTGCTGTCCGACAGCCACGGCGCGGTGCTGCTCGAACCGCCGCGGCCGGCCGCGCCGCCGGCCATCGCGCTGCGCCGGCGGGCCACGGATCGCCTGCCGCTGCGTCTGGTCAGCGATTTCGCAGCCCTCACCGGTCTGACAACGCCAGCCCGCCCGAGCGACGAGCGCCGCCAGCCGCTGTGCGCCTACAACGAGGCGCGTGAGCAGGTCATGCAGCGCTTCGAGCGCGAATACCTCGAACAGCTGATGCTGGCCACGTCCGGCAACGTGACCCACGCCGCGCGGCTGGCCGGCAAGGAGCGCCGCGCGCTCGGCAAGCTGCTCAAGAAACACGGCCTGGGCCACACCCCAGAACCGCTCGACAGCCGCTTCTGAGCGCCCGCGGCCCACCCGCCAGGGGTGGGTCGAATCTGCCCCGGCGGGTCACGCCAGGCGGGTCGAAAACCACCCACCACCGGGCCGAGATGAAGGCGATATTCAATCGAATCAATCACTTGCGATGACATCGCAGGCTGGCACGCGCTTCGCGTCAGTTCTCCCAAGCTTGGGGAGACTTCCTTGCCCGATGACACAGGCGCCCGATCACAGCGTGCGATGCAGGCCATCCTGGCCTACCTGGCACGCCACCCAACGGCCGCTGACAGCGAGCAGGGCATCGCCCAGTGGTGGTTGCCTGAGATGAACGTGGAAGCGCCGCCGCCCGACGTGCGGCGGGCGCTCGATGAGCTGGTGCGGCAACAGGCCCTGGGCCGCACCACCCTGCCCGATGGCAGCGTGATCTATCGCGCTGTGCAGTCGGCCGTTCCCTGAGGCGGGCCCTTCGAACCCAATCAATCGGATCCCAACACGACGCATCCATGGCCAACGTCCGGGCAGTTCATTCGGTGGGGCAATCCATCGTGACCTATCTGCGCAACACCTATCCGAACAACCTCGGGGGCTCGCCGATGCCGGCCTGCGAGTTCGCGCTGCTGTCGTCAGGCGAGCTGGCCGCCGCGGTCGAGGAAGGCACGCGGATCTCGCTCTACCTCTACCGCGTCACCGTCAACGAACACAACCGCCAGCAGCGCCCCGACCGCATGACGCCCGAACAGCAGGCGCCGCTGGGCCTTGATCTTCACTACCTGCTGACGGCCTGGTCGGCCACCGCGCAGGAGGAGCAGATCACGCTGACCTGGGCGCTGCGCCAGCTCTACCTGCACCCGATCCTCGACGCCTCGTCGCTCTCGCCCGAGGCCGACTGGGCGCCCGACGAGGTGATCCAGGTGATCCCGTCCGAGCTGGCCAACGAGGACATGATGCGCATCTGGGACGCACTCGAGCCGGCCTACCGGCTGTCGGTGTCGTACATCGCGCGGTTGGTGCGCATCGACCCCGACGCCGTCACCGAAGGCCGCCCGGTGGTGGCGCGCCGGCTCGGCCTGGGCTCGCTCACCGGCACCGAGGGCACGCCATGACACGCGTGATCCACGAGCTGGAGCGGGTCGAGCACCGCGTGCTGGGCGCGCTGCGCTGCATCGACGTCAACACCGGCGTGGCGCTGAACACGCCGATGACGGTCGAGATCCCCCAGGCGCGCCTGCTGCGCAACCGCAGCGGCCTGCACGTCATCCACCAGCTGCCGGCGCTGGCCGCGCACGAGGCCGTGTTCGATGCACCACCCGCCAGCCCCGCCCAAGGCAGCGTGCAGCTCACCGCCACCGTGCGCGACCCGGCCGGCCGCTACCTGCCGCGGCTGGCCGCGATCGCGCTGCCACGCGACCCGGCAGCCGACAACGCCGACCAGGCCGATTCGCTGTTCCGCCCGATCGACGTGGCGCTGTTCCCGGCCAGCACCGCCGCCACCGGCGCCAACTGGTGCGTGCTGCGCGTCAGCGTCACCCACAACACCAGCGACGACGCGCTCGGCGGCGCGCTGCTGCTGGTGCGCCAGGGCAACCGCACCCTCGCCCGCGGCCTGACCGACTGGCGCGGCGAGGCGCTGGTGAGCGTGCCCGGCGTGCCGATCACGACCTGGTCGGACGTGCCGGGCTCGGTGGTCGTCAACGAGATCACCGCCCAGATCATCGCCGTGTTCGACCCCGCCGCCGGCCTGCGCACCAGCGCGGCGCGGGTGCGCGACGGCCGCGAGCCGGCCGCCCTGCCGCTGGTCGATCCCGACCGGCTCGAAGCCCAGCGCAACACGCTGCCACGCGCCAACCGCGCGGTGCAGCTGTCGGCCGGCACGAACCTCGTGTTGTCTCTTTCGCTCGCATTGCCATGAAGGCCCGCGAGTGCGTTGTCACGACCTCCCCCTTCATGCAAAGGAGTCCCAGCCATGCCTGAATACCTGGCACCCGGTGTCTACGTCGAAGAGACGAGCTTTCGCGCCAAGTCCATCGAGGGCGTGGGCACCAGCACCACTGCCTTCGTCGGCCCGACCCGGCGCGGCCCGGTCGGCACCCGCTCGGAGCTGATCACCAGCCTGCCGGACTTCGAGCGCTACTACGGCAGTCTCGAGAACCTCGCGCTCAGCGACGTCAGCGCGGCGGCGAATCGGCTCAACTTCCTGGCCCACGCGGTGCGGGCGTATTACGACAACGGCGGCTCGCGGCTCTACGTGGTGCGCACCGCCAACGGCGCCGGCAGCGCCAGCGCGCCGCTGATCCTGACCGGCGCCCCGCCGGCTGAACCCGCCACCGAGGCCGACCGCGTCACCGCCCGCGCCCGTTTCCCCGGCGCCAGCGGCAACGGCCGCCTGCTGCTGCGCGAAGTGCCGCGCCCGGCTACCGCCCGCACGCTCGACACCGCACCCGCCGGCAGTCTGGCGCGTGTCACCGTGAGCAGCGGCGCGCCACCGGTCGACACCGTCACGCTCTACCAGAAGGTCGGCAACCTCTGGCAGGACAGCGCCACGCCCGCCGGCACGCTGACCGTGGCCGACCCGATCCGCGCCGAGCTGCTGACGCTGGCCGCCGAGTTCATCGACGCCGACGGCTACGTGCAAGGCTGGGACGAGCTCGGCCTGGCCGCCGGCCACCCGCGCGCCATCGGCACCGTGCTGGCCGAACACCCGAGCACCCGCAGCGACGACCTGCAGAACCTGGTGTGGCTGCAGATCGGCAGCGGTGTCAACGCCTTCGAGCTGCAGGCCGCGATCGCCGCGCTGCCCGCGCTGGCCGGCGACACCGAAGGCCGACGCTTCGCCAACCTGAGTGGCGGCAGCGACGGCGCCGCACCCGGCGTGGGCGCCGCCACCAGCGTCGGCAGCTACGCCCACGCGCTGGCGCAACTGCTCGCGCTCGAAGACGTCGCCATCGTCGCCGCCCCCGGCAGCAGCGCCTACGCCGACGCGCAGGCGGTGCAGAACGCGCTGATCGGCCACGCCGAAACGCGCCGCGCCTACCGCATCGCCGTGCTCGACACGCCGCCGCTGCAGACCCCCGGCCAGGTGCGCGATGCGCGTGGCCGCATCGACAGCAAATACGCCGCGCTCTACTACCCGTGGGTGGTCACGCCCAACCCGCTGGCACGGCCCGGCCGCGACGACATCCCGCGCGAGATCACGCTGCCGCCGTCGGGCTTCGTGGCCGGCGTCTACGCCCGCAACGACATCGAACGCGGCGTCTACAAGGCGCCGGCCAACGAGGTGGTGCGCGGCGCGCTGCGTTTCGAGACCGACATCAACTTCGCCCAGCAGGAGGTGCTCAACCCGATCGGCATCAACTGCCTGCGCTACCTGAGCGGGCGCGGCTACCGGGTGTGGGGTGCACGGCTGGCGTCGAGCGATCCGGAATGGAAGTACGTCTCCGACCGGCGCTACTTCAACTACCTCGAATCGTCGATCGACCGCGGCACGCAGTGGGCGGTGTTCGAGCCCAACGGCGAGCGCCTGTGGGCCAACGTGCGGCAGACCATCTCCGACTTTTTGTACAACGAATGGCGCGGCGGCGCGCTGCTCGGCGGCTCGGTCGAAGAGGCGTTTTTCGTGCGCTGCGACCGCAGCACCATGACGCAGAACGACCTCGACAACGGCCGCCTGATCTGCCTGATCGGCGTGGCCATCATCAAGCCGGCCGAGTTCGTGATCTTCCGCATCGGCCAGAAGACCGCCGACGCCCGCGCCTGATGACGGCATAGCCCAAGGAGCATCAGCATGGCCAATCGCACCACGCCCTACGGCGCCTTCAACTTCATCGTCAACTTCGACGGCGGCGAGGTCTTCGGCGGCTTCTCCGACGTCTCGGGCATCGGCACCGACATCACGGTGGCCGAGTACCGCAACGGCAACGACAAGGAAAACCACGTGCGCAAGCTCGGCGGCGTGCACAAGGTCAACGACGTCACGCTCAAGCGTGGCATCCTCGACTCCAAGACCCTGTTCGCCTGGATCGGCGACGCCCGCACCAAGGGCCCCGAGGCGCAGAAGAGCGTGACCATCACGCTGCTCGACGAGTCGCAGAAACCGGTGCAGTCGTGGCTGCTGCGCGGCGTGATCCCGATGAAATACAGCGGGCCCACGCTGGCGGCCAAGGGCGGGGGCGACGTCGCGATGGAAGAGATCGTGCTGTCGGCCGAAGCGATGGAACTGGGCGATTGAGGCCATCCAGGCAAACGCCATGAGCCTCGTCTTCGAAGTTGCCAGCGCGCCGGTCGAACCCGATCGGCAGCGCGCCGACGTGGCCTGTTTCATCGGCCACGTGGCGCGCCGTCGCGGGGCGGCGCTGCCGGCGTCGGTGCGGGCGCAACTGCGGGCCGACGGCTGGATCGACGGCGTCTGGGCCCGGCCGGCGGTGCAGGTCGAGGCGCTCGACAACCTGCCCGTCGTGATCGACAACTGGGCGCTGTTCGACCAGCTCTACGCCTGGGAGCGACGCCCGCTCGCGGCCACGGGCAGCGCCGTCTGCGCCACCTACCTGGGCGCCGCGCTGCGCAGCTTCTTTGCCCGCGGCGGCCGGCGCGCGATCGTGATCCGGGTCGGCGATCCGTGGCCCTTCCTCGAAGACGACACCCAGCGCAGCGCCCAGTTACGCCCACGCCTGCGCCGCCTGATCCCCGACTTCGCCCAGACCGTCGCGCCCAGCCGCCCGTTCGCACCGCACGATCCGAGCACCTGGCAAGGCATCGAACACCTCTACGGCCTGCGCGACAACAGCTTCGTGCTGTTCCCCGACCTGGCCGACGCCTGCGCCAGCCAGCCGGTGGCGCCGCTCGCCAGCCCGGCCCAGACCACGCCCGAAACCTTCGTCGAATGCAGCGTCGAGGCCGAGCCGCCGCCCGACACCGGCCTGCGCCGCCTGCCCGCGCCGCGGCTCGACAGCGCCGGCTACGCCGCCTGGATGCTGGCGGTCGGGGCCGCGCGCGGTTTCCTGGCACGGCGCCAGCGCGAGCACCTGCTGCTGGCCTCGCTGCCGCTGCCATGGGTCGACACCCGCCGCACCGCGAGCGGCGGCGCGGCGGTGCACGCACAGGCCGACATGCGCGCCTACCTGGAGCGCATCGGCGTGCTGCGCCCGGACGGCAGCCGCGCCCCGGACGACGACACCGGCAGCGCCAGCGCCTTCGTGCAGCTGGCGTGGCCGTGGCTGCGCAGCGCCGCCGGCACCGATCTGCCCGAAGGCCTGGAGCCGCCCGAAGGCGTGCTCGCCGGCCTGCTGGCCAGCAACGCCACGCGGCGCGGCTGTTTCCGCTCGGTGGCAGGCGACTTCTCGCTGCCGTATCTGCGTGACCTGTTCGATGCGGAGCCGCCGCTGTCGTGGGGCCTGGGCGAAGGTGGCGCGGTGCAGCGGCTGGCGCGCCAGGTGTGTGTCTTCACGCCCGGCCCGCTGGGCTGGATGCTGCAGTCGGACGTGACCACCTCGCCGCAGGAGGCCTGGCGCTTCGGCGGCGCCAGCCGGTTGCTGGCGAGCATCCTGCGCACCGCACGCGCGCAGGGCGACCACCTCGCCTTCGAGACCAACGGCACGCAGACCTGGGCCCGGCTGCGCCGCAGCCTCGAAGACCTGCTGCTCGGCTACTGGAACGAAGGCGCCTTTGCCGGCGCCAACGCGGCGCAGGCCTTCCAGGTGCGCTGCGACCGCAGCACCATGACGCAGGCCGATCTCGACGCCGGTCGGCTGATCGCCGAGATCAGCGTGCGGCCGGCGCAGGCGATCGAAGTCATCACGGTGCGGCTGCAGCTGGGCAATGCGCTCGGTGCGACCGGACTGCGGGAGGCGGCATGAGCGACGAGAACCTGTTGGCGCCGTTGCACGTCTTCCGCTTCCACATCCGCTTCAAGCGCGCCAGCGGCGGCAGCAGCGATGCGGTCGAGGTCTGCAGCGGCGCGTTCTCCGAATGCAGCGGGCTCGAAGCCACGATGGAGCCCAAGGTCGTGAAACCCGGCGGCGCCAACTACGGTGCGGTGCAGCTGGCCGGGCCGGTGAGCTTTGCCACCGTGGTGCTCAAGCGCGGCATGACGCGCACGCGCGACCTCTTCAAGTGGTTCCAGCTGGTGGGCGGCGGCGGCTATGCGTGGCGGCTGTCGGCCGAGATCGAGATGCGCAACGCGGCCGACGAGACCGTCGTCACCTGGGGCCTGGACCGCTGCCTGCCGGTCAAGTTCAAGGCCGCCAACCTCGACGCCAAGAGCAACGAGATCGGCATCGAAGAACTGCACCTGGCGCACGAAGGCCTGCGCCTGGTCGACGCGGAGGGAGGCTGACATGGCCAGCCTGCCTGAAGTCCAGTCGATCGCGAAGGCGAACTTCCGCGTGCTCGAAGGCGCCGGCGGCGGTGCGACCGAGTTCGACGTGCAGTTCAACCCGGCCTCGCTCGAATACACCATCACCAACCAGTTCGACGACCGCAACGGCAACAACGGCGCGCGCCAGTTCGTCAAGAAGAGCAGCGCCAAGCTGGTGATGACACTGATCTTCGACAGCACCGACGACGGCAGCGACGTGCGCATCAAGACCGAACAGGTCTCGCGCCTGCTCGAACCCTCGCCCGACGGCAAGAAGAAGTTCGCGCCCAAGGTCGAGTTCGGCTGGGGCACCTACCGCTTCAAGGGCGTGATCGAGCAGTACAAGGAAACCATCGACTTCTTCGCCGCCAGCGGCGTGCCGCTGCGCGCCAGCATCGCGCTGACATTGGCCAGCCAGGAGGTCGAATTCGAGAGCAGCAAGAACCCGGCGGCGGCGGTGGACGGCAGCTTCGCGCCCGACCCGGTCGTGCTGCCGGCCGGCCCGGGGCCGACCGCCGGCGGCGCGGCGGCCATCGCCAGCGCGCTGGGCGACCCGCGGGCGGCACGTGCCATCGCCGGCGCCAGCGGCTCGGCCAGCCTGCGCTTTGGCGCTGGCGCGGGGCTGAGCGTGGGTGGCGAGATCTCCTTGTCGGCCGCGGTCGGATTCGCGCCGGCGGCGAGTGTCGGCGTGGGCGTGGGGATCGGAATCGGCGGCGGCATCGGTGTGGGTGCGAGCGTCGGCGCCGGTGCGGCCTTCGGTGGCCTGCGTGCCAGCCCGCCAAAGGTCTCGATCGGCCTGCCCGAAGCCCGCGCCGCGCTGCTGCCACCACCGCGCGGCGCCGGTGCAGCAAGCTTCGGCCCGGGCGGGCGGGTCCAGGTGGGCGCCGGCGGCAGCCTGAGTGCCGATGTGGGCGCGGGCGCCGACTTACATCAACGCATCAAGTTCGGAAACTGAAATGACCGACCACCCCCACGCTCACTGCGTTCACTGCCCCCCGAGGGGGCGCTCAGCCTCCTTGAGGCGGCTCGGCGGAGGCTGACATGGCCATCACCTTCGAAGAAGTCAGCGCCGACATCCAGCGCGACCCGGCCCGCGAGGCGCCGCCCACGCCACCGGCCGCGCCGGCTGCGGCGGGGGGCGAAACGCTGCGAGCCTCGCTCGAAACCGAGCTACGGCTGCTGGCCGAACGCAGCGCCCGACTGAGCGCGGACTGATCGATCGCCGACGAGCCGCCACCATGTCCGAGACCACCCTCAGCCGCACGGCGATCTTCAGCGCCCGCCCGACGCTGCGCATCGCCGACCAGCCCGACGAGCGGCTGTCGACGCTGATGACCGCGCTGAAGATGGACGAGTCCGAAGGCGGCCTGAGCGCACTCGAACTGCACCTGACCAACTGGGTGGCCACCCCCGAGGGCGGCGCCGAGCTGGCCTTCAACGCCGACAGCAGCCTGCGCCTGGGCGCGGACCTGGCGGTCTATTGCGGTGACGAGGCAAGCCCGCGCGAACTCTTCAAAGGCAAGGTCACGGCACTGGAGATGGTCTGCAACTACGGCACACCGCCCGAACTCGTGGTGCTGGCCGAGGACGGCCTGAACGCCGCGCGACGCAACCGCCGCAGCGAGGTCTACACCGACCAGAGCCCGGCCGACGTGGTGCGCACGATCGGCGCTCGCAACGGCCTCACGGTCAACGTCAACGGCCTCGCCAGCCCGACCGGCACCTGGGTGCAGCTCGACGAAACCGACCTCGGTTTTCTGCGCCGGCTGCTGGCGCGTTTTGACGCCGACCTGCAAGTGGTCGGCAGCGAACTGCAGGTGGCGGCCCGCCAGGATGCCGCACGCGGCGAGATCGAGCTGACGCTCAACAGCCAGCTGGCCCGCGTGCGCATCTGCGCCGATCTGGCGCACCAGGCCAGCGCCGTCAGCGTGGCCGGCTGGAATGCGGGCGACGGCAGCGCCGTCAGCAGCGAGGCGAGCAGCCTGTCGAGCACCGGGCCGGGCTCGGGCCGCAGCGGCATCGACTGGGCGAAAGATGTCTTTGGCGAGCGCAGCGAGCACCTCGCCACACCCGCGGTCGGCAGCAACGACGAGGCCCGCGCAGTCGCGCAAGCCGCGCTTGATCAGCGCTGCCGCCGCTTCGTGCGTGCCGAGGGGCTGTCCGAAGGCAACGCGCAGCTGCGGGTGGGCAGCACCGTGAAGCTGGTCGGCATCTCGGCGCAGTTCGACAACCGCTACTACGTGGTGCGCACCCGCCACCTGTTCGACATGGAACAGGGCTACCGCACCGAATTCAGCGCCGAGTGCGCCTACCTCGGCGGCTGAAACGAGACCTCGTCACCATGCACCGCGACCCCGTCTTCAGCCCACCCCCCGCCTGGACCCACGGCGGCTTCCTGGCGCGGGTGGTTTCGCTCGACGACCCCGAGCGGCGCAACCGCGTGCAGGTGCGCCTGCTCGCCTTCGACGCCGTGGCGCAGCAGGACGCGCCGCTGTGGGCGCGCGTGGTGGCGCCGTTCGCCGGTGACGACCGCGGCGTGTTTTTCCTGCCCGATGTCGACGACGAGGTGCTGGTGGTGTTCGTGCAGGGCGATGCGCGTTACCCGCTGATCGTCGGCGGCCTGTGGAACGGCGGGGCGCAGTCGCCGGCCGACATCGAGTCGGGCGGTCAGAACCGCTACAAGCGCATCAAGTCGAAAAACGGCATCGTCATCACGCTCGACGACCAGAGCGGCCAGGAGACGCTCCAGCTCGAAACGCCGGGTGGCCAGAAGCTGACGCTGAAAGACGGCCCCGGCACGGTGACGATCGAGGACAGCAACGGCAACAGCATCAAGCTCGAAGCGGCGGGCATCACCGTGCAGGCCAGCGCCAAGGTCAAGGTGCAGGCGGCGCAGGTGGAGGTGACGGCCGGCATGGTCAAGGTCGACACCGCGATGGCCACCTTCACCGGCATGGTCAAGTGCGAGGTGCTGCAGGCCACCTCGGTGATCTCCACCAGCTACACACCGGGAGCGGGCAATGTCTGGTGAACTGCGCAGCGCCCACCACGACGTCGTGATCGGCGCGCCGCGCGACCTCGTCGCCACGCGCCGCCCGGCGCTGCTTCAGCGCAGTGACGACGACTTCATCGGCGCCACGCTCGAAGCGCTGCGCGCACCGGCCGGCCGCGCGGCCTTGCGCGCCAAGCTCGCCCGTGCCACCGACGCACAGGGCCGGCTCAAGCTGTTCCAGCCGATCCAGCGCCAGTTCCACGTCGCGCTGATCGAGGCCTGGTGCGACACCCCCGGCGCGCCGCGCATCGACCCCAAGCGGGTCGATGCCGCCGGCCTGGTGGTGCGCCGACTCGGGCCTCAGGGCGCCGAAGGCTGGATGCACGCCAACGGCCAGGTGCGCGGCTGGGTGCCGCTCGCACGCATCGGCGGCGAGACGGCCGAACCGCAGGCCGCCGCACGCTTGACGGCGCGACTGACCGGCGTGGCGCAGATCGATCGGCAGCTCAGCCTGCACGCCCGCGAGGACGCTGACCACCCGCTCGAAGAGCAGATCAGCGGCCTCTATCTGGCGCCGCCCGACGTCAACGCCGACGCCGGCAAGACGCTGTTCTACGGGCTGGTGCCGACCACCAGCAGCGAGCTGAGCGACGTGCCGCCCGCACCCACAGGCGACGACGGTTTCGGCGCCGGCTCGGACGCCTTCCGCAACCACCTGGTCGAGGCGCTGCGCGGCGACGCGATGGACTTGCCCTTCCCCGGCGATCTGCTCGTGCCCGGCTGGTTCGAGGCCAGCGAATCACCCGGCGTACGCCCACCCGACGGCGTCACGCAAAACCAGTTCAACCTGCTGCAACAGGACGTGCGCACCGCGGCCGGCGCGACCGCCTTGCGCATGCAGCGTTTCCTGCTGTTCCTGCGCCAGATCGCGGGCGAGTTCAATGCCTTCGCGGGTGGCAACGAAGTCAAGACGCTGAAGACGATCCTTGCCTCCATCCAGCTGCCACTGGTGCTGCGCCCGGATGAAAAGGTCGTGCGCTTCGTCCGGGCCGATCAGTTCCTCGCCAAGGCCAGCGCGATCCTGCTGGAGCAGACCGCCAGCGCTAGCGTCGTCGAGATGCCGGCTTACTGGCCCGCGCTGGCCCCGGCCGACGCGACCCGCCTGAAGAACGCGCTGCACCAGGCGCTGCAAGCCCGGCTGGCCGCGATGCAGACCCAGGCCGGCCGCTACGACGAGCCGACCGCGCGCTACAGCGTGCGCGCCTTCGTGCGCCTCAAGCCCGAAGGCCACTGCCCCGCGCGCACCGTCTGGAGCGAGCCGAGCGAGCCCTTCGTGATCGCGCCCTGGTACGAAGGCGGCGGCGCGCCGCCGGTGCAGATCCGCCTGCCCGATGCGTCCGACCGCACGCTGCTCAAGGCGCTCAAACCCAACGTCGCCTTCATCGTGCCGCCGTCGATGCAGAACCTGCTGTCGGGCAAGGCGAAGGATCTGCTCGAAGGCAAGGGCAGCGTCGGCACGGCGGGCTTGAGCTGGATCTGCAGCTTCAACATACCGGTGATCACGATCTGCGCCTTCATCGTGCTGAACATCTTCCTGACGCTGTTCAACTTGGTGTTCGGCTGGCTGTTCTTCATCAAGATCTGCATCCCGTTCCCGAAGCTGGGCAACAAGCCACCCGGAGGGTCTTCACCATGAGCACGGCCTCGCGTCCGCTGATTGGTTGGCCCTTGCTGCCGCTGCCCGACGAGCAGGGCACGCTCGCCTGGCCCGATCTGGCGACCAGCGTGCGCCAGCAGATCCAGGTGATCCTGAGCACGCGAGCGGGCGAGCAGCTCATGCGCGCCGAGTTCGGCGGCGGCCTGGACCAGCTGCTGCACGAGCCCAACACGCTGGCCACCCGGCGCCAGATCCGCGACCTGGTGCAGGAGTCGCTGGCGCGCTGGGAGCGCCGCATCCTGCTCGACGCGGTCGAGGTCTGGGAGGTGCCCGACGCGCCCAGCCACGTGCGCGTCGAGATCGCCTATCGGCTCGCGCGCAGCGGCGCACCCGGTGCCCTCAACGTCACCGTGCAACTCGAAGGCTGAGCCATGCCCATCCGACCGCCCTCACTCGACGACCGCCGTTTCGACGACCTGGTCGACGACCTGATCGCACGCATCCCCGCGCACACGCCGGAGTGGACGAACCCGCGCCTGGGCGACCCGGGGCGCACGCTGATCGAGCTGTTCGCCTGGCTGGGCGACGCGCTGCTGTACCGCGCCAACCTGATCCCCGAGCGCCAGCGGCTGGTGTTTTTGCAGCTGCTCGGCATGGGGCTGAAGCCGGCGCTGCCCGCGCGCGGCATCGTCGGGCTGGCGTTCGCGCAGGAGAAGGAACTGGGCGCGCATATCCTCGCGCCGTTCGGCCGCATCAAGGCCACGCCGGCGTTCGAGACACTGGCCGAAATCACCGTGCTGCCGATCAGCGGCGAGGCCTACGTCAAGCGCCGCCTGCCTTCGGCCGAACTGGCGCGGCGCAGCGATTTGCTGCACGGCCTCGTACGCATCCACCAGCTGAGCGCCGCGCCCAAGGCCTACACGACCACGCAGGTCTACGCCGACGGCCGCGCCGCTGCAGAGGGCGTCGACGTGTTCGGCCAGAGCGCCGACCGCGCGCTGTGGATCGCGCTGCTGGCGCCGCCGGCCGGCAATCCCGAGGATCAGCCCGCCACCAACGAGGCGGTCAAATCGGCCATCGGCGGCGGCGACAGCGGCCTGCCCGCGCTGCTGTCGGTCGGCGTGGTGCCGGCCATCAAGCCGCTGCAACCCTTCGAGCAGACCAGCGCGCCGAGCCCCGTGCCGGTGTGGTGGGAGATCACCACGCGCGGGCAAAGCGACGTCGACACCGATTACCTGCGCCTGACCGTCGAACCCGGCACCGACACCAGCGCCGGCCTGACCCGCGCCGGCACGCTGCGGCTGCGTTTGCCCGACGAGCGCCACCTGTGGGCGCCATCGAACGACGTCGGCATCAACCCGCGTGCCGGTGTCGGCGATGCACCGCCGCGGCTCGACGACGCGGAGCGCGCCGCCCGCCTGATCGCCTGGCTGCGCCTGCGCCCGCAACCGGGCGCCAACGTCGAACACCTGGCGCTGACCTGGCTGACGCTCAACGCCGCCGAGATCGACCAGCGCCAGACGATCACCGCGCAGGTACTCGGCAGCGCGACCGGCGCGGCCGACCAGAGCTACGCGCTGCCGCTCGGTTCGGTCGATGCGGCGACGCTGGCGATCCAGGTCGAGGAGCCCGGCCGCGGTTACCAGGATTGGCAACGTGTCGACGACCTCGCCGCCATCAGCGCCGACCCCAACGTGGCGCGCGAGGCCCGTGCCTTCGAGCTCGACGCCGAAGCCGGCCGACTGCGTTTCGGCGACGGCCTGCGCGGGCGCGTGCCCGAGGCCGGCATGCGGGTGCGGCTGGCGAGCGGGCGTTTCGGCGGCGGCCGTGCCGGCAACCTGCCGCCGCAGAGCCTGGCCAAGCTCGAAGCGCGCCGCATCGACGGCCAGCCCGCGCCGGCGATCAAGGTGCTGCAGCCGCTGGCCTTGTCGGGCGGCGAGGATGCCGAAACGCTCGATCTGGCCGAGCGCCGCATCCCCGCGCTGCTGCGCCATCGCGACCGCGCCGTCACCGAAGAGGACTTCCGCCGCCTGAGTTTCGAGACACCCGCGGTCGACGTCGGCCGGGTCGACGTGCTGCCGCGTTTCAAGCCGAGCGATCGGCGTTTCAACATGCCGGGTGTGGTCAGCGTGATGGCGCTGCCGGCGGTTCAATTCGGCAGCACGCCGCACCCGCGGCCCGACCGGCCTTTCATCGAGCGCGTGCACGCGCACCTGTCGGCGCGCACGCCGCTGGCCACCGAGCTGTACGTGATCGGCTGCGACTACGTGCCGCTGGGGCTCAGCGTGGCGGTGACGCTGCGCGACGGTTTTGCGCGCGACCAGGTGCTGCTCGACATCAAGCAGGCGCTGACCCGCTTCCTCTGGCCGCTGGCGCCGGGCGGGCTGGACCAGGCCGGCTGGGCGCTCGGCCGCGCGGTGCGCAGCCGCGAGCTGGAGGTCGAGGTGTCGCGCGTGGCGGGGGTCGACGAGCTGCGTGGCCTGGCGCTGTTTGGCCAGCGTGACCCGGCCCAGGGCGACACCACCTGGCAGCGCCTGCCGGTGATCGCCGCCGATGGCGCGCAGATGCTGACGCTGCAGCCCTGGCAGCTGCCCGAACTGCTGGCAGTGGTGGCGGTCGAAGGCCCGAACGCGCCGGCCGACCTGCGCGCCTTGCCCAACCCCTACGCCGACCCGACCGCGATCGCGGTTCCTGTCGTGCCGGAGGTCTGCTGATGGACGCCAACGGCGCGCGTTTCTGGCTGCTCGGCGAGGCGCGGCACTTTCCGAGCCGCAGCGCGCTGCACTGGGACGACAGCTGCCGTGTGCTGCGGCTGGCCTCGCAGCGCACGCTCGTCAGCAGCCTGACGCCGGCGGCGGCCTTCACGCTGGCGCAGAGCGCGCTCGAGCGCGTGCCGCGTGCAGTCGACGCGCTCGAAGGCGTGGCGCGCTGGGACGCGGCGCGCTCGGCGGTGGTCGCCACCAGCCACCTGCCGGGTGACGCGGTGCTGCTGGCGCTCGGCGAGACGCCGACCGACCTGTGTGCCGCGCCCGACGGCGTGCTCTACATCGCCCTGCCCGGCCGCGTGCTGATGCACGACCTGCGCGGGCGCTGGGCCGATGCGTCGGTCAGCCTCGCAGGCTTCGAACCCTGGCGGCTGGCGCCGGCCGCAGTCGGTGGCGCCTGGGTGCTGGAGCGCAACACCGGCCGCGTCGCGCGCCTGAGCGGCCGGCCACTGCGCACGCAGACGCCACAGCCCGACGACTACGACGGCCGCACCTTCCGCCCCACGCCCGAAAACCGCTGCCCGCCACAACTGCGCCTGCTGCCCACGCCCACGCTGGCGCCGATCGAACGGGTGCTGGCGCTGGCCGGTGGCGCCGACGGCGTGCTGGCGCTGCTGTCGTGGCGCGATGGTGAAGGCACCGCGTGCGTGCGCTGCTGGCGCGAAACGGTCCCGGACGGCAGCATGACCGGCATCCCGCCGCGCTGGAGCG
Source organism: Leptothrix cholodnii SP-6 (assembly GCF_000019785.1). Taxonomy (NCBI): domain Bacteria; kingdom Pseudomonadati; phylum Pseudomonadota; class Betaproteobacteria; order Burkholderiales; family Sphaerotilaceae; genus Leptothrix; species Leptothrix cholodnii. The sequence goes on from NC_010524.1 coordinate 3,366,310, forward strand.
AGCCGCTGCAGCTGACCGGCGCGAGCTACGCCTACGCGATCACTTGGCTGGAGGCCGGCCGGCTGGCGGTGCGCGTGCCGGGCCGGCGCGATGCACCAGCGTTCGATCTGAGCGACGAGCCGACCGGCAGCGTGGCGCCGCTCGGCGACATCTACCCGCTGGCCGGCGAGAACAACGGCCCGCCGCTCGAAGCGCCGTTCGCCAACGGCGTCGCGCTGCCGCCGCATTACCCGCGCGGCGAAACCGGCACGGCGCCGCTACACGCGCTGTCGCTGAACCAGTTGGCGCGCCGCGGCGAAGCGGGCAACGCAGCCGACCCCACAGCCCCCGACACGCGCCACTGGCTGATCGACAGCGGCGACAACACCACCGTCTGGCACCGCCTGTTCGCCGAGGCAGAAATCCCGCCGCACACCGGTTTCGTGGTCTGGCTGGCGGCCGGCAACCAGGCCCAGCCGCCGGACTGGAACGCCGCGCAGGTCGACCGCGTCAGCTGGCAGCCGCATGGTTTCGGCGCCGACATTCACCAGCTCGACCCGGCGATGCGCGCCCCGCAACTGCCGCACGCGGTGTGGGAAAGCGCCGCCAGCGAACTCGCCGGCCACCCCGGCCTGCTGGGCGGCGTTCGCGAGCCAGGCCGGCGCGGGCTGTTCTCGGTGCTGGTGCAGGACAGCCGCCAGCGCGTGCGCCAGCTCGTCGGCCGCTACCTGTGGGTGCGCGTGGTGCTGCATGGCGACGGCCGCGCCAGCCCCGAGCTGGCCGCGCTGCGCGCCTGGGGCAGCCGCTTTTCGTACGCCGAGCAGTACCTGCCGCGGCTCTATCGCGAGCAGCTTTACGGCGACGCGGCCGCCGCGCCGGGCCGCCGGCTGGGGCAGATCGCCGCCAGCTTCGCCGCCGAGCTGGATGCGGCCGGCGCGGCCGATCCGCTCGACCTCGGCGCACCGCTGCTGACCGCGCTCGCCCTCGTCGACATCGAACCCGGCGCGCTGGCGCGGCTCACGGTCGAGCGCGCCGGCGCCGCTTGGCTGCTGCAGCAGGATCGCCAAGCGTGGCGCCTGCGCGTCGAGGCCGATCCCTTGCGCCCCGATCAGCTCGACTCGGTGGCCATCGGCATCTACCAGCCGCAGGCCACGCCGGCCGATTTCAACGCCCGCATGCTGGCCAGTTTCGAAGGCGTGCTGACGCAGCTCGAAGACCGCGTGGCCGCAGCGCATCTGCTGAGCGACCCGGAGGTCGTGCCCGAGGCCAGCCTCGACTGGCTCGGCAGCTGGATCGGCGTGGCCTTCGACCCCGCGCTGCCGGCGGCGCGTCGGCGCGAGTGGCTGCGCGCTGCGCCCGAGCTGGCGCGCTGGCACGGCAGCCTGCGCGGCCTGCGCGGTGCGCTCGACGTCGCCACCGGCGGCGCGGTGCGGCAAGGTGGGGTGGTCGTGATCGAGGATTTCCGGCTGCGCCGCATCCTCGCCACGCTGCTGGGGGTCGACCTGGCCGATGAAGACGACCCGCTGCTGCCGGGCCTCGCACGCAGCGGTAACTCGATCGTGGGCGATACGCTGGTGATCGGCGAGAACGAGAGCGTCGAGCTGCTGGCACTGTTCAACGAGGCCGTGGCCAGTGCGCGCGAAGACGCCGCGGTGGTCGCTTTTCAAGAACGGCTGGCGCACCGCACCACCGTGCTCGTCCATCAGGAAGTCGAGCCGCAGGACTTGGCGCTGATCCGCCGCATCGTCCGGCTCGAAGCGCCGGCGCACGTCGAGGTGCGGGTGGCCAGCGCCACCTGGCCGCTGCTCGTGGGCATTGCCAGCCTGGTGGGCGTGGACACCTACCTCGCGCCACCCCGCACGCCGCGGCCCGTGCAGGTTCAGCGCTCGGTGCTGGGCCTGGGCGACTACCTGATCGGCGCGCCGCTGCTCGACCCACGCCTGAGCGGCATCGCGCAGCCGGTGCCGCCGCCCGAGGCACACGCCGGGCCGGACCGCACCGTCGGCTCGGCCGCCAGTTTCGTGCTCGACGCCAGCGGCTCGACCGCCGCGCCGGGCCACCAGATCACCGAATACCGCTGGCGCTGGCTGGCGCCAGATCTCACCTAACCCCAGGAGCGCAACATGGCTGAATTCATCATCGGCACCGAGATCAAGTCCGACGTCCCGACGATCGAGGTCACGGTCAATCCGGACCGGCCGCTGCCGATCGGCCGCCAGCGTTTCCAGCTGGTGGTGGTCGACGACGCCGGCAATGTGTCGAGGGCCGACGAGGTCGTCATCATCGTGGCCGACCAGTCGGCGCCGACCGCGGTGATTCGCGCGCCCTCGCTGGTGCCGTCGGGCCAGAGCTTCACGCTCGACGGCAGCGCCTCGTTCGACGTCGGCGGCGGCCGGGTCACGACCTGGGTCTGGACCTACGCCGGCCCGGCCGTCTGAGGCCACGGCCATGGTCGCGTTCGTCATCGGTCAGCCGGTCACGACCAAGGTGCCGCAGGTCACGGTCGATGCCGGCCTGAAACCCGGCGCGCACCGGTTCCGGCTGGTGGTGACCGACGAACAAGGCCTGCAGTCGGTGGCCGACGAGTTCGTGGTGCAGGTGCGCGAGGTGATCGTGGCCCCGCCACCGCCGGTGTTGACCGATCCGATCGTGACGCGCCCGCCGATCCCGTTCCCGAGCAACCCGACGCTGCCGGTGTCTCCCATCGTGCCGGTGCGGCCGATCTCGCCGTTGCCCACGCCACCGTTGACGACCCGGCCGAGCGTGATTCCCCCGCGCCGCCCCAGGAGCAAGAAGCCATGAGCATCCAGACCCGGCTCGCCGATCCGCTGTTCAGCAGCCTGCCGCGTGCGGAGCGGCCGGCCTACGCCACCGGCATGCTGCTCGACGCGCAGGATTTCGGCGACGAGCAGACCTATCACCGCGGCCGGCTGGCGCGGGCGCTGGCCTTCCTGGCCGGCGGCGGCACGCTGGCCGGGTTGCCGGTGAGCCACGCCGCGGCGGTGACGCCGCAGCCGGAGGAGATCCGCGTCGCCGGCGGCCTGGCGGTCGATCGGCTCGGCCGCTTGATCGAGCTGCCGCGGCCGGCCTGCGTGCGGCTGGTGCGCTGGTACGAGGCCACCCGCGCGGCTGACGACGGCGCCACGCTGCGCCGCGCGACCTACGACGACCTGGCGCGATTTGTTTCGCCGCGCCTGGCCGCCAGCGGCGCCACGCTGCCAGCGCGCGCCGTGGTGGCCGACGTCTTCATCCGCTTCGCCGCCTGCGAGGTCGGCCTGACACCGAGTTTTGCCGCCGGCCCGTTCGATGCGCTGAACGCCGTCTCGACCTCGCGCCTGCGCGACGCCTGGGAACTGCAGCTGATCGCTCGCGAAGGCCTCGACGACAGCTACAGCGGCCTGCCGCTGCCACCCGGCGGCGCGGCGATTCCGCCGCTCGAAACTGACACCGCCGCCAGCCTGGCCGCGCGCCGCGACGCGCTGCAGGATGCCGTGCTCGGCGCCTACGCCGCCCTCGCCCGCCGCAGTGACGGCACCGAAGGCCTCGCCCCCGCGCCCGAACACCCGCCGACGCTGCTGGACACCAGCGCCATCTTCCTAGCCCGGGTGCTGATCCCGGTCGACGCCGCCGACCCGCCGCAGCGCACCGCCGACGCACCGCTGGTCGACAACGGCGCGCGCCGTTTCCTGCCCGCGCTGGCGCTGCTGGCGCAGGCCGGCGGGCTGTGAAAAACATGACCTGGAGCCTGCCATGACCCTCTCCCTGACCCGCGGCGCCGCACGTGTGCTGATCGGCGCCGGCGAAGTCCAGACGCTGCGCACCAGCGGCGTGCTGGTGGAAGATCCGCGGCGCGAGCGGCCACGCTACTTCGACGGCCGCTTCCTCGCCGCACGCGACCTGATCCGCGATCAGCAGTACATGCTGACCCGCGAGGCCGACCTGGCGCGCACCGCCGGCAGCGGCGTTGGCAACGGCCTGCTGGTCGATGCGGGACCGACACCGCAGAGCCTGCGCATCAGCGCCGGCCAAGGTGTGACGCCGGCCGGCGAGCTGGTGCGGCTGCCGCACGACCTCGACCTCAACCTGGCCGACATCCCGCTGGCCGAGCAGCTGTCGGCGCATTTCGGGCTGTCGCGCATCCCGGTCGCGCCGCTGCGCAGCCGCACCGGGCTGTTCGTGCTGGCGCTGCGGCCGGTGGAGTTCACCGCCAATCCGATCGGCGCCTACCCGACGTCGCTCACGGGCGCCCGCAGCGTCGAGGACGGCGACGTCATCGAGGCCACCGCGCTGGTGCTGGTGCCGTGGCAGGAAGACGGCGCCGCCGATGCGCCCGAGGCACGGCGCGGCCGGGCGGCGCGCATCATCTTCACGCAGTCGCAGCAGACCTCTAAAACGGCCACCTCGGCCAACGTGCTGCCGATCGCGATGCTGGCGCTGCAGTCCAACAGCATCGTCTGGATCGACGAGGCGATGGTGCGGCGCGAACTCGGCGCCGACCGCGGCGACCTGCCCGGCCTCGGTTTCGCGCCGCGTGCGCTGCGGCTGGCGCACCTGATGCAGCATCAGACGCACCTGGCCGAGGTGGTGGCGCAGCTGGGCGGGCGCAGCTTCTCGGCCGCCAGCCAGTTCGCCGCGCTGCCGCCGGCCGGGCCGCTGCCGCCGGGCACCATCAACACGCGCGACTTCACGCAGCGCTACTTTCCGGCCGAGGTCGACGTCGATTTTTCGATCATCCCGGACGACGAGCTGCCGGCGCTGGTCGAAGAATCGCTGGCGCTGCCACCGATCGACCTGCTGGCCAGCGATGCGGTGCTCGACCTGACCGCCGTGCTGGTGCTCGCACCCGTGCCGCGCGGCGAATTCCGCAGCGTGCTGGCGCGGCTGGAGAGCCGCACGCGCACGCTCAAGGCCGTCGCGCCGAACCTGATCGCGCAACGCAAGCCACTGGACATCCTGCAGCGCCTGCGCCTGCCGCTGCCGATCCCGCTGCCCGACATCAGCAACCCGGCCGACGCCGAATGGGCGCGGCTGGCCCGGCTGCCGACGCTCTGGTACGTGCGCCGGCGCAACCTGGCCTACCGCGACGACCTAGCCGGCACGCCGGTGGCGGTGGCCGGTGGCAACGAGCTGCTGATCGAGCGCTCGGTGCGCGACCGCATCGCCACGCTGGGCCTGAGCGGCGTGCTCGACAACGTGCTGCTGAACGCCAGCCCGAAGGCCGTGACCAGCACGCTCAACCTGCTGGGCTCGCCACGGCTGGTCGCGTCACCGGCGCTGACCGCGGCCACGCTGGGCGCGCTGGTGACGAAGGTCGAGGCCCAGCCCGCGACGGGCGACACCGTCAGCGGCGGAACCGGGGGCACACCCACCACGACCGCCGTGCTCGATCAGGCCAGAGTGCTGGCCGTCGCCGCCGATCTGGCCAAACCGAACGTCGGCGACGGCCTGACGCGGCTGGAGCAAAGCACGAGCACGCCGCTCGACACCGTCGCCTTGACCGAAATCGCCAAGGGCACCGACTGGCGCGTGCTCGACAGCGCCGCGCTGACCGCGAGCAAGACCGAGGTGCCAACGCTGACCACGCGGCTGACGACCGGCGTGCTGAAGACCGGCACGCGGATCAGCACCGGCATCACCGCGCCGATCGCAACGCGCAGCGCACGCAATGGCAGCAAGCCGGCATGAGCCATGCGGCCGGCCAGCCCATCACCGGGCCCACTACCGCGCATCACAGGGGAAAGCCGTGAGCAAGCGAAGCAACACTCCGATCACCCAGCCCTTGCCGGGCGAGCGGGTGATCGCGCTGTCACCGCAAAACGCCGAAGAGGCGGCCCTGACCTGGCAGCACCGCCCGAACATCTTCGCCGGCCGCGCGCTGACCGCCGGCACGCTCGACCAGCGCCAGCAATGGCAGGCCGGCCACATCGCTACCCGCGGCCAGTCGCTGGTGGCGGGCATCGACGACGGCCTGCAACTCGACATCGGCCCGGACGGCGGCGCCTCGCTGGCCGACGCCACGCTGCACATCGAGGCAGGCCGTGCGCTGACGGTCAGCGGCGAGGACGTGGTGCTGACCCGCACCCTCGAATGCCGCCTGGCCGACGTGCCGGTGGTGGCGCCGCCGGGGTTCTTCGTCGATGGCAGCGGCGTGGGTGACAGCAGCGGCGACGGCACCGTGCTGGCGCGCCGGGTCGGCCTGACGCTCGGCACCCTGCCCGCCGCGGCGCTGGCCACGCTGCCGGCGATCGGCATCCTGCTGCTGCAGCCGGCGCTGGTCGACCGCAGCAACTTCGATCCGCTCGACCCCTGCGACCGCAGCGCCTGCGCCGATGGTGCGGTCGACGATGTCACCGCCTTCGAGGACTGGCGCATCGGCGACGCGGTGCGGTTGCTCTGGTACGTCTGGCCGAGCGAGTGGCGCGCGCTGCCCGCCATGCCCGATCTGCAACTGCGCAACGCGCTGGCCTGGACGGTGTTCGACGCCGAGGCCCGCATGGCTGTCGGCGACTGCCTGCCGTGGGAGGAATGGGGCGCGCCGCTGGCGATGGTGCGGCTGGATGCCAACCGCTTCCCGGCCTGGGCCGACCGCGCCAGCGTGGCGCGCCACGGCGGCATGGCACGCGACGCGCGGTTGCAGCTCGGCGTGGCCCCGCCCGCCGATGCGGACTCGACGCCCAACGGCGTCGCGCTGATCGCCAACAGCCGCCTGCCGTCGTTGTGGCAGGCGCAGATCGAGCAGTTTGCCGAGCAGGTCGCCGCCGCCGGCAGCATCCCCGCGGGCGATCTGGCCGACGCCTTCGCGCGCCGCCTGCCGCCGGTCGGCCTGCTGCCGCGCAATGCCTACGACCCGGCGGCGTTTCGCAGCGACTTCTTCCCGCCCGGATTCGACATCGACGCCGCGCCGGTGCCGATCGAGCAGCTCGACATCGCCGTGCGCGCCAACGCCGCGCTGGCGCCGCTCGACCCGAGCGTGCCCGAGAGCGTGCGGCTGCTGGTGCCCGTGCCGCTGCAATCGTGGGAGCCGCGTCTGCTGCTGAGCGAGGCGGTCGACCCGCTGTTCTTCACCACGCTGAACCGCTTTCTGCTCGATCGCGCCCGCGCGCTCGGCGGCCGCCAGGGCCTGCGCCTGCGAGACGCCGTGCTGCAGCACGCGCTCGCCGGCATCGACGTGACCGTGCCCGCCTTCGACAACGACGCCGCCGCGCTCGAGACTGAAACGCTGTCGCCCTGGGGCCCGCCGCCAGCCGGTGGCGGCCACCGCAGCGCGCTGCTGGCGGGCATGCACCAGCACTTCTTCTTCGGCGCCAGCGAGACGCTGCCGGTGCGCGAGGACGCGCTGTTCTGCTGGGTCTACCTCGACCCGATCAACCCGCCGCGTGAGCTGATGCTGCAGTGGCACGTCGACGGCCAGTGGGAGCAGCGCGCCTACTGGGGCGAGAACCTGATCGGCTGGGGCGTCGACGGCACGCCCTCGCGCCAGCGCATCGGCGATCTGCCCGAGGCCGGCCGCTGGCTACGCCTGGACGTGCCGGCGGCGCTGGTGGGACTGGCCGGGCGCAACGTCGACGGCATCGCCTTCACGCTGTTCGACGGCCAGGCCGCCTACGGTTCGAGCGGCGCGTTCAACGCCAACGGCGAGCGGCGCTGGTTCGACAACCCGCTGCCCGCGCTGGCCCGCATCGGCGGCGAGGAGCCGTGGGTGCTGCTGACGCACAACGACCTGTGGACGCCGTTCGAGCCCACCGCCGGCGTGCTGCCGGCAGTGCCCGCGGCCCTGCCGTCGACGCTCGGCGGTCATTTCGATGCGCTGGCCAGCGGCATGCACCAGCACTTCTTCGACACCGTGAGCACGCCGTTCACGATCACGGCCGGCGAGAAGCTGTTCTGCTGGGTCTGGCTCGACCCCAACCACCCGCCGCGCGAGCTGATGCTGCAGTGGTTCACCGCCAAGGACGGCTGGGAGCAACGTGCCTTCTGGGGCTGGGACATGATCGGCTGGGGCGTGGCCGGCACGCGTTCGCGGCTGCGCCAGGGCGCGCTGCCGGCGCCGGGCGGCTGGCTGCGGCTGGAGGTCAGCGCCGCCAGCCTCGGCCTCGAAGGCGCGCCGCTGCTGGGTATGGCGTTCACACAGTTCGACGGCATGGCGGCTTTCGGTGCGACGGGGGCGTTGACGGCGACCGGCAACGGCGAGCGGGTCTGGTTCGCCGGCAGCGTGCCGCCGGGCGCGGTGCAACGCGGCGACACCTGGCACTTCATCGGCGCCGATGCGATGGCGATGCGCAGCCCGCTGCCGAGCGCGCAGATCGGCCAGGCGCAGGCGCTCGCCGATCTGGCCCAGCACCCCGCGCTGCAGGTGCTGTCGGCGCAGGAGCGCGCGCAGATCCACCTGCTCGGCGCCGAGGGTTTCACCGCCTATCTGAAAGCACGCACCGACCGCGCCGACGACGTCGTCGACTACGGTTTCGTCAAGGTGCAGACCGACATCTACCGCGTGCGCCAGCTCGTGCTGGGCAACACCGCGGCGACCCGGCTGGCGGTGTCGCCCACGCTGGCGGGCATCGCGCAATCGGAAACCGCCACCGCCTCGCAGACGCAGATCAACAGCTTCATCGCCGACCTGAAGCTCGGCCAGAGTACCGCGGGTGCGTTCGCCTCGATGGCCACCGCGCCGAAGGTGCAGGCCACCGAAACCGTCTCGCTGGCCACCAGCGCCGCCACGAGCACCGCGCCGGTCGCCAGCCGCGCCTTCCTGAGCAGCGGGCTGACGAGCAGCCTGTCGACCGGGCTGATCGGCAACCTCGACCTGTCGGCGATCCAGCTCGGCACGGTCAGCACCGTCAGCTCGCCCACGCTGCTGACGAGCAAGGAGCTGGCGAGCACCACCGCGATCCAGCGCCTGCCCACCGCCAGCATCGCGGTCAGCCCGTCGCCGCTGGACGTGGCGAGCGCCGCGCCGCTGGTCGGCCAGACCTTCATCCGCACCACCACCATCGCCAAGCGGCTCGAAGACCCGAAGTCCAAGGAGGTGCGCGACTACTCGACCTCGTCGCGTTTCGACGCCATCAACGCGCTGGTGCGGCTGGTCGATGCGCTGAGTGCCGAGGACGGCGGCGCCACGCCGGGCCTGTTCGAGGGCATCGACGTGCACGGCCTGCAGGGCGACGAGTTCCTGGCCGACCTGCCGGGCGAGGTCGGCCAGAAGCCGATCCGCCGGCCGTTCACCGACTTCATCGCCAACCGCGCCCTGCTCGGCCGGCTGATGACAGTGCCGCTGCGTGTGGTGCAGGGCGACCCGGACGAGGGCGCGTTCTTCTCCGACGCCACCGACCTGTCCGACCACGTGATCGCGCTGATGCGGCAGGTGGAGGGGCGCGTCAAGCGCTACCGCGAGGCGCTGACGGTGTGCCAGCAGACGGTCGACAGCTTGCGTGGTTCGCGTGCTGTCGTGCTGTCGGGGCTGGCGCGTTTTGCCGAGGATCTGGCCGAGGCGCGCCACGACGTCAGCGTGACCCGCGCGCTGCTGGCCGAGGAAACCGAGCGCATCACCGCCATCAATGCCCGGCGCGCCCAGGTGCTGGCCGAGCAGGTGCCGTTCATCGCCTACGTGCGACCACGCGAGGCCGACAACCTGCGCGCCACGCTCACGCATTCGGTCGACCCCGGCCTGCTCGAAGCGCCGGTGCCGGCCTGCCTGCGCGAGCACCCGGACCTGCCCGAAGAGCTGGCCGACATGCTGCGCGTGGTGCGCGAGGCGCCGGCCAACTGGTTCGTGCACCTGCCGCCGCTGATCCGCCGGCTCGACAAGGTGGAGCCGCTGATCCGCACGCTGCAGACCGCGCAGGTGCGCGCGCTGTCGGGCATCGCATCGCCGCTGCTGTCGGCGGCGGGCGGCGTGGCGGTGGGCAGCGGCGGCAACACCCGGCTCGCCGCGGCGATCTCGCAGGTATCCACACGCCAGGCCCAGGCGCTGGCGCCGCGGCTGGCGACGCTGCAGACGCTCAACATCACGAGCCTGCTCACCACCACCTGGCAGGGCCTGCGCGTGCAGGCCGAGCAGGTGCTGTCGTTTGCCGACGTGGCCGAAGGTGGCCACGGCCGCAGCGACGTGGCGCGCGCGGCGGCCAGCGAGCTGGAGAACATCCGCCGCATCGTGGCCTGCCTGCACGCCGAGTTCTCGATGATCACGCCGGCGCTGCGGCTGATCTGGTCGGAGACGCTGTCCGAGTTCGACGCCGCGCCGAACCTGCGCAACCTCGCCAGCCTGCCGCGCTGGGCCGAGATCGGTTATGTCGACCGGCGCCAGATGCAGGCTTATGTGGATTGGCTGTTCGGCCAGATCGAGCCCGGCCAGCCGCAAGCGGTGGCGCTGGTCAACGACGTGGTGCGCATGTGCCTGCTGCTGGCCAGCCACGCGCCGGTCGACCGCATCGTCACGGGCAGGCTGGCGCGGCCGATTCCCGGCGTGCGGCCTGGCATCCGCATCCCGCTGACGGTGCTGGAGCCGGCCAAGCTGCGCGTGGGCATGCAGGCGGTGCTGTACCGCGCCGACCAGGTGGTGGCGCGCGCGGTGGTCGAGGACCTGGGGCAGCTGGAGGTGTCGGCGCAGGTGATCCACACCACGGCGGCGCAGGTCGATCTGGGCGACGACGTGCGGGTGCATTTCGACGACAACGCGTCGCTGAGCCTCGCCGCGGCGAGCGCACGGCGCAGCCTGTTCGGGCGCTGAGCGATGACCAGCGACGCGCGGCTCGTGCGCCATCTGCGCGTCAGCGCGCCGGATGAAGCGGCCGTGCGCGCGCTGCTGCCGCGACTCGAAGACGCGCTGCGCTGCGCCAGCCTGCCCGACGGCGGCGCGCGCGTGCTGCTGGTGCGGCGGCTGGCGCTGGGCCGCGTCGCCGCGGGCATCAGCGCGGGTGCGCTGGCGCAGCGGGTCGAGCAGCGGCTGGCCGAGAGCGACGTGACCTGGATCGACGGCGGCACCGCAATGGCCGAGCGCGCCGAGCACGTCTGTTTTGCGAGCGCGCTCGACGCCCGCCTGCAACTCGCCGCCCGGCTGCTGCGCGGCCAGCCGTGCGAGGCCTGGTACTGGCGGCTGGCGGTGCCGGAGTGGCGCCGGGGCGAGCCGCTGGCGCTGCAGTTGCGCGCCATCACGCTGACCGTGGCCGGCTGGCCCGAGGCGGCGGTGGCGTTGCCGGTCTGGGCGGCGGGCGTGGTGCGCGCGTGGGGTGCCGGCTTGCTGGGGCAGGCGTTCGATGAAGCCCAGGGCGCGGCGCTGCTGCGCCACGTCGGCCGGCCATCGGTGCCGGCGCACGCGCTGGCGGCCGCTTCGCCCTCGCGCGCATCGTGGCTCGACACCTTGCTGGGCGGGGGCGGGACGGCCGTGACGGCGAGCCGATCGTCCGCCACGGCGCCGCCTGCACGGGCGGCCGCGCCGGGCATCGAGCCCGATCCGGTGCCCACCGGCCCCGGCATCAGGCCGGGCGTCGACCTCGTCCGCGATCGGCAGCCACGGCCAGGCGTCGAGACATCGGCCGATCACGCTGACGCCGCAGGGCCGGCGAACGAGGCGGCGATCAGGATCGGGCATCGCCAGCCCGCCGCCGCGCAGCAGGACACGGGCGATGACGCGGGCGCTGCAACCCTGGCGTCTGACGGCGCGTCAAAGGGACAGGCAGCGGCGGCCCACCTGCCGTCGCCACACGCGCCCAAGGCGTCGCCGGCCGATGCGGGTTCGAGCGCGCGGCCCGGGCCCGCGCCGCAGCCGGTCATTCAAGCCGCGTCGGGCCAAGCCGCAGACGACAGCGTCGCGCCGCCCCACCGGACCGCCGCGCCCGGATGGCCTGCCGCCACGCTGGCGCGCAGCCGCTGCGCCGGCCTGCTGTTCCTGCTGCCGGTGCTGGCGCGGCTGGGCATCGTCGACGCGTGCGAGGCCGCCGGGCTGGACTGCGCCACCTTCGCGCGCGCGGTCCTGCGCAGCGTGCTGCAGCGCCTGCGTGTGCCGCCGGACGACCCGGCCTGGGCGCTGGCCGAAAACCCGTCCGGGCGCGTGACACCCGCGCTGCCACCCGACGCGCTGCGGCTGGCCCACGCCTGGCGGCACGACACGCAGCGCTGGCTGCGCCGCGCCGGGGGGGGCGGTGGCCTGGGGCTGGCGCGGCTGGTGCTGCGGCCGGGGCAGATGGCGCTGACGGCCACCCACGCCGACATCCATTTCCGCCTCGCCGACGCCGACCTGCGGGTGCGCCGCCTCGGGCTCGACATCGACCCGGGCTGGTTGCCGTGGTTCGGCCGCGTCGTCGCCTTCCACTATTCGTCCGGCGATGCCCCGCTCGGCCGCGAGCCACCGCCATGAACGCGCCGGCCTGCGCCACCACCCTCGCGGCCAGCCTGATGCCGCCGCTGCACGCGCTGGCGCTCGGCGCCTTGCCACAGGCCGCGGGCGATGCGGCGGATTCCAATGCATCGGCCGAGGCCGGCTGGCTGCGCGCGCAGCGGGTCGGCGAGCCGGGGCTGTACAGCTGGCACGCCTGGGCCGCGTCGCCGCCGCCGGCCGACCGCCTGCTGCACACGCTGGCGACGGGCCTGCCGCTGCGGCCGGTCGAGGTGATCGCGGTGGCGCTGGCGGTGGCCGCCGAACTCGATGCCAGCGTGGCGCGGGTGGTGGCGTGGCTGCAGGCGCCGGCCGGCACCAGCGCGAGCAGCAGGCCGAACGTCGGTCTGCTGCTCGCGCTGGCGCAGGCGCTGGGCGTGGGCGCATCGGCGGGCGATCTGCTCGACGGCAGCGCCCGCGCGACCGGTCTGCTGCAGCTGGAGATGGACGCCGACCCGGCCGCCGGCCCGCGCGCGACGGCAGCGCCCGTGCTGCCGCTGGTCGAGCAGTCCGTGCAGGTGCCGCTGCCGCTGGCGCTGCTGCTGCGCGACGGCCAGGCGCGCTGGCCCGGCGTGGCGCTGCTGACGGGCGACGAGGAGCCCGCGCCCGCTTCCTTGCGCGAGGCCGCGGCGCGCCAGGCCGCGGCGCTGCGCCTGGCGCAGTCCTGGCGTGCGGATGCGGCCTCGCACTCCAGCGGCCCGGCGCTGGTGGTGCGCGCCGGCCATCCGCGGGTGGCGCGCGCGGCGGCGGCCTGGGTGGCGCAGGCGCTGGGGCAGCGCGCGGCGGTGTTCGACAGCGATGCGGCGGATCGGCACGGTGCCGGCAGCCCGGCCGGCGCCGCTCACGGCACCGGCGCGGCGCCACGTGGCAGCGGCCTGTGGCTGGTGGCCAACGGCGCGCTGCCGGTGTGGTGCGTCGAGCTGGCGCCCGGCGAGACCCGCCACCTGCCGAGCTGGCCCGGTTACCGCGGCCCGGTGCTGGTGGCCTGCGGGCCCGACGGCTGCATCGAGAGCGATGGCGACACGCTGCCGAGCTGGCGCGTGCCGCTGCCGCTGGCCGGCGAACGCAGCGCGTTGTGGCTGGCCGTGACCGGCGACGCCGCCCTCGCCGCGCAGCTGGGCACGCAGCAGCGCCACGACGCCGCGCGCATCCGCCTGCTCGGCCGCGCCGCCCGGCACCAGGCGCATCTCGAAGGCGCCGCGCAGGTCGGCTGGGCGCAGCTGGGCCGCGCCGCGCGCCAGGGCGTGGCGGCCGATCTCGGCACGCTGGCCGAGCTGATGCCCGAGGCGATCGACGACGCAGCGCTGGTGGTCTCGCCCGCACTGGGCGCCACGCTGGCCGCGCTGCAGCAGCGCTGCCAGTGCCGCGAGGGCCTGACCGACGGCCTCGGCCCGGCCGCGCGGGCGCGTTACCGGCCGGGCGTGCGCTCGCTGTTCGTCGGCCCGTCGGGCACGGGCAAGACGCTCGCTGCCGGCTGGCTGGCGACCCGGCTCGGCCTGCCGCTGTACCGCGTCGACGTGGCGTCGGTCAGCAGCAAGTACATCGGCGAGACCGAGAAGAACCTGTCGCAGCTGTTCGCGCGCGCCGAACACGCCGAGGTGGTGCTGCTGTTCGACGAGGCCGACGCGCTGTTCGGCAAGCGCACCGAGGTCAAGGAATCGAACGACCGCCACGCCAACGCGCAGACCAACTACCTGCTGCAGCGCATCGAGTCGTTCGAGGGCATCGCGATCCTGACCAGCAACAGCCGCAGCCGCTTCGACAGCGCCTTCACGCGCCGGCTCGATGCGATCGTCGACTTTCCGGCGCCGACGCCGCAGGAGCGGCACGCGCTGTGGCGCGCGCATCTGGGGGAGACACAGCTGCAGGAGCAACTGCACGGGCGCCTGCATGCACGACAGCAGCCACAGCGGCTCGACGTCGCGCTGCTCAACCGCATCGCCAGCAGCTGCGACCTGGCCGGCGGCCACATCCGCAACGCCGTGCTGGCCGCCGCGGCCTGTGCCCACGCGGCGGGCGGCGCGATCACCGAGGCGCAGCTGCTGCAGGCGATCGCGGCCGAATACCAGAAGCTCGGCAAGGCGCTGCCGGCCGGCCTGGCCGAGAGACACGGCGCCACCCCGCGCCCACCATCCGATCCGCAGGAGTCGCCATGAAACACAGCACCCACACCCGCCCGTCGCCGGGGACCGGCACGGCCGCCCAGGGCGGCGTCAAGGCCAGCACGAAGGGCCGTGTGAAAAGTGCCGGCATGCCGCGCTACGTCACCACCCACCTCCCGCTGCCGTCCAACCCGGCAGCCGAACGCGAGGCGCAGGCCCGCGCGCAGGCGCCCGATCAGGCGGCGGCCCACGCGTCGGGCCCCGGCGGTGCGCCGTCGGCGGCGGTGCAGACCACGCCGCTGGCGCGGCAGATCTCGCGCCGGATCGTCGACCAGGCCGGCAGCGGCCAGGCGCTGCCGGGCGGCTGGGCGCAGCAGGCTGCGGGGCTGGGGGCGCAGCCCGAGCAGGTGCGCGTGCACGCCGACAGCGCGGCGCAGCGGCTGACGGCGTCGATGGGCGCCAACGCGGTCACGGTCGGGCGCGACATCTTCTTCGCCCCCGGCCGCTACGCACCCGACACCCACAGCGGCGGCGCGCTGCTGCGCCACGAACTCACCCACGTCGGCCAGCAGGGCGGCGAACCCGTCGCGCCGCAGTGCGACCTGACGACGCCCCAGCCGACCGACATGGGCATCTTCAACATGGCCATGATCACGCAGGCGGCGCCGCCCGGCCTGATGGGCACGATCAGCTTCATGCCCGACACCGACGGGCCGTATTCGGCCGAGATCGGCCTGGTGCAGGCGATCAACATCACCGACGTGCCGGGCACTTCGACGGGCACGCCCAACACGCCGGTGGACTGGCGCAACATCACCGACTCCAACAGCATCACCCCCGCCAATCCGGCCGGCACCGTGGGCACCGAGGGCGGCCGCATGGACCTGATGACCACCGGCACCGACGGCGCACCGGCGGGCACCTACATCGACTCGATGACCGCCAACAACCCGCGCGGCAGTGCGATCGGGCCCAACTACGTCGAGCACTTCGGCAACTCGCAGCAGTTCGGCTGGCTGCGCTCGGACACCGACGTCGGCCCGGCCCAGCTGTGGGACTACCCGAACTTCAGCTTCGACACCAACTTCGACTTCGAGACCGTCGCAAAGGGCACCGACAACCAGGTGGTGTACGGCGCGCTCGAATGGGGCTTCCAGATCCGCTCGGGTGCGGTGGTGGCGACCTCCGAATACGCACGCGCCGGCAACGACACCTCGGCCACCTTCGACGAGGCGCTGGAGCGTTTCAGGGGCTACTTCACGCACGAGCCGATCGTCATCTACTTCGACACCGGCTCGGACCAGCCGATGGCCGGCGAGGAGGCCAAGCTCGACGGCATCCAGGAGTACCTCGACAACTACCCCGACGCGACGCTGGGCATCGACGGCTTTGCCGACATCCGTGGCTCGGAGCAGTTCAATTTCAGGCTGTCGGACCAGCGCGCACAGACCGTGCAGGCGCTGGTGCTGGCCGAGGGCATCGCCGCCGGGCGCATCGACTGGGCGGTGGGGGTGGGCGAGACGCAGGACTTCTCGCAGCACGGCACCGCGCCGGGCACGGCCCAGCCGGTCGACGCCGGGCGGCTGCGGGCGAACCGGCGGGTGGTGATCAGCTTCAACCGATCCAGCAGCACCGCGCCGATCGTGGTGCCGTGACCGGTGTCATGAGCGACACCGGACAGCCCGCCGACGACGCCGGCTTGCAGGCACTGATCGACCGGCTGGCAAGCGGCCCGCCGACCGGCCATGCCGACTGGACGCAAGGCGCGCTGCAGTGGGCGGCCGAAGGCCTGCCCGGCCTGCCGGCACTGCTGCCGCTGCTCACGCACGCCGAGCCGCTGGTGCGCCTGCGCGCGCAGCGGGTGCTGGAGCGCGCCAGCCGCGACTGGGTGGCGCAGCGGGTGGTCGAGCGGCCGCTGGCGCGGCGTGTCGACACCGCCTGGGCGTACCTGTGGGCGCACAACGGCAGCTACGACTGGCAGGGTGACGAGGCGAACCGTGCGGCCTCGGTCGAGCGCTGGCGCCAGTGGCTGGTGACGCCACAGTTGCCGGCCGCGCCGGGCTGACTCACGAGGCCGGTCGCAGCCGGCGAGGCTGCAGCCTCGCGATCAGGCCGCGCGCTTGCGGCCCTTCTTCGGCGGCGGCTCGGGGGCGTGCGCGCCCGGGGGCGGCGCGGTGAACAGCTTGGCGGCGCGGCCCTTGAGCTCGAGCAGTTCGCTCGGCGTGATCGAGTAGCGGCGGCCCATCACGTCGACCTCGATGCGGAACTCGACTTCCTTCGTGCCGTTGCTCAGCGTGCCGCAGGTGAATTCGTAGTCTTCGGCGTCGGCCGGGAAGCCGTCGGCCTCGAGGTCGTGGTCGACGTACTTGACGTTGCTGATCTCGCCGCTGGCGAGGTCGAGCATGCCGCTGGCTTCGATCACGTCTTCGGTCAGTTCGTCGTGGATGACGATGGGCAGTTTCAGGTCCATGGCTGGCTCCGGCGTTTCAGGGCTGAGCGACGCGGAAACGGCGCCTCTGGCTCAGGGGGCGCGGATCATGCCACAGGGGCATGACGCCAGAATCGTTCACCGCAGCGGCGGGCTGGCGAGCGAGGCGGTCGCGGGCACGCTGCCGGCGCTGTCGAGCAAGGCCTGCACCTGCGACTGCAGCAGTTCCGGGCTGACCTGCGCGGCCGCCAGCGGCGCACCGACGATCACCTCGACCCGGCTGAACAGCCCGCGGCGGAACGGCCGTGCCATCGCCTGACCGCCTTCGATGCGCGAGAAAAACGAGCCCCAGAGGTTGCACAGCGCGATCGGCACCACGGGCACCACCGGCGCGGGCAACTCGGCCAGGATCTTCATGATGCCGCCCTTGAAGGGCTGCAGCAGGCCATCGCGGGTGATGCCGCCTTCGGGAAAGATCGCAAGCAGGTCGCCGTCGGTCAGCACCTGGCGGGCCTGGGCGAAGGCCTGTTCGTAGAGCTTGGGGTCTTCTTTTTGCGGCGCGATCGGGATCGCCTTGCCGAGCCGGAACAGCCAGCCGAGCACCGGCACCGCGAAGATGCGGTGGTCCATGATGAAGCGGATCGGCCGCGGGCTGACCGCCATCAGCACCACCGCGTCGACGAAGCTGACGTGGTTGGCCACGATGATGGCCGCGCCGCTGGCGGGCAGGTTCTGATCGCCGCGCAGGCGCAGCCGATAGATCAGCCGGGTGGCGATGAAGGCGACGAAACGCAGCAGGTACTCGGGCACCAGCAGGAAGATGTAGGTCGCCACCACCGCATTGGCCAGGCCGGTGAACAGGAAGATCTGGCCGATGCTGGCGCCCGACGCCAGCAGGGCGCCTGCGATCAGCGAGCTGGCGATCATGAACAGGGCGTTCAGGATGTTGTTGGCCGCGATGATGCGGGCGCGGTGGCTGGCCGGCGAGCGGATCTGGATCAGCGCGTACATCGGCACGCTGTAGATGCCCGCCGCGAGCGCCAGCAGCGCTAGGTCGGCCATCACGCGCCAGTACCACGACAGCGACAGGAACTGCCCGACCGTCAGCGCCACGCCGTCGGCCAGCGGCGGCAGCGCCTGGGTGGCGAAGTAGAGGTCGATCGAGAACACGCTCATGCCGATCGCGCCCAGCGGCACCAGGCCGATCTCGACATGGCGGCGCGACAGCATCTCGCACAAGAGCGAGCCGATGCCGATGCCGATCGAGAACACCACCAGCAGCAGCGACGCCACCTGCTCGCTGCCGTGCAGCACCTCCTTGGCGAACGACGGGAACTGGCTCAGGAACACCGCGCCGAAGAACCACATCCACGAGATGCCGAGCAGCGACCGGAAGACGACGATGTTGCCGTGCGCGAGCTTGAGGTTGCGCCAGGTCTCGCTCACCGGGTTGAGGTTGATGCGCAGGCCGGGATCGGTGGCGGGCGTGGCAGGCACCGCCTGCGCGGTGAGCCGGCCGATCACGGCGACGCCGAAACAGGCCATCGCCACCGCCGTCGGGCCGACCTGCGGCAGCGCGATCAGCACGCCGCCGGCGACGTTGCCGAGCAGGATGGCCACGAAGGTGCCCATCTCGACCATGCCGTTGCCGCCGGTGAGTTCGCGCTCGCTCAGGTGCTGGGGCAGGTAGGCGAACTTGACCGGGCCGAACAGCGTCGAGTGCAGCCCCATCAGGAACACGCAGGCCAGCAGCACGGGCACCTTGATGTCGGCGTCCGGGTGCATGAAACCCCAGCCGGCCAGCGCCATGATGGCGATCTCGAGCGACTTGACCAGCCGCATCACGCGGGCCTTGTCGAACTTGTCGGCCAGCTGGCCGCTGGTGGCCGAGAACAGCAGGAACGGCAGGATGAACAGCGCGCCGATCACCAGCCCGGCCATCGCCGGCGGCAGCCAGGCGAGCTGCAGCTGGTAGGTGACCAGCACCGTGAAAGCGAACTTGAACAGGTTGTCGTTGGCCGCGCCGAGGAACTGGGTCCAGAAGAACGGCGCGAAACGGCGCTGGCGCAGCAGCGCGAACTGGCTCGGGTGGCCGTGCGCGTCGGCGTCGATCGGGGACTGGGGCATGGATTCCTCTGCAGGGCTGGGCCGGGAACGCGGTTGACTTTAGTGTGTTTTTTCAGCGCAAGGCCTGCGCCGCGCCGCCCAGGCCGCTGGCCTGCAGGAAGGTGAACACCGAGTCGACCGTGACGGTGGCGATGCGGTCGCCGTAGCGCTGCTCGCTCGGGTGGTCGTCGAAGGCGATGTGCGCCGTGCCGACGCGGGCGCCCAGGCGTTTCATCGCGCCGATGCGCAGCACGGTCGGCTGGTAGCCCTTGAACTGCAGCCAGGCCTGGGCCCGCGCGCGGTTGCCGGCGCCGGGCTCCATCGCGTAGGCCAGCGTTTCGAGCGCCCACTGGTTGCTCTGCTGGTAGCGCTGCGACCAGGGGTAGGCGAGCATGTTGTAGCTGGGCGTGTGCAGGGTGGCGACACGGGTGTTGTCCTGCAGCAGCGGCAGCAGGGCGTCCTGCACCGCGGTGCTGGGCACGATGGCGCCGCCTTCGGGCCGGTAGAGGTCGTCCATGAAGAACTCGCCCAGGCCCTGGCGATACAGGCCGCTGCTGGCGGTGCCGCACTGGTTGAGCTTGTGGACCACACGCCAGGCGCCGGCTGCCTCGTCGCGGTAGGCGTAGCCCAGGTGCGAATAGCGCAGGCCCCATTCGTCGAGGTTCTGGCCGCGCCGCGCCAGCACCACCACGCGGGCGCCGCTGGCGTCGAGCCACTGCGCGGTGCGGGCGGCCAGTTCGAGCGACTGCGCCACCTGGGCCACTCCGGGCGGCTTGGCATCGCAGTTCTGGCCGGCGTGAGCCGGCGTGGCGAGCAGGAGGCTGGCCGCGCAGAAGGCGGCAGACAGGGCGCGGTTCGGGGCGGTGGACATCGGGGTTCTCCTCGATCAGTACGCGATGCGCTCGTTGTGGAGCAGCGAGGTGCCGATCTGGTTGGGCACGAAACACAGCAGCTCGCCGGCGGCCGACAGCAGCACGCCCGCGCTCATCGCCGTGACCATCACGGTGGCGCCGACCGCCGCCGACGTGCCGTGCGCCACGTGGCCCGAGAAACGCAGCACCACGCGAGCCCCGTCGGAGGCGCGCTCGAGCACCCAGACCGTGCCGACGGCCGAGGCCTGCACGGCCACCACCGTCAGCACCACGCCGCCGGCCAGGATCGCCACCGGCGCCGAGGCCACCACCGCCACCGGCAGGCTCAGCGACAGCGCCGAAGCCGCGCTGGCGTCGACCGGATCGCCGCCGTGGGCCCGGGCCGCCGCCGGGCTCAGCAGCGTGGCGCCGGCGATCAGGCCGGCCAGCACCACGTGGTGACAGGCTTTGCGCAGGGCGGAAAGGGGGTTGGTGTTCATCGTGATCTCCTTCGGTCAGGTGCGGGTGCGGGGTTTTCAGCGATCAGGCGTCGGTGCCCAGCGCGGCGGCGCGCTGCTGCATGCGGCGCTCGTACTGGCGCACGTCGTGGGCGTCGCGCAGCGTCTTGGCCAGCGTGAACACCGTCGAGATCAGGAACAGCCAGCTCACCGCGAGGTAGGCCTTCCAGACCGGCTGTATGTCCATGCGCCACAGGCCCCAGGCGGTCAGTGCCATCGCCAGCATGAAACCGCCCCAGACCACGGCCGACCACATCGGCGTGGTCTCGCTGCGGGTCTGCTGCTGATCGCGCACATGCTTGGACAGCACGAAGGCCGAGCACAGACAGAACAGGTAGCCCATCACCATGAAGGCGCGGTCGAGGTCGACACCCGGCAGCCAGGCCAGGCCGGTGCCGCACAGCGTGACGGCGATGGCAAACGAGAGCCAGACCTGGAGCGTCCAGGCGCGGGTGTCGCGGCGCGGCGCGGCAGCGGCAACAGCGGTGGAAGAAGCCAGCAAGGAGTCGGTGGTCTGCATCACGAGGCCCGGTCGGTTGAACATGGACGCAATACTCGTTGCGCACCGACACAAGTGCAATCAGAAGAGACAGAATACCGTCGAGTGCCCCATCAGGTATCGAATGGCGATACCTCATGCACCATCACCCTCGTTCACCTTGTGGGCTCGACCCGCCGACCGCCATGTCATCCACCGCCGACCTCATCAGCGTGCTCAAAGCCGAACTCAAGGCCGCCGGCATGACCTACGCGCAGCTCGCCGCGGCGCTCGGCCTGGCCGAATCGAGCGTCAAGCGCATGTTCGCGGCTGGCGACATGCCGCTGTCGCGGATCGACGAGATCTGCCGCGTGCTGCGCACCGATTTCGCCGAGCTGGCGCTGAAGGTGGCGGACCGCCAGCCGCCACGCCGCGAGCTGACGCTGGAGCAGGAGCGCGCGGTGGTGGCCGACCGCAAGCTGCTGCTGGCCGCGATCTGCTGCCTGAGCCAGTGGACCTTCGATCAGGTGCTGACCAGCTACCGCTACGACGAGGCCGAGCTGGTGCGCTATTTCGTGCAGCTCGACCGGCTCGGCATCATCGAGCTGAAGGCGCACAACCGCTACCGGCTGCAGGTGGCCAAGACCTTCCGCTGGCGGCCGATGGGGCCGGTGATGCAGTACTTCCGCGCCGAGGTCGTGCCCGACTACTACCGCGGCGGCTTCGATGGCGCCAACGAGCTGCTGATGCTGGTGCACGGCGAGATCGGCCACAGCCTGGCGGCGCTGTTCAACGACCGCCTGGCCCGGCTGGCGCAGGACTTTGCCCAGCAGCACCTGGCCGACCAGAAGCTGCCCGAGGCGCAGAAGCGGCCCTACACGCTGGTGATCGGCATGCGCTCGTGGCTGTTCGGCGCGTTCAGGGAGCTCAAGCGCGAGGCTTGAGGCCGAACACGGAACAGGGGACGCCAATGAAAACGCCCCGCAGTGCGGGGCGTCGAACCGTCAGATCACCCCGCGCCAGGCGGGGCGACCCGATCAGTAGGCCTGGCCGAGCTGGTCCAGGATGGCCGGGTTTTCCAGAGTGCTGGTGTCCTGGGTGATGGTCTCGCCCTTGGCGATCGAGCGCAGCAGGCGACGCATGATCTTGCCCGAGCGGGTCTTGGGCAGGTTGTCGCCGAAGCGGATGTCCTTGGGCTTGGCGATCGGGCCGATCTCCTTGCCGACGTGGTCGCGCAGCTGCTTGGCGATCGCCTTGGCCTCGTCGCCGGTGGGCGCCGGGCGCTTGAGCACGACGAAGGCGCAGACCGCCTCGCCGGTGGTCTCGTCGGGGCGGCCGACCACGGCGGCTTCGGCCACCAGCTCGGTGCAGCTGACCAGCGCGGACTCGATCTCCATCGTGCCCATGCGGTGGCCGGAGACGTTGAGCACGTCGTCGATGCGGCCGGTGATGGTGAAGTAGCCGGTCTCGGCGTCGCGGATCGCGCCGTCGCCTGCCAGGTAGTACTTGCCCTGGAAGTCGGCCGGGTAGTAGCTCTTGACGAAGCGCTCGTTGTCACCCCAGATGGTGCGGATCATCGACGGCCACGGACGCTTGACGACCAGGATGCCGCCCTGGCCGTTGGGCACGTCCTTGCCGGTCTCGTCGACGATCGCGGCCTGGATGCCCGGGAAGGGCAGCGTGCACGAACCCGGCACCATCGGCGTCGCGCCCGGCAGCGGGGTGATCATGTGGCCGCCGGTCTCGGTCTGCCAGAAGGTGTCGACGATCGGGCAGCGGCTGCCACCGACGTTCTTGTAGTACCACTCCCAGGCGGCCGGATTGATCGGCTCGCCGACCGAGCCCAGCAGGCGCAGGCTCGACAGGTCGTAGCTCTTCGGGTGCACGGCGTCGTTGGCCTCGGCGGCCTTGATCAGCGAGCGGATGGCGGTGGGCGCGGTGTAGAAGATCGAGACCTTGTGGTCCTGGATCATCTTCCAGAAGCGGCCGGCGTCCGGGTAGGTCGGCACGCCTTCGAAGACGATCTCGGTGCCGCCCAGCGCGAGCGGGCCGTAGGTGATGTAGGTGTGGCCGGTGACCCAGCCGATGTCGGCGGTGCACCAGAACACGTCGTCGGCCTTCAGGTCGAAGGTCCACTGGGTGGTCAGCGCGGCGTGCAGCAGGTAGCCGCCGGTGCTGTGCTGCACGCCCTTGGGCTTGCCGGTCGAGCCGGAGGTGTAGAGCAGGAACAGCGGGTGTTCCGCGCCGACCCACTCGGGCTCGCAGGTGGTCGGCTGGCTGGCGGCCAGGTCGGCCAGCCAGAGGTCACGGCCTTCGACCATGTTGATCGGCGAGCCGGTGCGCTTGACGACCAGCACGTTCTTGACCGCATCGCAGCCGCCCAGGCCGAGCGCCTCGTCGACGATGCCCTTGAGCGCCAGCGGCTTGCCGCCACGCACCTGGTGGTCGGCGGTGATCACGGCGACGGCGCCGGTGTCCTCGATGCGGTCACGCAGCGACTGCGCCGAGAAGCCGCCGAACACCACCGAGTGGGTGGCGCCGATGCGGGCGCAGGCCTGCATGGCAGCCACGCCGTCGATCGACATCGAGATGTAGATGACGACCCGATCGCCCTTGGTGACGCCCAGCGACTTCAGCGCGTTGGCGTACTGGCAGGTCTTGGCCAGCAGTTCGCTGTAGGTGACCTTGGTGACTTCGCCGCCGTCGGCCTCGAAGATGATGGCAGTCTTGTCGCCCAGGCCGCGCTCGATGTTGCGATCCAGGCAGTTGTAGGAGGCGTTGAGCGTGCCGTCCTCGAACCACTTGAAGAACGGCGCGTTGCTCTCGTCGAGCACGGTGGTGAACGGGGTCTTCCAGCTCAGCAGCTCGCGTGCCTGACGGGCCCAGAAACCCTCGTAGTCCGTTTCGGCTTCCTTGCACAGCGCGTGGTACGCATCCATGCCCGACACGTGGGCAGAGGCCACCACGGCATCGCTGGGCAGGTACAGCTTCGATTGGGTTTCTGCTTGACTCATCTTTGTCTCCGAAGGTCGAAATGGAATGCCACGGACAATAGGCACAGGCTCTTACGAGCCCCTGACTTTTTCACGGTCTGCGAGGGGCTGCCGCGATGGCGCGCGGCGCAAAACGGCCCCGATGCTGACACGAAGCGCCGCCTAGAATCGCCCCGGTTTTCCCGATGGCCGGCGCCGGTGCGTGCCGGCGTCCGCCACTCACACACCAACACGACACCACGGATCCCATGAAAGAACCCCTCAGCCCGAAACCGGGCGCGTTGGCCAACCTGATCTTCGCCAGCCGCTGGTTGCAATTGCCGCTCTACCTGGGACTGATCCTGGCGCAGGGTGTCTACGTCTTCCACTTCTGGGTCGAACTGGTGCACCTGATCGAGGCGGCGTTCGGCAACCAGGCCGCGCTCGCCCAGCTGGTGGGCAGCATCGGCTACAAGAGCGACATCCAGGTCTCGCAGCTCAACGAGACCATCATCATGCTGGTGGTGCTAGCACTGATCGACGTGGTGATGATCAGCAACCTGCTGATCATGGTGATCATCGGCGGCTACGAGACCTTCGTGTCGCGCCTGGGCCTCGAGGAGCACCCGGACCAGCCCGAGTGGCTGAGCCACGTCAACGCCTCGGTGCTCAAGGTCAAGCTGGCCACCGCCATCATCGGCATCAGCTCGATCCACCTGCTCAAGACCTTCATCAACGCCGAGAACTACTCCGAGAAGGTGCTGATGTGGCAGACCGTGATCCACATCGCCTTCCTGTTCTCGGCGCTGTCGATCGCCTACGCCGACCGCCTGATGTCGGCAGGCAAGCCTGACGACCACTGATCCGGGCCGATGACCCTCCCCGCGGGCCTGTCACACGTCAGCCCCGGTGCAGATCGGGGTCCTAAACTTCCGTTCACACAGCCTCTTCGAGTTCTGCCATGACCACCACCATCCGCCAGGCCGACCTGATCGAAAGCGTCGCCGCCGCCCTGCAGTACATCAGCTACTACCACCCGGCCGACTACATCGCCCACCTGGCGCGCGCCTACGAGCGCGAGGCCTCGCCGGCCGCCAAGGATGCGATCGCGCAGATCCTGACCAACTCGAAGATGTGCGCCGAAGGCCATCGGCCGATCTGCCAGGACACCGGCATCGTCAACGTGTTCCTGAAGATCGGCATGGACGTCAAGTGGGAGGGTTTCACCGGCTCGATCGCCGACGCTGTCAACGCCGGCGTGCGCCAGGGTTACCTGAACCCCGACAACGTGCTGCGCGCCTCGGTGCTCGACGATCCGATCTTTGCCCGCAAGAACACCAAGGACAACACGCCGGCCGTGATCCACATGGAGCTGGTGCCGGGCAACACGGTCGACGTGATCGTGGCGGCCAAGGGCGGTGGCAGCGAGAACAAGTCGAAGATGTACATGCTCAACCCGAGCGACAACATCGTCGACTGGGTGCTCAAGACCGTGCCGACGATGGGCGCGGGCTGGTGTCCGCCGGGCATGCTGGGCATCGGCGTGGGCGGTACGGCCGAGAAGGCCGTGATGATGGCCAAGGAAGCGTTGATGGAAGACATCGACATGTACGAGCTTCTGGAACGCGGCCCGCAGAACAAGCTCGAAGAGCTGCGCATCGAGCTGTACGAGAAGGTCAACGCGCTGGGCATCGGCGCCCAAGGCCTGGGCGGCCTGACCACCGTGCTGGACGTCAAGATCAAGACCTTCGCGACCCACGCGGCCAGCAAGCCGATCGCGATGATCCCCAACTGCGCCGCCACCCGCCACGGCCACTTCGTGCTCGACGGTTCCGGCCCGGCCTACATGGAGCCGCCGAGCCTCGACCTGTGGCCCAACGTGGCCTGGGCGCCCGACTACAACAAGAGCAAGCGCGTCGATCTCAACACGCTGACCAAGGCCGAAGTGGCGAGCTGGAAGCCGGGCGACACGCTGCTGCTCAACGGCAAGATGCTGACCGGCCGCGACGCTGCCCACAAGCGCATCAACGACATGCTGGCCAAGGGCGAGCCGCTGCCGGTGGACTTCACGAACCGCGTCATCTACTACGTCGGCCCGGTCGATCCGGTGCGTGACGAGGTCGTCGGCCCGGCCGGCCCGACCACCGCCACCCGCATGGACGGCTTCACCCGCATGATGCTGGAGAAGACCGGCCTGATCTCGATGGTCGGCAAGGCCGAGCGCGGCCCGGTGGCGATCCAGGCGATCAAGGACAACCAGAGCGCGTACCTGATGGCCGTGGGCGGCGCCGCCTACCTGGTCGCCAAGGCGATCAAGGGCGCGAAGGTCGTCGGCTTTGCCGACCTCGGCATGGAAGCGATCTACGAGTTCGACGTCAAGGACATGCCGGTGACGGTGGCGGTCGACGCCAGCGGCACCAGCGTGCACAACACCGGGCCGAAGGAATGGCAGGCCCGCATCGGCAAGATCCCGGTCGTCGAAGCCTGAATCAGCCGCTGGCGTTCGTATCCGTCAGCGCTTCGTTCGATCCGGCCGCCAGCCTTGGCGCCGCGGCCGGTGTTTCTCGCAGGATGCGCAGCACCCGCTGCGGATAGGGAATCTCGATCCCGTCGCGGTCGAGGAGGGCCAGGATCGCCAGATTCACCTCCGACAGCACGTTGCCCTGGCCCTGGTCGGGGTCGGCGATCCAGAACGTGATCTTCAGATCGAGGCCATCGGCACCGAAGGCGACGAAGTGCGCGGTAGGTGCCGGATCGGGCAGCACGCGTCCGATCGATCCGACCGTCGTGCAGATGCGCTCGCACAGCGCGGCGACGTCGGTGCCGTAGGCCACGCTGACCCGGGTCGTCAGCAGCAGGCGGGAATCGCCCAGCGACAGATTCTGCACCGTGGTGGTGATCAGCGTTTCGTTGGGCACGATGGCCTCGCGCCCGTTGCCGGCACGGATCACGGTGTAGCGGGTGGTGATGTCGGTGATGCGGCCCTCGAAATCGGCCACCTGCACCAGGTCGCCGATGCGCAGCGAGCGCTCGGCCAGGATCACGAACCCCGAGACGTAGTTGGCCGCCAGCTTCTGCAGGCCGAAGCCGATGCCGACGCCCAGCGCGCCGCCGAGCACGCCGAGCGCGGTGAGGTCGATGCCGACCGCACTCAGCGCCACCAGCAGGCCGACGAACATCAGGAAAGCCCGCAATGCATTGGCCGCCGCCTTGCGCAGCGAGAGCTGGCCGCCCTGCACGCCGTCGAGCAGACGGGCCTCGAGCGCCGCCGAGACCCACAGGGCCAGCATCAGCACGAAACCGGCCGACAGCGTGCCTTCGATGAGGGTGCGCAGCGTCACCGGCTTGGCGCCAAGCTTCCAGCTGATCTCGTCGAGCCCGTCCATGAACGCCGGCAACACGCCCGTCAGCCACAGCACCAGCGCGCCCCAGGCCAGCCAGGAGATCGTGCGTTCGGCCACCCGCATGAACAGCGAATGCGGGAACGCCACCGTCAGCACCCGCACGCTCAGGCGAATCAGCGCCAGCGACAGCAGCACCGGGATTGCCAGCTTGAACACCGCCAGCGGCCAGCCCTGCAGGAACAGCACCTGGCGCGCCAGATAGGCCAGCGCGAGCGCCAGGCTCGGGAACAGCACGCCGTCGACGAGGTAGTCGCCGAACCAGATCGAGGCCAGCGGCGCGGTGCGGCCGGCTTCGGCGCGAACGCTGCGGGCCACGGAGCGCATCACGTACACCAGCACGGCGGTGACGGCCAACACGGTTGCCAGAACGCCCAGTTCGATCAGGGCGGCCGGCTTGGTCAGGGCGGCCAGCAGGGAGTCGAGCGCGGGAGGAGTGGGCAGCATCGGTGTCGGCATCGTGGTCGGATCTCGAGGGAGCGCGATTGTCTGACAAGGCCGGGCCGCGCATCGTCTCAGTGCGTATCAGCAGGTCGGGCTGCGACGGCACAATCGCCACCGCCCACTCCCGATTCCGACCGCTGCATCGACGCGCCGTGCCATCCGAGCCCCTCATCGACATCCTTCACCACGACGACAGCCTGCTGGTGGTGCGCAAGCCGGCCGGGCTGCTGTCGGTGCCCGGGCGCGGCGAGCATCTGCAGGACTGCGTGGCGGCCCGTGTGCAGGCCATCTGGCCCGACGCCCTGATCGTGCACCGGCTCGACATGGCCACGTCCGGCCTGATGGTGATGGCGCGCGGCCCGGCCGCCCAGCGCGCACTCGGCAGCGCCTTCGAGCACCGCAGCGTGACGAAACAGTATGTCGCGGTCGTGGCCGGCGACGTCGCCGGCGACGCAGGTTCGGTCGACCTGCCGCTGTGCGCCGACTGGCCGAACCGGCCGCGGCAGAAGGTCGACGCCGCGATGGGGCGTCCGTCACTGACCCATTGGCGCCGGGCCACGCCGGCGCACGAAGGCTCGACGACCGGCGACATCGACCGCACCCGGCTGGAGCTGGAGCCCGTGACAGGACGCTCGCATCAACTGCGGGTGCATCTGCTGGCGCTCGGCCATCCGATCCTGGGCGACACCCTCTATGCACCCGACGCGGTGCAACGCATGGCGCCGCGCCTGCTGCTGCACGCCAGCCGGATCGCATTGCCGCATCCGGCGGGGGGTGGAATCTGCGTCTTCAGCGACCCACCCGCATTCTGAGCGGACAAAAAAGCGCCCCCCGGCTTGCGGCGGGGGGCGAATGCTCTGATGCGCCGATCAATGGCTACCTGACCGCGATCGACAGGCTCAAGACTACGCTCACACGGCGAAAGGTCTACTAGGGAATGCGTTGAGGAACACCCCGGCACACCGTTCCTGGCCTTGACGCCGCGACATATGCACGCCGATCAGGCTGCCGCGTTGGCCACGTACCAGGCGATCGCCTCGGCCAGGCCTTCATGAACGTCGTGCGTGGGCTCATAGCCCAGCAACGTGCGCGCCTTGCTGACGTCGGCCAGCGAATGGCGCACGTCGCCTCCGCGGAAGTCGGCGTACGCCGGCTGCGCCACCTGGAGCGACGGCCGCTCCCGCTCGACGCCGGCAGCCAGCGCCGCATGCAGCTGATTGAGCGTGGTGCGATCGCCGACGGCGACGTTGTAGACCTGGTTCACGGCGGCGTCCTGGGTGGCCAGGGCGGCGCGCAGATTGGCCTGCACGGTGTTGGCGATGTAGCAGAAATCGCGCGACGTCTCGCCATCGCCGTTGATCGTGCACGGCTCGCCGCGCAGCATCGCGGCGATCCAGCGCGGGATCACCGCGGCGTAGGCGCCGTTCGGATCCTGGCGCGGGCCGAAGACGTTGAAGTAGCGCAAGCCGATCGTCTGCATGCCGTAGCAGCGCCCGAACACCTCGGCATACAGCTCGTTGAGGTACTTGGTGACCGCGTACGGCGACAACGGCCGGCCGATCACGTCCTCGACCTTGGGCAAGGTGGGCGAATCGCCGTAGGTCGAACTGGAGGCGGCGTAGACGAAGCGAGCGCCGACATCACGCGCAGCCACCAGCATGTTCAGGAAGCCGGTCGCGTTGGCGCGGTGCGTGGTCTGCGGATCCTTCAGCGAACGCGGCACCGAACCGAGCGCGGCCTGGTGCAGCACGAACTGGGCGCCCTCGCAGGCGGCCACGCAGGTGTCCGGGTCGGCGATGTCGCCTTCGATGAAATGGTGGCGCGCCCAGGCGGCCTCGCCCACCGATTCACGCACCGCCTGCAGGTTGTGACGGTGCCCGGTGGCGAAGTTGTCCAGGCTGGTGACCTGCTGGCCGTGCGCCAGCAGGGTCTCGAGCAGGTGCGAGCCGATGAAACCGGCGCTGCCGGTCACCAGCCAGCGGCGCGACTGGCCTTCGAGCAGCGCGACGAGGTCGGGTTGCAGCGTCAGCATCACAGGCGCCACACGTGGATGCCACGTGCCTCCAGCGCGGCACGGTCGGCCTGGGCCTTGACGTCGACGTACAGGCCGCCCGGCGCCAGCTTGGTCAGCAGGGCGTCGATCGGGCGATGCGCCAGTTCATCGTGGGCCACCGCCGCGACGATCGCGTTGGCGCGGGGCAGGTGCGCCCACTCGACCAGCTCGACGCCGTATTCGTGCATCGCCTCGGCCGGGTCGGCCACCGGGTCGTGCACGTGCACCGTCACGCCGTAGGTCTCGAGCTCGCGGATCACGTCGATGACCTTGGAGTTGCGCAGGTCGGGGCAGTTTTCCTTGAAGGTCAGGCCCTGCACGATCACGTGCGCACCCTTGACCGGCGCGCCCAGGCGGATCAGCTCCTTGACGGTCTGCTCGGCGATGAACTTGCCCATGCCGTCGTTGATGCGCCGCCCGGCCAGGATCACCTGCGGGTGATAGCCCATCCGTTCGGCCTTGTTGGTCAGGTAGTACGGATCGACGCCGATGCAATGGCCGCCGACCAGGCCCGGGCGGAACGGCAGGAAGTTCCACTTGGTGCCCGCAGCCTGCAGCACCTCGGTGGTGTCGATGCCGATGCGGTGGAAGATCAGCGACAGCTCGTTGACGAGCGCGATGTTGAGGTCGCGCTGGGTGTTCTCGATCACCTTGGCGGCCTCGGCCACCTTGATCGAGCTGGCCTTGTAGACCCCGGCGGTGATGATGCTGCCGTAGACATCGGCCACCTTGGCCAAGGTTTCGGGGCAGTCGCCCGACACCACCTTGGTGATGGTGGTC
The DNA here is from genome assembly GCF_000019785.1 of Leptothrix cholodnii SP-6. Taxonomy (NCBI): domain Bacteria; kingdom Pseudomonadati; phylum Pseudomonadota; class Betaproteobacteria; order Burkholderiales; family Sphaerotilaceae; genus Leptothrix; species Leptothrix cholodnii. Next base: position 3,396,792 of record NC_010524.1, read on the forward strand.
AGCGTGTGCAGCTTGTCGCCCGGGTTGATGCGCTCGGGCGAATAGCCGACCCAGAAGTCCTTCTGCCACTTGAGGCCGGACTCTTTTTCCAGGATCGGGATGCACACCTCTTCGGTCGCACCGGGGTAGACGGTCGACTCATAGACCACGATCGCACCCGGCTTGAGGTTGCGCCCGACCGAACGGCTGGCGCCCACGAGCGGGCTGAAGTCGGGGTTGTGAGCGTCGTCGACCGGCGTCGGCACGGCGACCACCACGAAATCGGCCTCGCGCAGCGCCGAGGCGTCGGTCGTGGGCTCGAGCCCGGTCGACGACTGCAGCAACTCGGTGCTGACCTCGCCTGTCGGATCGACATGGCGCTTGTACGCATCGATCTTGGCCTGCGACAGGTCAAAACCGATGGTGCGGTGCTTCTTGCCGAACTCGACGGCAAGGGGCAGGCCGACATAGCCCAAACCCACGACAGCAATAGTTGTCATCTTCTATTCAACCCAGCACAAGAGAACTGACTCGCGGGGGCCCCTGCGACCACCGCTCCCTCGCAATTAGACTGCACTGCACCGATCGTCCATGATCGAGACGAACCGTCGCACAGACGATGCGAGAACTCCCACACAGACAATCTGCCGCTGCTGACCGCTATCGTTCGGCAATCGCCTCAGGCGAGTGCTCCGAATTCTCGGGACCAGGGTTCTTGCGTGCCTGCGCCTGCCCGAGTCGAGCTGCCCGGGCCCGTTTTGCCTTGTTCAACTGGTAGAGCACCAGACCCCGCCAGTTGTCCCGGAACAAGGTGAACTCCAGCACGGGATTGCCCTCCGGCCGCCAGGGATCGGCCCATGCCGGATGTGTGATGAAACACAGACGATCCAGTTCCGGATCTTCACAGGCCCGCTTGAAGGTCTCGCGCAAGAGCAGCTTGCCGGGGCCGATCTGCGAGAGTTCCTCCAGATAGCCGATCTTCTGCAGGTGGATCTGACGCCCGGTTCGAAACCAGAGCACCGACGCAACCGGACGTTCACCGACATGGAGCACGTCGATTTCACACTGGCCGCGCGAGCCGAATCCGTCCAGCAGAGCGTTGTAGAACCGCATCAAGGCCGGGTTGCTGGCCACCGCACTGCCCGCCGCACCCTTCCATCCTGACGCCTCGATGGCGAGGAAAATCGGCATCAGACGAGCCAGATCCTGAGGGCTGCGGGCAAGTTCATACCGAAGAGGACCCAGGGCTTCTGCGCGCTTGCCCCCCCGTGACACACTGCTGCGGTGATTTGCACTGCATGACTTCAGCAGTTCTTCCATCGAGCGCCGGCAGTCGACGCGCGCACTGCTGGAAGCCACTGAGTGCAACATCCGCTGCGGCGCGAAGTGCTGCAACCAAGCCGCCATGACGCCATCAGCGGGAATCTGAGGCAAGACAAACCGGTCCCACTCGGGCGCATCACGCCCCTGCAACCAATTCCAGAACGCGGGCCACAGTGTCACATCGGCCCGATCTGCACAGACATCTGACAGTGTCATGTGCCCGTGATTGACAAAGCGAAGTTCGGGCACACGCAGCGGCCCCACCTTTCGCACCACGGACTGCAACGCAAACACAGCCTTCAACTGGCCCTCGTGATGAACGGAAACCCAAATCGATTTTTCCGGATTTTCGTTTATCGCCTGATGCGCATGAAACCACTGAGGACGTTGAAAGTACTCGGCATCGGGGAGCGAGTCAGCCAGCGCCTGCCATGCTGGCGCCAGTTCCCTCAAACCTGCGATACCGCTCGACCACGAAAACTGCCAGCCGTTCGACATTGCCTGTCCATCCTGTCAGATGACAGTCCGAGAAGCAGGCATGTGAAACGCACATGCCCATCGACTCATTTGCCACCGTTACATTCTGAACCATCATCGTGACAATGATCTGCGCACGAGTCCACTGACGAAAGTACTAGTCGCCCACCGAACTCATGCCTCCTCGGCAGCCTGTCTGGCTTCTTCCTGAGCGGGACCCGAGGCCTTATCGACTCGCGCAGCACGCCAGCGTCGATAGCTTCCAACAGCACTGCGGAGTTGTCGCTCGACCGCGAACCGGATCGCGGGCTTGCGCCAGACCGACCATGTCAACGTCTCGTGCACCGTCGAGATGGTGGACTTGTACTGCGATTCACCGGCCATCAAGTCATAGACATCGAAGCCGAGAGCCGCGTTGTGCTGCACCGCCAAGGTATGAGTCACCAAGCCGGGACGGCCGTGCTTCTCCAGCACGGTGTAATCGAAACCGGACTGATAGACGTAAAGTCGCTTCCCTCGTATGAAACTGTAGAGATACCCGACATCCCGCTCACCGGCTCGGACCCGCAGCATCTGGATTTCGCCCCGCGCCAACTGACGCGCAATGACCAGCCGATGGAGTTGGAACCGGAATTCGCTCTTGAATGAGCCATCTTCGCCGAGAGCCGCCCAGCGATCCTGATGCAGGGCCACCATCTTGTCGAAGAAACTCAGTGCCTGTTCAACATCAACGGCGACAGTCACCTCGATCGGACCCAGGGTCTGATACTCCTTGATGCTGCGACGGATGAACCGCCGAGCGTGGCCACTCACCAAAGGCGTGAAATCAAGCTTGTGCGCTCGAACAGGTTCGAGCGCAATCGCATAGGACATGCGCTGCTCATCGTGACGCTCCAGGTTTCCGCTCACTTCGGCAGAGTAGCCGTGCCCTTCGAGACCGGGCAGGTGCAACTCTTGACCGGCGCCCACGCAGTCGGCCCACCGCTTGACAAGGGCCTCCCGCAAGGCGTCGCCATGTTGACCGTCCAGCAGAAAATCATTGTGCTCGACCATCGCACCGTTGTAGATGGGATCTCCCGCAGCGTGCAGGTGCCAAGCCGTGCAGAACGGCATTCCGCCCAACTTTCGCGTGTTGCGCACCAGGACACCGAGCCCAACGACACGTCCACCAGAGACGGCCTTGAGCAGACGACGCTCGAACTGGTCCGGCAGCAACTCGAGCCAACAGCCGATCCAAGACCACGAGTTGAAGAAACTGGCATCTGGAGCGCGCAACTCAAGATCGCGCCAGAGAGCTTCAAGTTCGTTCAGGGGCGGAAGCGCATCAAATGAGATGCCGTATTGCGTTGCTGCCACGTTGATGTTTCGTTGGAGATTGGTGATCAGTCACTGCTTACGCATCGAACGTCGCAGTGACACGGGTCAAGTCAGCGATGGTTCCGTGCAGGAGACCACCGGACCATCGCGTGAAAGTCTTCAGGTTCAGACGGCACCCTGTGGCTCGACGCCGCGCCGTGGGGCCAGCAGATGCGCCCAGGCAGGCCGCTTGAAAAGAAACGAGAAGACGGTATTGCGCGTGATCAGATTGAACAGCAAGGCCGCAAGCAGACTCAATACGACCGTCAGGGTCGACAGAAGATTGATTTCAATCTGCCAACCAAAATGCGTGTAGGCAGCCAGCCACCATTGCAATGGCAGGTAAAAGCCGACGTAGACCACGATCGAATTCTTGCCGAGGTATCGGACCCACTGCATCCAGTCCTTGTCGGCCAGCAGACTGCTCAGTGCGATGATTGCACTGATACCGACAAAACCGCTGACCATATCCCAGAAAGGCAACAGCGACCACCCTTTCGAAACGACAAACGCATTCGCGATTGCCCAGCCGACGATCATCAACCACGCCTGCCGTCGATGCCCCGCGACCCAGTCCGCCCAACTGAAGATACGTGACGCAAAAAGATAGCCCGACAAGAAGAAAACATAGTAAACGCCAAAATTGTCAACCGGCGAGAAGCCGGTCCGCACGCGCACCACCATCAAGACTGCGGCCGCGGCGATCAACAGCCAGCCCGGCACGTTCCGCAGCAGTCTCGTCACGACAAAATAGGTCGCAAGAATCTGGATGAACCAGAGCATCGCCATCGGTTGGATCAGAAAATAGATATAGAGCTTGATCGCCTTGACGACCGTCAGGTCGGGCGGCGTCTCGTAGATCAGCCGCCACGCCAGATATGGCAAGGTCCACACGACCAGAAAGAAAAGGTAATGCGCAACCTTGGTATCCAGATAACTGCGCCAGGGTCGGTCGATGACGCGCGACAGGAAAAGGCCGGACAACAAGAAGAAGTCGGGCATGCGAAACGGCTTCGCGAAGGCCGACCACGCATCGAGCCACCCCGTCGAGGGCAAGATGTAACCAATGTAAGTGTGGGCGTAATAACACACGACGGCCACGATGCAGATGCCCTTGGCGATGTCGACCCAGCCATGGCGGCTGCGTCGAGGCACCTCGGCTTGAGCGGATGTTGAAGTCATGCACTGCCTTTCTTTTGGAAGGTGTCAAGGGCGGCGAGAGCGACCGACTGCGACAACGTTTCAGCGCTGGCCCGCAGGCGATGCACCGTGGCGCGGCAACCCCTGATCAATCGGGGCATTTTCAATGATCGGAGTCGAACAGTCGCTATCGGGCGGTACGGTCGACATCCGAAGCGGCATTCCTGCGCAACGAAAACCACCCCGCAACCACGAATCGAGGCATAGTTCACGAAGTTCGCGCCGGAAGTGATCAAGTGGGTGCGTCGAGCAGCGTAAATCCTGATCCCACTCAAAGTGGATAACGTGTGCGAAGCACGCCAGAAGTTCGCCCAGCATTTCACTTTTTTGGCCTACTCCGGATCGAGACGAGCACTGCGAACACCGGCCCCCCCGACAATGCCAGCTGGCAACGTACCCAGCGGCCGAGGCAGTTCGCACCACGCCGAGTGCGCGAACAGCATGACACATGCTGCAGAGCTGCCTACGCCATGGCGGCTCCCGCCCCACTCTCACAGGATCTGAATGTTCAAGCGCCTCGCTGTCCACGTCACCAACTACTCGTTAGGCACGTTGTTGGTCATTGTTGCCGGACTTGTGTCGTTCCCCATCTTCACGCGCGCATTCACGCTGGAGCAATACGGCACCCTGAGCCTCGTCTCGACCACTTTGCTGCTCGCCACCGTGGTCGGGAAATTTGGCATGCAGCATTCGATCGTGCGATTTCACGCAGAAATGCGGGCCGGCAAATATCCGGAGACCGAGTCCCAGTTCTTCTCGACGGTCGTTCTGGGAATGGCTGCCGTGGGGGCCTGCGTCGCTGGAACCTGGCTGATCGTGAGCCAGTTGGTGCCCGAAGCATGGTGGGGCCAAGAAGGCATTCGCGGTCTTTTCGCACTGACTGCACTGCTGATCGTCGTGCGGGTCATCGACAGCGCACTCGTGAATCTGCTCAGAGCACAACAACTCAGCGGCTGGTACAGCATCTACAGCGTCGCCCGTCGCTACGGGGTTCTTTTGAGCACCTTGATTGCGGTATTTCTCCTGGTACCCGGTCTGGAAGGATTCTTCGGCGGGGCCATGGTTGCCGAGATCATTGCAACAGGCATCCTCTGTTACATCCTGCTGAAGCACCACAATGTCTCTGCCAGCAATGTTTCGCCGCGCCTTCTGAAGTCAATGGCTGTATTCGGCCTGCCGATGGTTGCGTATGAATTTGCCGGCGTCATCCTGAACCTGGGCGATCGCTACGTGATCCAGTCGATCATGGGATCTGCTCCCCTCGGCGCCTATTCGGCGGCCTACAACATGTGCGAATACGTGCAGTCGATACTGGTTGCAGCGGTGGGCCAGGCCGTGACTCCGATGTACATGCGCCTCTGGGAAGAGCAAGGAAAAGATGCCACTCGGGCCTTTGTCGAGCGGGTTTTCCACTTCTACGTGCTGGCTGCATTTGCGGTCATTACCTGCATGTGCCTGATCGGATCGGATCTGCTGATACTGCTTGCATCCGAAAAGTACGCCCCTGGCACCGCCATCATTCCGGCAGTCATTGCCGGAATGGTGATCGACGGCTCTGTGCCGATCTTGGCTGCGGGGCTGTTCCTGGCCAAGCAGACCAAGGCGCTGATGTTGATCGTGATCGGCAGTGCAATCCTCAACCTGGGATTGAATCTCTGGTGGATTCCTGGCCATGGCCTGCAGGGCGCAGCGATTGCCATGCTCGTCAGCTATGTCGCGCTGACCGCGGGTGCTGGCTGGATCGGTTCCCGGACCCTTGCGATCCGTGTGCCGATACTGAGCATCTGCAAATTCGCTCTCTGTGGCGTCGCAGCCTACGGGATTGCCGACTGGGGCATTCCCTCGACCGGCATGCTCGGAATCACGGAAAAAGTTGCGCTCGGCGGTTGCATCTACTTTGCCTGTGTCCTGCTGATCGACGGCCAGTGCCGCAACATTCTGCGTGCAGCGTTGCAGCGCTTGCGTCCCATGCCGGGTTGATGACCGAGCCAGACATCTCTTTGCAGTAAAAGTGAGCAGCACCCCATGTTGAAGTCTCTCCTCAAGGTAGCCCTGACTCAGACCCCGGCCTGGAAGGTGGCCAGCTCGAGCTGGCGCCCTGATGGCGTGACAGTACTGATGTATCACCGCATCAAGAACGAGACCGATCCGTTTCCTGGCACCGATGCCCGGACGTTCGAGATGCAGATGCGATGGCTCAAGAAGAACTGCAACGTCATCACGCCCGAACAACTCGGCGATGTGGCACGTCAGCCACCACGCAGTTGCCCCGCGGTCCTGTTGACGTTCGACGACGGCTTCCGCGACTATCACGACAACGCCTGCCCGGTGCTGCGTGAACTGGGCTTCACGGGCCTGGTTTTCCTCGCCACCGGTGCGATGGACGACGAGATCCTGATCTGGACCGATGCGGTCACCTGGGCCACGCACGCCACCCGAATGGCATCGGTGACCCTGCCGTGGGACGCCACCCAACGCATGGCGATCGACGACGAACCCAGTCGCCACAGACTGGCCGAAGCCTGCAAGCGCTTCCTCAAGGACATCCCCGATCAGCAGCGCAAGGCTTGGCTGAAGCAACTCACGCAGGCACTTGAGATCGACCCCGACGACGGCACCCTGCCACGCCAGATGCTCAGTTGGGACGAAGTGCGGGCCACGATGGATTGCACTTTCTACGGCGGCCACACCCACAACCATCCGATCATGTCGCAACTCGATGATGCGACGATGGAAGCCGAGATCGAGACCTGTCGCAGACGCATCATCGAAGAGACCCAGGTCGCCCCGCGTTACTTCGCCTACCCGAATGGCCGGGCGCGGGACTTCACGGCGACCACCCAGGCGCTGCTGCGCAAACACGGGTTCGAACTGGGTTTTTCGACCATCGAAGGCATCCATCACGACGGCGATGACCTCTATGCGATCCGGCGCCAGAACACGGCTGGCAACACGCTGGGCGACTTCGCCCTGCGCGTGATCGGTCGCTGACGGAAGGACGCCATGCAGACCCTTTTCTGGATTGCCCTGCTGTTTGTCGCCTACACCTATGCGGGTTATCCGCTTGCGGTGTGGCTGCTGGCTCGGGCACGCGGAGCCGAGCCGATCGCCAATGATGACCCCACCGAATGGCCGGCCGTGACGGTGGTGATCGCCGTTCACAACGAGCAGGCGAGGGTTCTGAAGAAGATCGAGAACCTGCGCAACCTCGACTATCCGGCCGATCGCCTGCACTGGATCTTTGTCTCGGACGGATCCACCGACGCCACCAATGACCTGCTGCGGGCACAACCGCAGGGGCGCCTGATCGCCTATCCGGATCGACAAGGCAAACCGCATGCCCTGAACACGGCCCTGCGTGAAGTGACGACGCCGATCGTCGTGTTTGCCGACGTGCGCCAGCACATCGAACGATCGGCTGTTCGCAAGCTCGTGACGCGCCTGCTCCAGCCGGGCATCGGCGCCGTCAGCGGCGAACTCACGCATGTCGAGCCAGGCACGCAATCGGCAGCCAGCATCGGCCTCTACTGGCGCTATGAAAAATGGATCCGCAAATCGGAGTCTCGACTGGCCTCCACGGTCGGGGCCACGGGTGCGCTGTATGCGATGCGAACGGCCGACTACACGCCGCTTGCCTCGGACACCATCCTCGACGACTTCGAACAACCGATGCTGGTCGCGCGCAGCGGCAAGCGGGTGGTGTTCGAGCCTGGCGCCGTGATCTTCGATGAACTGCAGTCGGACATGGCCGGCGAGCGCAAGCGCAAGATCAGGACCCTGACCGGCAACTTCCAGTCCTTCGCACGCCACGGCTGGATGTTCGTGCCGTGGCAGAACCCGCTGTGGCTGCAGTTCCTGTCGCACAAGGTGTTTCGCCTGCTGGTGCCCTATGCGCTGATGGTGATGCTGGTCACCTCCGCCTTTCTACCTACTGCGTGGATGGCGCTGTTCCTGCCGGGCCAGTTGCTGTTCTACGCCCTGGCGGCACTCGGCCAGCGCACGGCCGCGTTCAAGCGCATGCGGCTCGCCAGTTTTGCGGGCGTCTTCGTCGAGATGAACTGGGCCGCCGTGATCGCGCTGCGCAACTGGCTGGCAGGCGGCGTCAATGCACGATGGGAAAAGACATGACACGCTGTTCCGTTCTGATGTATCACGGCCTCTACGCCAACGAGCGGGAATACCAGGCCATCGATGCGGCCGATCGCCCCTACGCCGTATCGACCCAGCGGTTCACCGAACAGCTGCAAGCCATGCAGCGCAGCAGGCTGAACATCATCGATCCCGGCCAGCTCGGCAGCCCGGCGATGTCGGCGGGCGGTGTCGTGCTCACCTTCGACGACGGCCACGCCAGCAACCATCGGCATGCCCTGCCGATCCTGCAGCAGCTCGGCTTGAAGGCGGTGTTCTTCGTCACCTCCGATTTCATGGAGCGACGCCCCGGCTTCTGCAGCTGGGCGCAACTGCGCGAGATGGCCGATCAGGGCATGACCATCGGCTCGCACGGCCGAACGCACCGCTTTCTCGACGATCTCTCCGATGCCGAGGCGATGGCCGAACTGTCCGATTCGAAACAGGCCATCGAGCAGGGCATCGGGCGCGGCATCGACCAGGTGTCGTTCCCCGGCGGGCGTTTCAGTGTGCGGCAGCTGGCCTTGTGGCAACCGCTCGGCTATCGCGCATTCCACTCCTCGCGCGTGGCGGCCGCCCCGGCGCGCCCCGTGCAGCCGGGCGACGTCCTGCCGCGGCTCGCGATCCGCCGTGACACCTCGCTGCCGGACGTGCTTGCGATGGCTCAGGCCGATCGCCGCTGGTTGATGCGCGCGACCGCGCTCGCGTCGGCCAAACAACTGGTGCGCCGGCTTGCGGGCAATCGCCTTTATCACCACCTGTATGAACGACTTCATCCCCAGACGCGTGGCTGAAATCGGCAACGCCTTGGCGGATGGGGTGCCGCTTGCAACCGGACAGGCCGAGCCCCCTTGGTGGCAACCCCTGCAATCGACGTTCAAGTTCTTTGCGATACCGGCGCTGATCGTGCTGGTGCCCAGGCTGTTCGGCTCGACCCTTCCCGTGCCGGCGCTGTATCTGCTGGCGCTCGTTTGCTGCTTGCTGCTGGCCAAACGGGCCCTGTCGGATCCTGAACTGATCCTGGCCACCTTCATTCTCTATCTGCCGTACACCCTCACCTACGCAGCGACGATCGCGCCCGGCGTCAATGGCACGAACGGACTCTATGCACTGCTGATCCTGGCCTGGGTCGCCCGTTCGGTGCGTGAACAGAGGCCGTTTTTCACCCCGATGCCATTCACCGGGCTGGTCAAGACCTGGGCCATCCTGAGCTTGATATCGGTGGCCACGGCGATCTCGACCATGGGCTTGGGGTTCATCACGAACGGCAAGCTGCCCGATATCAAGGGATGGTGCGATCAGTTCATCGTGTTCTTCGTGGTGCTCAACCTCATCCGCGACGGCGCCGCCGCGCGGCGTGTGGCGGTCTACATGATGGTCGGCACGCTTCTGGTGATTTGCTCGGGATTCACGGAGTGGCTGGACAAGCGCCACTACGACCGCATCGACAAGGCCCGGCTGCTCGGACCGCAGAACCAGCCGAACGATCTGAGCGCCTTCATCGTCTACGGCTTCGGGATTCCGGGTGCACTGATCATCTGCTACATGTGGCGCTTGCGCACCTGGGTCGTGGCAACACCGATGCTGCTCGTGACGGCACGCGTGCTGCTGGCCACCTTCTCGCGCGGAGGCCTGATCGGCATGGGCGCGGTGGTGGCCGCACTGCTGCTGATCCGTGGCCGCGTGCTGTTCGCGACGATTGCCGTGGCCGGCACCCTGCTCGTCCAGGTCGTGCCCGAAGTCCTGCCCGACTCGATGAACGCGCGCATGTCGCAGACCAGCGAACCCAGCGGTGAACTCGACAAGAGTTCGCAGACCCGGCTCATCTTGTGGAACGCCGCAATCGCGATCACGCTGGAAAACCCCATCTTCGGCACGGGCTTCCATACCTTCCGGGTCATCAAGGGCATGTACACGGAGATCCCGGTGCACGAGTCCGACAACCACAACATGTTCCTGTTCATCTGTTCGCAGATGGGCCTGCCGACCTTGTTCGTGTTTCTGCTGATCTTTGCCCGCCTGGCCTATGTGGGCGTCAGCCTGCACAAGCACGCCCTGCACCCGTTCGACAAGGCGATCGGCCTGGGTGGCGTCGGCCTGGCCGCCGGCGTGATGAGCATCAACATGTTCGGTTCACGCATGACCGACACCATCGTGATGGGCTACGTGTGGATCACGATCGCCGTGATTTCGCACCTGCGGAAAGAGCAGTTGGCCCGGCAGGCTGATGCGAGCGGCCGTGTCGACGTCGGCCCAGCACCCGGCGCGTCGACTTGACGGGCCATGCCTTTACGATCACGCGCATGAGTGCCTTCACCTCCCGACCCCTGCCTGAAGTCGACAACACCTTGGCCGGCACGGTTGCGGTCGCGCCGACGCAAGTCGACCCACCTTGGTGGCACCCGCTTCGGTCGACGTTCGTGTTCCTGCTCGTGCCGGCACTGATCGTGTTCGTCCCGCGGCTGTTCGGCGCCACCCTGCCGGTGCCGCTGCTCTACGTGCTGGCCGCCGTGTGCGGCGCCATCATGGCGGTGCGCGCCCTGTCGAACCCTGAACTCCTGCTGGCCACCTTCATCCTCTACCTGCCCTTCAGTCGCACCTACGCCGCAGCGATCGCCCCGGGCATCAATGGCACCAACGTGCTCTACGCGCTGGTCATCGTGGCGTGGATCGCCACCGTCGTGCGCGAGAAACGGCCGTTCTTCGTCGCGATGCCGTTCAGCCGGCTGGTCACGATCTGGGCTGCCATCAGCATCCTTTCCGTGTTCACGGCCATGTCGACCATGGGCGTCTCGTACATCACGACAAGCCGTCTGCCGCAGGTCAAGGCCTGGTGTGATCAGTTCTTCGTGTTCTTCGCGATGCTCAACCTGATCCGCAATGGCGCGGCGGCGCGTCGCATGGCCGTCTACATGATGCTCGGAACGCTGCTGGTGCTGATCTCGGGCTTCTTCGAGTGGCAGGACAAGCGCTACTACGACCGCATCGACAAGGCGCGCCTGCTCGGCCCCCAGCAGCAGCCCAACGACTTCGGCGCCTTCATCGTCTACGGGTTCGGGATTCCCGGCGCACTGATCCTGTGCCACATGTGGCGGGTGCGGACCTGGCTGCTGGCCACACCGGTGCTCTACATCGCCGCTCGCGTGTTGCTGGCCACCTTCTCGCGTGGCGCCGTGCTCGGCATGGGCGCCCTGGCCGCCGCGCTGCTGCTGGTGCGCGGCCGCATCCTGGCCGCGTCGATTGCCCTGATCGGAGCCCTCGTGGTGCAGGTCGCACCCGAAGTCCTGCCTGCATCGCTGAGCGCGCGCATGTCGCAAACCACCAGCGAAAGCGATGGCGAGCTCGACAAGAGCTCTCAGACGCGTCTGGTCCTGTGGGATGCGGCCATCCAGATCACGCTCGACTATCCGATCTTCGGCACCGGCTTTGCGACGTTCCCGAAGATCAAGGACCAGTACGCGTCGATACCGACGGTCGAATCCGACAACCACAACATGTTCCTGTTCATCTGCTCGCAGATGGGATTGCCGGCGTTGTTTGTCTTCCTGTTGATCTTTGCCCGCATGGCCTACATCGGAGCGTGCGTGCACAAGCATGAGCACGAACCCTTCGGCAAGGCCATCGGGCTCGGCGCCGTGGGCACGGCCGCCGGTACGCTGGCCATCAACATGTTCGGCTCGCGCATGACCGATGCCGAGGTGATGGCCTATGTGTGGATCACGATCGCCGTGCTGTCGCACCTGTGGCGAGAAAACCAGGCCCGGCAAGCCGGGCCTGCCGAGCCGCCGGCTCAGGTGACGCGGTAGTAGGCCTTGTACCAGGCGACAAAACGGTCGATGCCAGTCCGGATCGATGTCTTCGGCTGCACGCCGGTCCATTCGGCCAGCGCCGACACGTCGGCATAGGTCGCCTGAACGTCGCCCGGCTGCATCGGCAACATCTCCTTGATCGCCGACTTGCCGACGGCCGCTTCGATGGCGGCGATGAAATCGCCGAGCGCCACCGGATCCTGATTGCCGATGTTGAAGACACGGAACGGCTTCTGAGCCCGCCCCGGGTGCGGCAGCAACGGATCGAATGCCGCATCGGCAGTGGCGGGCCGATACAAGGTGGCCACGACGCCGTCGACGATGTCATCGATGTAGGTGAAGTCGCGCAGCATGTCGCCGTTGTTGAACACCTGGATCGGCCGGCCTTCGACGATCGCCTTGGTGAACGAGAAGTAGGCCATGTCAGGCCGGCCCCACGGGCCGTAGACCGTGAAGAAGCGCAGGCCCGTGGTCGGGATGGCGTAGAGATGGCTGTAGGCATGCGCCATCAGCTCGTTGGCCTTCTTGGTGGCGGCGTACAGGCTCACCGGGTGATCCACCGAGTCACCTTCCGAGAACGGCATCTTGCGGTTGCCGCCGTAGACGCTCGAACTGCTCGCATAGACCAGGTGTTCGATGCGGTGCTGCCGGCAGGCCTCGAGCATGTTCAGGAAGCCGACCAGATTGGCCTCGCCGTAGGCGTGCGGGTTGGTGATCGAATAACGCACCCCCGCCTGTGCCGCCAGGTGCACGACCCGCGTGACCGCATGGGCATCGAACAGCGCCATCAGCGCGTCGCGGTCGGCCACGTCGACCTGCACGAAGGTGAAACCCGGCAGCTCGGCCAGCCGGGCCAGGCGATCGCGCTTGAGCTGGACGTCGTAGTAGTCGTTGAGGTTGTCGATGCCGACCACCTGATGTCCGTCGGCGATCAGGCGTTGGGCCGTGTGCATGCCGATGAAACCGGCCGCGCCCGTGATGAGTATCTTCATGGTGTGTTCGATCGAGGGTCGTGAGTCAAGCGGCCGAGCCGGCGTACACCGCTTCGAGCTGGCCGAGCACGCGCTCGGAGCCGTAGCGGTCTTCGATGAAGCGGCGCGAGGCCTGGCCCATGCGGTGCATGGCGGCGGGGTCGGCCAGTGCGCGTGTCAGCGCAGCAGCCAGCGAGGCGCTGTCGCCCGCTTCGGCCAGGTAGCCGTTGACGCCGCTGACCACCAGATCTTCATTGCCCGACACGCGGGTCGCCACGATCGGCAGGCTGGCGGCCATCGCCTCCAGCACCGAGTTGGGCAGGCCTTCGTTGAGCGAGGGCTGCACGTACAGATCGGCATCACGCAGCGCACTGCGCACGTCGTCGGTCCAGCCCGAAAAACGCACGCCGGCGCCGAGCTGGTGCTGCGCCACATAGGCCTCGATCTCGACGCGTTGCGGGCCGTCGCCGACGATGTTGAGCTCGAGCTGATCGCGGTTCGGCAGCTCGTTCCAGGCCCGCAGCAGCACGTCGACGCCTTTGACCGGCGCCAGCCGGCCGGTGTAGACCACGCGCAGAACCTTGCGCGCCGGGTCGAATTCACGCGAGCCGTAGAGCGACAGATCGACCGCGTTCGGAATCGCCAGCACCTTGCTCGCCGGCATGCCCGAGGCCAGCAGACGGCGTTCGGTCTCGACGCTGATGGCCTGGAAGGCATCGTTGCGCTGCATCAGACGGCGCAGCGTCGAATAGACCGGATGCTTCTTCATGCGCTCGTCGAGCACGCCGCCCTCGAACTCCCAGGCACCCGACACCTTGACCAGCACCGGCCCCGGCAACCAGGGCCGCACGGCGCCGGCAGCGGCGGCCAGGTTCTTGGCCATGTGGATGTGCAGGGCGTCGTAGTGGCTGCGCTCGCGCAGCAGGAACAGCATGAACTTCAGGATCAGGAACACCGCACCGAAGCCCTTGATCTTGGGGTAGTCGATGCGCGTGACACGGGTGCCGTCGACCATCTCCTCGAGCGGCTTGGCCGGGTCCAGGCGTGGCGCGATGATGCGCACCTCGTGGCCGCGGCGCTTGAACAGCCGCGCCAGCAAGGCCACCTGGCTCTCGGTGCCACCGGGCCAGGGATAAAAACCGTCGATCACCAGGAACAGGCGCATGCTTGTACAGCCTCGAATTGTGCAGAGAGCGGGATGAGGACCGGGCGCGCGTGAATCACGCGGCCAGGTGCCCGAGAGACGGCGCCTGACCTGCACGCACACGCTGGGCGTAGCCGGCCAGCGTGGCACCGCTGAAATGCTTGGCGATGGTCTCGAACAGCTGCTCGAGATCGGAATACAGCGCCTCGATGTCGGCCTCGCTCACGAAGGTCGGATTGCCGCCCGGCATGAACTCGGACGAGTGCAGCATGAACTCGATGTAGGGCGCGTCGTCGGCCACCATGTCCTGCACCAGCTGCTGCATCTGCGCCAGGTTGCCGCGGCCGGGCCGCAGCCAGCGCGCCTTGCTGAGTTTCGGACCGATGCGCGGCAGGCGCTCGAACGCCGCGGGCAGGTGCCGGGCCCAGGAGCGCCGGCTGCTGCGGATGGTCATCGGCAGTTCGAGCAGCGGGCTGCGGCCGGGCCGATCGATCTGATCGAGGTCCATGAAATAGGCCTGGCTCGGAAACGGCCGGAAGTCGGTGCCGCCGTGCTGGGCCGGATCTCCGGGCGTGTCGCGCCACGACACCGTCGGCGTCACCGAGCAGTCGACGATGTAGCCGCAGTCGACCAGCGTCCTGGCATAGCGGCTGTCGAAGCTCCAGCGACCGGCCCGGTGGCTGAGCATCTTGGTGGCAAAGGTCTGCTCGAGCAGATCGGTCAGATGACGCACCTTCTGCTGCAGCACCGCGGTCGGATACTCGATCAGGAAGGGCTGGTGATGCAGATCGTCAGGCGTGAGCGCGTGCTCGGGCGGCGAGTGCCAGGCATGCAGGTGCATGCCGATCTCGCCGGTGCCGCGCCGGATGATGTCGTGGCCGAGCTCCTGCATCGCCGGGGCCAGCGCCATCTCGTAGTTGGTCAGATAGGTCGGCTTGAAGCCGAAGCGTTCGCACAGCGACTGGAAGCGCTGCAGGTACTGCGCATTGCGCGTTTCGATCACGCGAGGCTGTGCCCAGGCGGCATCACCCTCGGTGTCGATGGTGATCAGAAAGGCTTTGTCCCTGGCAATTTTCATGGCCGCCATCTTGCCAGAGGGCGGGCCATGAACCCGTCCGGGACGCGTGAGTTAAGCCACGCCGGCCCCGCGCAGCAACACCGTCAGGGCGTGTAGCCGGGCAGCTCGACGACGTAGGTGTCGACCGTCGAGCCGTTGTTCCAGTCGGACGCGAAGATCATCCGCGTGCCACGCGGGCTGATGTTCACGTGCGGCTCGGCCCAGTAGCCGATGTTGCCTTCCTGCCCCGCCGACCGGTGGTGCGCCACCCGGCAGACCACGCCGTTGTTGACGTTCGCCAGCGCGATCTCCTGGTCCAGGAACCGCTGGCCGGTCGGGCTGCCCGTCATCGACACCGCCACCCAGCCCGGGTTCTTGAACGCATGCGCCGACATGTGCGTGCCCACCCGCGGGTACCCCCAGCCGTTGCTCTCGCCGATCACCGTCGTGTTCACGCCGGTCGTCAGGTTGGTCGCGATCAGGTTGCCGTTGCCTCCCGTCGCGCTGGTGCCGTCGAACTGCACCGACGCCCAGAAGTCCTGCCCGTTGGCGTACATGCCGGTGGCCGCGTGTTCGCTGGCCTTGATCGTCAGCGTGCGCAGCAGGGCGTTCGTGCCCGCGCTGTAGACGTTCTGGCCTTGCACGTACAACGTACCCGAGGAGCCGATCTGAGGCGCCCCCGTGCTGGCCGCCGTCTTCTGCGTGGCAGTCGACTGGGTCCACAGGATGTTGCCCGCACCGCCCGACAGGCCGAACAGGTCGGACTTCCAGTCGCCGTACACCGGGTCTCCGCCGAAGCTGACGCTGCCCGTGAAGGTCTTGAGCGTGGTCGACGTGTTGGTGCTCGGCTTGTAGACCTTCAGCGTGCTGCCGCTCGGGTAGTACAGCGCGTCCGGATCGGTCGCCGACCAGTAAACGTGCTCCAGGTCCGCCGGGCTGATCGACAGGTTGCGGATGAACTCGTAGGTCTTGCCGTTGAACAGCTTGTGGCCCTGGCCCGGCACGTACAGGATCAGGTAGCTCTCGTCGGCGTTCCACGCCGGCATCGTCGAGTACACCGGCTTGGCGTACTGCCCTCCGAACTGCGCCACCACGTCCGTGATGCGCCTGACCGTGGTGCCGAAGTTCGGATCCCGGTACGACGCCAGCCGCGCCGGCTTGGCCACCGTCGTCATCGGATGCGCCGCCTTGTCGGTCACCAGACCGTCGCACAGATTCGCCGAGGTCGACGGCGCCGGAGACGGAGACGGAGACGGCGATGGCCCGGGTGACGGACTCGGAGAAGGAGACGGACCTGGCGAAGGAGAGGGGCTCGGCGACGGACTCGGAGAAGGAGAAGGGCTCGGAGAAGGAGAAGGCGTGGCCGACGAATCGGCTGCACTGTCGTCACCACCGCCGCCACATGCAGCCAGATTGACTGCGGCAAACATCACGGCCAGCACGGCCAGGCGGGTTGTAGAGATCATCACGAATACCTCGGAAAAACAGGCTCGATGTCAAAGGCCCGTCGCCCTCGTCCGGTTCGTGCATGCATCAACAGGCACCACGATCAGGACGTCGGCAATCGTGCGCTCAACGCTTGTTCGTAGAGTGACTCATAAGCGCGCGCGGTCTGTGTCGAGCTGTAGCCGGCCTCGACCGTGGCGCGGGCCGCCCGACCGATCTTTTCGCGCAAGGGTGCATCACGCAGAAGGCGTGACAGGGCCGCCGCCAGTCGTGACGGATTGCTCGGTTCGACCAGCATGCCGTTCTCGCCGTCGGTGATGACTTCAGGGATCGAACCGACCGCCGTGGCCAGCACCGCGCGCGCCATCGCCATCGATTCGAGCAAGGCCATCGGCAGCCCCTCGCGGCGCGACGGCATGGCAAAGATGTCGATCGCGGCCAGCACGTCGGCGACGTCGCTGCGCTGCCCCAGCAGGCGTACGACACCGTTCAGGCCGGCCTCGTCGACCTGCTGCTGCAACGCGTCGTGCAGGTCGCCGCCACCGACGAAGACACACTGGAAATCGACGCCCTCGCGATAGAGCTGAGCCAGTGCCACGATCAGATCGGCATGGCCTTTGAGCGGATGCAGGCGCCCGATCACGCCGATCAGCACCTGGCCCGGCAGAACGCCCAGTTCAGCGCGCAGACGCCGTCCGTCGGCACTTTCGAATCGCCGCAAATTGATGCCATTTGCAACCGTCTTGACACGATTGGGCGCAATTCCTTCCTGGGTCACCAGCATGCGTTCGACTTCGGCACCGCAGGCGATCGTGGCATCTGTCACACGGCTCAGGCTGCGGGCAATCCAGCGCCGCGACGCGCTCGGCCACGGCACCGTGCTGTGGCGGGTGGTGAAGAGCGTCGGCACGCCCGCCAGCCACGCGGCCAGGCGCGCGTAGCTGTCGGCGTTGTAGAGATGGGTGTGCACGACATCGGGCCGATGCTCGCGGAACCAGCCGAGCAGCGCCGGCACCGTGCCGAGATCGATGCCGGGCTTGCGCCCGAGCACGTGCACCGGCACGCCGATGCTCGCGAGCTCGGCTTCGAGCACGCCGCCCTTGACCATGCACAGCACCGAATAGCGGAAGCGCCGGCTGGCGTTCTGCAGCACCTCGACGATCAGGCGCTGCGCGCCGTCGGGCGGCAGTTCATCGATGACGTGAACGACGTGTGGAACCGGATGAGCCTGGGGATCGGACATGTCTCGAGAATGGCTGCGGCCCGATGCTCGGACCAGTTGAAAAGCGCGGGGCATGATCGCAGAAGGGCTGCCGGCGCCATCGCCTGCCGCTTCACGCTTTTGGCCAAAAGCGTGTACCTGCCACTGTCGCCGCACCGTCGCGGGCTGCGCATCAAGTGAGAATGCCGGGCGCGCAAACAGGCGCACACACGCGCTCCGACACGCGCCCCACACGAGCCCCATCCGCATGCATCCTCCATCAGTCGCCTATCTGCTTTCGGCCTATCCCGACTTCCACGAGACCTTTGTGGCCCGCGAGGTCGAGGCGATGCGGCAGTTGGGCATCAACCTGCGCATCTACTCGCTCAAGCGACCCGATCCCGGCGCCTACCTGTACCCCGATCACGCCAGGATGGTGCGCTACCTGCCGTTCCTGTTCGACGCCCAGGTGCTGCGCGGCGTGGCACGCAGCGTGGTGCGCCACCCGCTGCGCGTGGCGCGTGCGATCGGCTGGCTGGCATCGACCTACTGGCGGCGCCCGCTCGAGCTGGCCAAGTCGATCGCGATCCTGCCCAAGACGCTCGCGATCGCCGACGAACTCGAAGGCACCGACATCGCGCTGCACGCGCACTGGGCCACCATTCCGACCTCGGCCGCGGTGGTGATCCAGACCGTCAGCGGCCGGCCCTTCAGCATCACCGCGCACGCCTGGGACATCTACCTGCCCAGCCGCGCCGAACTGCAGGACAAGATCCGGCGCTGCTCGGGCCTGGTCACCTGCACCGGCTACAACGTCGGCTTCCTGCGCGATCTGGCCGGCCCCGGCAACGATGACAAGGTCCACCTCAACTACCACGGCATCGACCTCTCGAAGATCACGCAGACCACCCGCGTGCGCGAGTCCGGCCAGCCGCTGAAGGTGGTGGCGGTGGGCCGGCTGGTCGAGCAGAAGGGGTTTGCCGATCTGGTCGAGTCGGTCGGGCTGGCCAACAAGGGCGGCCGCCGGGTCGAGGTCACGCTGATCGGCGACGGCCCGCTCGAAGCCGAGCTCAAGCAGCTCGCGGCCAAACACGGCGTGGCCGATCGCATCGTGTTTGCCGGCCGCGTCGGCCATGCGCAGACCATCGCGACGATGTGCGCCGCCGACCTGCTGATGGCGCCCAGCGTGATCGCCAGGAACGGCGACCGCGACGGCATCCCCAACGTCGTGCTCGAGGCGATGGCCTGCGGCCTGCCGATCATCGGCACCTCGGTCTCGGGCATCCCCGAGGTGGTGCGCACCGGCGCCACCGGCGTGCTGGTGCCCCCGGGTGACGCGCCCGCGCTGGCCCAGGCGCTGGCCACGCTGCACGACGACCCGGCGCATGCACGCGAATGCGGCCGCCGGTCGCGCCAGTTCATCGAAGAGAACTTCATGGCCGAGAAGAACGTCTGCGATCTGGCCGGCCACCTCGGGCGCTTCCACAACTACCGATGAACTGGCTGGTGCACCTGACCGAGCCGGCGACCTTTGTCGCCGTGCTGCTGCTGCTGGCCACGCTCTACCGCCTGCGTGCCGCACCACGCGATCGCCGCAGCACGGGGGCCGGGCTGTGGGCCGGCATGCTGCTCGTCTACCTGGCCTTCGCGACGCCGCTGGGCGGCAATGCCCTGTTGCGGCCGCTCGAAGACCGTGCGCGCGAAGCCGCCGCGCTGTGCCTGGCCGACGGGCCACCGCCCACCACCGCCATCGTGCTGGCCGGGGGTGTCGACGCCGGCGCCAGCCAGCCGGGCGACTACCAGTTCCTGACCGAAGGCAGCCTGCGCCGCACCGTCGCTGCCGCACACTGGGCCCGTGCCGACGACACGCGGCGCCTGCTGGTATCGGGCGGCCACGGCAGCATTCCCGAAGCCGTGCTGATGACACGCATGCTAGCCGACCTGGGCATCGACAGCCGCCGCATCCGCATCGACAGCGCATCGACCAACACGGCACAGAGCGGCCGCAACATCGCCGCACAACTGGGCCCGGTGCAGGCCGGCCGCGTGGGCGTCATCACCTCGGCCGATCACATGCCGCGTGCGCTGCGCGAACTGCAGAGCCAGGGCATCGCCACCTGCGCGATGCCGATGGACTACCGCCACGTCGCACCGATCCTGCCCGGCCACCTCGTGCCGCAACTCACCGCGCTGGGCAAGAGCACCCGCGCGCTGCACGAGTACATCGGCCTGCTCAAGCACGCGCTGCTCGATCGCGGGTGATGGCGGCGCACCGGTCACGCCTTTCATCGCTCGCCGTTCTTCGGTCCGGCATCGGGCCGGCTGTCACGGCTTCAAAAAAGGAGCATCACATGCACCGATTTCCACGTACCTCCCGGCCCACCGCACAGGCCAGCGCACTCGCCTGCGCGATCACGAGCGTGCTGTTCGCCACGGCCAGCCAGGCCCAGGCGCCTGCGGTCGACCTCTGCGCCGGGCTGGTCACCGACAAGGCCGCTCACCCGCAGACATCGGCGCCACGGCCGGCCAAGGGCGTGCCGTTCAAGGATCCGGTGTTCGGCACGAAAGTGACGCGCATCAGCGATGTCCGTGCCGACTTCGGCAGCGGCGTCGCCAAGCCGATGTACGCCACCATCCCGGCCTGGAACATCGACGAGAGCCGCCTCGTGCTGTTCGTCAAGGACAAGGGCCACGCGCTGTTCGATGGCCGCACCTACGAGTTCCTCGGCATGCTCAAGGTCCAGCCGTCCGACATCGAGCAGCTCTACTGGGATCCCGTCGACCCCGACGTGCTCTGGTACAACTATTCGTGGGAAATGGGCGGGCGCTCGATGCGCCAGCTGACGCGCTACCAGGTCTCCAGCGGCCAGAAGACCGTCGTCTACGACTACCCGAATGCCGGCAAGCCACGCGCCTTCAACGTCGACAACGGCGGCGATCCGCAGTACCCGTCGTGGGACATGAAGCTCTGGGGCGTGCGCGTCGAGATGCCCAAGGGCAGCGAGAAGTTCTCGTTCTCCCTGCCCGACAAGGTCGAAGGTGCGCGGGTCTTCAACGACGGCCCGACACCGCAGGCCTGCCCGTCCGGCCGATGCATGTGGGCACCCGAGAAGAACGGCTCGCGCGTGGTCGATCCCAAGACCCTCGAGACCGTGCGCAAGCTCAGGCTCTGGGGCTACGAACACGGCAACATGGGGATGAACGCGGCCGGGCAGGACTTCTTTGCCGCGGTGCAGTTCGACTCCAAGCCGGCCGGGACGCTGATCGTCGAGAACCTGCAGACGGGCGAGATCAAGCCGATCATCTCCACCGCCAACGGCTACCCTTACCCGCCCACCAGCACGCACATCTCGGCCGTCGCGCTGCGCGCGCCGGGCTGGGTGGCGGTTTCCGCGGTGGGCAAGCCCGAAGGCCGGCGCCCGCTGGACCAGGAGGTGCTGCTGGCCAACGTCGACACCGGCAAGGTCTGCCGCATCGCCCATCACCACTCGTCGGGCAAGGACGGCAAGTTCGGCTACTGGGCCGAGCCTCACGTGACGATCAGCCCGAGCGGCACCCGTGCCATCTTTGCCTCCGACTGGGAAAACGGTGATGCCGTCGACACCTATGTGGTGGAGTTGCCGGCCTACAAGCCGGCCGCGGCCAAACACTGACCCAAGACAGACCGGGTGGTCCCGCGCCAGCGGGCCACCCGGTCTTTTTCATCGGCCCGACTGATCACTGTTCAGCCGGGCCACTGGCGTCTCAGGGCTTGTAGCTGGGCAGTTCGACGACGTAGGTGTCGACCGTCGAGCCGTTGTTCCAGTCGGACGCGAAGATCATCCGCGTGCCACGCGGGCTGATGTTCACGTGCGGCTCGGCCCAGTAGCCGATGTTGCCTTCCTGCCCCGCCGACCGGTGGTGCGCCACCCGGCAGACCACGCCGTTGTTGACGTTCGCCAGCGCGATCTCCTGGTCCAGGAACCGCTGGCCGGTCGGGCTGCCCGTCATCGACACCGCCACCCAGCCCGGGTTCTTGAACGCATGCGCCGACATGTGCGTGCCCACCCGCGGGTACCCCCAGCCGTTGCTCTCGCCGATCACCGTCGTGTTCACGCCGGTCGTCAGGTTGGTCGCGATCAGGTTGCCGTTGCCTCCCGTCGCGCTGGTGCCGTCGAACTGCACCGACGCCCAGAAGTCCTGCCCGTTGGCGTACATGCCGGTGGCCGCGTGTTCGCTGGTGTTGATCGTCAGCGTGCGCAGCAAGGCGTTGGTGGCCGCGCTGTAGACCCGCGTGCCCTGCACGTACAAGGTGCCCGACGAGCCGATCTGCGGTGTGCCGGTGCTGGCCGCCGTCTTCTGCGTGGCGGTCGACTGGGTCCACAGGATGTTGCCCGCACCGCCCGACAGGCCGAACAGGTCGGACTTCCAGTCGCCGTACACCGGGTCTCCGCCGAAGCTGACGCTGCCCGTGAAGGTCTTGAGCGTGGTCGACGTGTTGGTGCTCGGCTTGTAGACCTTCAGCGTGCTGCCGCTCGGGTAGTACAGCGCGTCCGGATCGGTCGCCGACCAGTAAACGTGCTCCAGGTCCGCCGGGCTGATCGACAGGTTGCGGATGAACTCGTAGGTCTTGCCGTTGAACAGCTTGTGGCCCTGGCCCGGCACGTACAGGATCAGGTAGCTCTCGTCGGCGTTCCACGCCGGCATCGTCGAGTACACCGGCTTGGCGTACTGCCCTCCGAACTGCGCCACCACGTCCGTGATGCGCCTGACCGTGGTGCCGAAGTTCGGATCCCGGTACGACGCCAGCCGCGCCGGCTTGGCCACCGTCGTCATCGGACGCGCCGCCTTGTCGGTCACCAGACCGTCGCACAGGCTGGCCGTCGGCGCTGGAGCCGGTGAAGGTGCAGGAGCCGGTGCGGGCGTCGGAGCGGGTGCCGGTGCGGGCGTCGGAGCGGGTGCCGGTGCAGGCGTCGGCGCCGGTGCCGGTGCGGGAGTGGGTGCCGGAGCCGGAGCCGGAGCAGGCGTCGGCGCGGGAGCGGGTGCCGGCGTCGGGGCGGGTGCCGGCGCGGATGCCAGCGAGAATTTCGCGGTGATATTTCGAGTGCGCGAATTGTCAGTTCTGCAGATATTGACCGTGCCGCTGCAATCTCCGCCCCAGCCGCGGAAAACCCAGCCGGCCTTCGGTTGCGCGGTCAGCGTGACACGGGTGTAGTTATTGAACTTCTGCGTGCACTGGATGGCACCATCGCCGCAAAGCAGCGTACCGGGTGCGCTCGACACCTTGCCGCTGCCGCTCACCGTGACGGTCAGCGGACGTTGCGAGTAGGTGCGACGAGCGCGCTCGATGGTCTGCATCGACTCGGCTTCGGCAGCCGCGTCGACCGTCGCCACGCTGCCGTCGACCGTTCCGGCCGCATCGCCACCGCCGCAACCGCTGATCGCCAGCACGATGGCTGAGAGTGAAAAGATCCCCGACCTGAATGCACGCATTTTCATCTCCGATTCTGCGAAAAACATATTCCTGATCCCACGACCTGTCTTTTATCAATATCTGCACCAGATACTTGCGGATACAAGCTGGCGGAGGGCACTGAATGAGTCGGGGTGATCCGAGGAATCAAGGATGCCTGTGCGCCGGAATATCCAGGTTTCCATTTGTGTGAATCGCCAGGAACCCCGGAAACCCCGTTTACAAATGGCGCCAGAGGTAGCAGGTGGGTTGCGCCCAGATTGTTCGTGAACAAAATCACGCCGGCGCAGCGACAGTTTGACCGCGCTTGTTACAAACAAGACCGAATCCGGACACCCCGTCTTGACCGGGTTGCGGCCGCTGGCCGCGCCGTCGTTTCAGCGCGGACGGCGCCGCGATCGACTCCGGATCAGCGCGAAAAGAAGGATCAGTCGGCCGCCGACAGCACGCTGCGCACCAGCGCGAGCTGGCGGCGCGAGATCGCCAGCCACTCGTCGGTGGCGCCGATGTGCACGGCCCAGGCCCAGGCGCCGTTGCGGTCGTCGGCGTCGAGTGCATCGGCCGCGTCGGTGAACGGGTGGCGCTCGAGCGCGCGCACCGCCGACACCGCCACCAGCGCGTTGCGGTGCACCCGCAGCAGGCGCGTGCCGAGCCGCTCGGCCAGATCGGCCAGCGAGTCGTCGAGCAGGTAGATGCGCGCGGCGGTGCGCAGCGTCACGTACTTCAGCTCGGCCTTCAGGTACAGCACCTCGGCCAGCGGCACGCGCACGCGCTCGCCGCGCTCGTGCACGACGATCACCTGATCGTCGGCCAGCGCCGGGGGAGCAACGGGCGGCCGGGTTGACGGCTCGGGTGCCGCGCGCGAGCCGATGCGCTGGGCCACCCGCGCCAGCGCCTCCTGCAGACGGGCGCGCCGCACCGGCTTGGTCAGGTAGTCGACCGCCTGCACGTCGAACGCCGCCAGCGCGTGTTCGGCGTGCGCGGTGACGAACACCACCGCCGGCGCCTGCGGCAGGCCGCGCAGGCGCTGCGCCAGCTGCAGGCCGTCGAGGCCGGGCATGCGGATGTCGAGCAGCAGCACGTCGCAGCGCTGCTGGGCCAGCCACTGCAAGGTGGCAGCGGCGCTGGCCAGTTCGGCCACCACCTGCGCGGCGGGCGCCACGCAGTCACCCAGCAGCGTGCGCAGGCGCAGGCGGGCGAGTTCCTCGTCGTCGACGATCGCCACCCGCAGCGGCGCCAGCGGCCGCACGTCGTCGCCCGCCATCGTCACGGCACCAGCGGCACGGCGATGCGTACCCGGTAGCGGCCGCCCTCGATCGCGCCGGCCTCGAAGCGCATCGTCAGGTCGTGCAGCAGCAGCAGGCGTTCGCGCACGTTGCGCAGCGCCATGCCCTGGCCGGGGCGCGGCGGGCCGCTGGGCACGCTGTTGGTGATGCTGATCAGCGCCTGGCCCTTGTGCGCCTGGGTGCGGATGCGGATCTCGCCGCCTTCGGCCGCTGCCTCGACGCCGTGCTTGACGGCGTTCTCGACCAGCGGCTGCAGCATCAGCGACGGCACCCGGGCGGTGGCCGCGCGCGGGTCGAGCTGCCAGCTGACCTTCAGGCGCGCGCCGAAGCGCACCTCCTCGATCGCCAGATAGCGTTGCGCCAGCTCGATCTCCTCACCGAGCGTGACCTGCTCGCCCGAGCCGACCAGCGCAGCGCGGAACAGCTCGGCTAACGCCTCCAGCACGTCTTCGGCGCGCTGCGGATCGATGCGCACCAGCGCCACCGCGCTGTTGAGCGCGTTGAACAGGAAGTGCGGGCGGATGCGCGACTGCAGCTCGGCCAGCCGCGCCACCGTGGTGGCCGGCAATTGCAGCCGCATGCGCTGCTGCAGCCAGTGAAAGATCGCCGCCGCCAGCGCAGCCCCGGCGGCCAGCGGCGCCCAGCCGCCCAGGCCGGTGGGTTCGAGCAGATGCAGCGCGACCAGCGGCGCCCAGCCCGCCACCGCACAGAGTGCGCCCAGGCCCGCCATCGCCGCCCACTGGCCGGGCAGTGGCAGCTTGACCCACAGCTTCTGCGCCGCGCACACCAGCACCAGCCACAGCAGCGTGGCCGGCAGGGCGATCGCCACCGCCAGGCCCAGATCGGTCAGCCAGCCCAGCCAGCCGGCGCTGCCGAAGGCCAGCCCCAAGGCGACCACGCCGTGCACGAACAGGATCGCACGCAGCACCACGCCGCCCTGGCAGACGTCGAAGGCCGAGCGCGACTGGCGCGGCACGGCACGAGGCGCAACGCGACGGTCGGCGGGGGGCTCTGAGTGGAGGTTGGACATCGCGGCTGGATGGCGGTCCGGGCGGGCCGGCTCTCTACAATCGCGGCCATTGTCGTCAATCCAGGCCCGAGATCCTCCGCCAGCATGAGCACCAATCAACTCGACACCAAATCCCAGGCCTGGTCGGCGCTGTTCTCCGAGCCGATGAGCGAGCTGGTCAAGCGCTACACCGCCAGCGTCTTCTTCGACAAGCGGCTCTGGCAGGCCGACATCGCCGGCAGCCTGGCGCACGCCGAGATGCTGGCCGCGCAACAGATCATCGGCGCGCAGGACCTGGCCGACATCCAGCGCGGCATGGCGCAGATCACGCAGGAGATCGAATCCGGCGCCTTCGAGTGGAAGCTCGAACTCGAGGACGTGCACCTCAACATCGAGGCGCGCCTGACGCAGCTGGTTGGCGACGCCGGCAAGCGCCTGCACACCGGACGCAGCCGCAACGACCAGGTCGCCACCGACGTGCGGCTGTGGCTGCGCGGCGAGATCGACGCCACCGCCGTGCTGCTGGCCGACATGCAGCGCGCGCTGGTGCATGTGGCGTCGAACAACGTCGACGTCATCCTGCCCGGCTTCACGCACCTGCAGGTGGCTCAGCCGGTGAGCTTCGCGCACCACCTGCTGGCCTATGTGGAGATGTTCGCGCGTGACGCAGAGCGCCTGGCCGACTTGCGCAAGCGCGTCAATCGCCTGCCGCTGGGCTCGGCCGCGCTGGCCGGCACCAGCTACCCGCTCGACCGCGAGCGCGTGGCGCGCACGCTGGGTTTCGATGGCGTCTGCCAGAACAGCCTCGATGCCGTGAGCGACCGCGACTTCGCGATCGAGTTCACCGGCTTCGCCACGCTGGTGATGATCCACGTCTCGCGCATGGCCGAGGAAATCGTGCTGTGGATGAGCCAGAACTTCGGTTTCATCAACCTGAGCGACCGCTACTGCACCGGCAGTTCGATCATGCCGCAGAAGCGCAACCCCGACGTCGCCGAGCTGGCGCGCGGCAAGAGCGGCCGCGTGGTCGGCCACCTGATGGGCCTGATCACCTTGATGAAGGGCCAGCCGCTGGCCTACAACAAGGACAACCAGGAAGACAAGGAGCC
The DNA here is from genome assembly GCF_000019785.1 of Leptothrix cholodnii SP-6. Lineage (NCBI taxonomy): Bacteria > Pseudomonadati > Pseudomonadota > Betaproteobacteria > Burkholderiales > Sphaerotilaceae > Leptothrix > Leptothrix cholodnii. The sequence continues at coordinate 3,423,739 of NC_010524.1, forward strand.
GCTGTTCGACACCGTCGACACGGTCAAGGACACGCTGCGCATCATGGCCGAGATGATCGGCGGCGAAGTGGCGGCCGACGGCAGCCGCTCGGGCGGCCTGACCGTCAAGGCCGAGGCGATGGAACGCGCCGCGCTGCGCGGCTATGCCACCGCCACCGATCTGGCCGACTACCTGGTCAAGAAGGGCCTGCCGTTCCGCGACGCCCACGAGGTGGTGGCGCACGCGGTCAAGGACGCCATCGCGCTGGGCAAGGACCTGTCCGAACTGCCGCTCGAAACGCTGCAGGGCTACAACGCCACCATCACCGCCGACGTGCACGCCGCTCTGACGCTGGCCGGCTCGCTCAACGCCCGCAACACGCTGGGCGGCACCGCGCCGAGCCAGGTGCGCGCGCAGATCGAGCGTCACCAAGCCCGCCTCGGCTGACGCAGGCGCGCGGGCCGTGGCGCACCGTGCGCCCGGCCCGCGCCGCATGGATCGGTGTCTGATCGCCGGGCGCACAGCGCAGAACCGACCGGCGTTTCTCGCGTTTTTTCGGGCTTCGGCCCGACCCCACCCCCCGCACCATCGGCTTCACATCAAAGTGGAGCGTGTCGTGCTGGTTTGGTCTGTCAAACGTCTGCAGCCGGGTTGGATCGCCGTTGCGCCAACGGGTGCGACGGCGCAGGCCGTGCATGTGGTCTGGCCCGCGGGCGAACGGCCCGCGCTGCGCTGGGCCTGCAGCACCGACTGGGCCGACCCCGCCACCGGCCTGCGCCAGTTGCGCCGCAGCCTGCCGCTGCAGCAGCACCGCTGCGTGGCCTTGCTGCAGCGCCATCAATACCAGCTGCTGCCGATGGACGCGCCCGACGTGCCGCGCCCCGACTGGCGCGACGCGGTGCGCTGGCGCCTCAAGGACATGGTCGATTTCCCGGTCGAGGACGCCGGCATCGACCTGCTCGAAATCCCCGCCGAACACAGCCAGCGTGGCCGCGCCGGCCTGCTCGCTGCCGTCGCCCCCCGGCGTGAACTCGAAGCCCTGGTGCAGGCCGGCGACAGTGCCCGCACGCCCTGGCAGGCGCTCGATCTGCCCGACACCGCGCTGCGCAACCTCTGCGCGCTGACCGAAGAACCCGGCCGCGGCCAGGCCCTGCTGAGCCTGGGCGCGGCGCACAGCGCGCTGGTGATCACGGCGCACGGCGAGCTGCTGCTGTCACGCCAGATCGACATCACGCTGGCCCAGCTCGGCGAGGCCGATGCCGACACCCGCCAGGCCACCTGGGACCGCGCCGCGCTCGAACTGCAGCGCACGCTCGACAACTTCGAGCGCCAGTTCAACCGCGTCGGCCTGTCGCGCCTGCTGGTGAGCCCGGCCGCGCCCGAGGGTTTCGTGGCCTATCTGGGCGAGCTGGTCTACCTGCCGGTGCAGAACTTCGCGCTCGACCAGGCGGTCGATCTGTCGGCCGTGCCGCTGCTGGCCGACCCGCTGGAGCAGGCGCGCTACCTGTGCGCCATCGGCGCCGCGCTGCGCACCGATTGACGGGCCACCGACCATGTCGCAACAACTCAATCTGCTCAGCGCCGACCTGCTGCGCCAGCGCCAGCGCTGGACCCTGCAACAAGGCCTGTGGCTGCTGCTCGCGCTGGCCGCGGCCGGCCTGATCGGCACGCTGGTGCTGCAGTTCCTGACCCGCCAGGCCGCGGCCGACCTGCAGCAGCTGCAGCAGGCGATGGACAGCCAACGCATCGAACTGACCACCCGGCAGGGCGAGGCGCAAGCCGGCCCGGCCGGCCGCATCGAGACCGAGCTGCGCCAGCTGCGTCAGCGTGAAGCCGCCGAGCGCCGTCTGCAGGAGGTACTGGCCGGCGGACAGGCCGGGCGCGAAAACGGTCACGCCGCGGTGCTGCAGGCGCTCGCCCGCCAGGCCGACCCTGCCGTCTGGATCACCGGCCTGAGCCTGGGCCAGGACGGCGACACGATGGAGCTGCAAGGCCGCATGGCCGATGCCGCCGCGCTGCCGGCCTATCTGCGGCGGCTGCAGAACGAAGCGCTGTTCCACGGCCGGCAGTTTGCGCAGCTCAGCCTGCAACGCGTCGAAGCCGGCGCCGAAGGCAACCTGGCCATCAGCGCCTACACCGAGTTCGTGCTGCGCACCCAGCTCGGCCCGGCCGGGGCAACCGCGGGGCGCACACCATGAAGATCGACCGCGAACACCTCGACCGCCAGTGGGCCCAGGCCGCACGCAGCTTCAATCAACGCCCGCAACGCGAACGCGTGCTGCTGATCACGGCCGCGGCGGTGCTGCTGCTGTGGCTGTTCAACCAGCTCTGGCTCAGCAGCCAGTGGCAGCACTGGAGCCAGGCGCGCCAGCAACGCCTGGCCACAGCCAGCGCCCTGGATACGCTGCGCGACAACAGCGCCCAGCAGCTCGCGCAACAACAGGCCCAACAGCAGCAGGCGCAGACCGACATCCTGGCCCTGCGCGAGCGACTCGACGGGCAGGCCCAGCACCCCACGGCCGGCACCACCGGCCTGGTCGACGCACAGGAGATGCTGCCGCTGCTGGCCCGCCTGCTCGACCGCGAACACGGCCTGCGCGTGCGCACGCTGCGCTCGCTCGGCCAGACCGCCGTGAGTGGGAGCGAAGGCGCCGGCCAGCCGCAGCTCTATCGCCACGCGGTCGAGCTGAGCGTCGAAGGCAGCTACGCCGACCTGCTGGGCTATCTGCAGGCACTCGAGGCGCTGCCGCAGAAGCTGCTGTGGGGCTCGCTGCAGCTCAAGGTCGAGAAGTACCCGCAGGTGCTGCTGACGCTGCGCCTCTACACGCTGAGCCAGCAGGCAGGATGGGTCGAGCTATGAGCATGCGCACCGTCTCATGGATGGCGGCACAGGCGCTGATCGCCTGCGCCTGTTTCGCCTGGATCGCCACCGCAGCGCAGGCGCAGAACAGCCCGGCCGCGGGCCGCACCGGCATCGCCGATCCGACCCGTCCGCCGGCCGGCCTGGGTGGTGCCCCGGCCGATGCCGCACCGGTCAACGCACCCGGCAACCCACCCCGCAGCGCACAGGCGGCCAGCAGCAACGCCGCCCGCCCCCTGCCCCGGCCAGCGCCGCCACCGAGGCTGCAATCGGTGCACCTGCCGCAGAGCGGGCCGGCCAGCGCGCTGGTCGACAACCGGCTGCTGCGCACGGGCGAGCGCATCGACGAATGGCAGGTCGAACGCATCGCGCACGACGGCCTGATGCTGCGCAGCGCCACGCGCCAGCTCTGGCTGCCGCTGCTGCCCGCGACCGCCATGTCCACGGCTACGGCCACGGCCACGGCCATCGGCGATGCAGCGGCCACGGACCGCCCCGCTGCGCCGCGGTCCGACACCCCTCACCTGGCCCGCACCACCGTGCGCAAGGAACCCTGATGCCCATTCCATCCACGCTGGCGTCCGCGGCGCTGAGCCTGCTGTTGCTGATGGCACCGGCCGCGGCCCGCAGCGCCGAACCACGCTTCGACCTGGCACTCAACAACGCGCCGGCCGCACAGGTGTTCATGCAGCTGTCGATGGGCTCGAACTGGCAGGTGCTGGTCGGCCCCGAGGTGGCCGGCCACATCACGCTGCACCTGCGCGACACCAGCGTGCCCGAAGCGCTGGAGGCGCTGCGCGAGCTCTACGGCTACGACTACCGCATCAGCGGGCGGCGCATCTACGTGCAGCCCAACACCGTGCAGACACGGCTGTTCCACGTCAACTACCTGCCCGGGCGGCGCCAGGGCACCAGCGACCTGCACGTGTCGTCGGCCTCGATGACCCACGGCGGCGGCGGCTCGGGCAGCAACGCCGGCCAGGGCGGCAACACACCCGCGTCCTACGGCAGCAGCAGCAACAACACGGCCGGCAACGGCAGCGGGCTCAACAACCGCAGCGACGACAGCGCCTACGTGCGCACCAGCTCCGACGCCGATTTCTGGCGTGACGTGCAGGCCTCGCTGCAATCGATGCTCGCGATCGGCGAGAGCGGCGGCGAAGCTCCCGCCGCAGCCGCCGCCAACCCGCAGCAGCGCCGCAGCCTGGTACTGAACCCGGCCGCCGGCGTGATCGTGGTGCGTGCCACGCCGGCCGAGCTGCGCCAGGTGGCCGACTACCTGAAGGCGGTGCAGGTCAGCATCGAACGCCAGGTGATGCTCGAAGCCAAGATCCTCGAAGTCGAGCTCGGCAGCGAGGCGCAGTCGGGCATCAACTGGAGCGCCTTCGGCCGCGCGCTCGGCGGCGCGCTCAGCATCGGGCTGGTGCAACCGGGTGTCACGCTGGCCGGCAGCGGCGCGCTGACGCTGGGCGGCACCTCGATCACGCCGGGTGGCAACCTCGCCGCCAGCAGCAGCGGGGCGCCGTTCTACGGGCTGGCCTTCCAGTCGGCCAACTTCGCCGCGCTGCTGAGCTTTCTCGAATCGCAGGGCAAGGTGCAGGTGCTGTCGAGCCCGCGCATCGCCACGCTCAACAACCAGAAGGCGGTGCTCAAGGTCGGCAGCGACGAGCTCTACGTCACCGGCGTGTCGTCGACCACCACCGCCACCGGCAGCACGTCGACGTCGACGCCGTCGGTGGTGCTGCAGCCCTTCTTCTCGGGCATCGCGCTCGACGTCACGCCGCAGATCGACGATCAGGGCCAGGTGATGCTGCATGTGCACCCGGCCATCAGCACCGTGAGCGAGAAGCAGAAGAACATCAACCTCGGCTCGCTCGGCAGCTACCAGCTGCCGCTGGCCAGCAGCACCGTCAACGAGACCGACAGCATCGTGCGGGTGCGCGACGGCCAGATCGTCGCCATCGGCGGCCTGATGAGCCAGGAGCAGCGCGAAGAGCGCAGCGCCGTGCCCGGCCTGGGCGACGTGCCGCTGGTAGGCGGCCTGTTCCGCCAGACCAGCACCGTGATGCGCAAGCGCGAGCTGGTGATCCTGATCAAGCCGACCGTGATCCGTGCCGACGGCCCGTGGCCCGAGGCCGACACCCATCAACCCGCGAGCCAGCTGCAACCGTGGCGGCCCGATGCGATGAGCCAGCTGCAACTGCCGCAGGCCGCGACCGACAGCCCGAGCGACGCCGCCACCGCGCCACGCCCGGCGTTGACGATCAACGGCCCGGTCGCGGCCCACTGAGAAAGCGCCATGGCCCGCCCCGAACGTGTCCGCCTCGGTGACCTGCTGGTCACGCAAGGCCTGATCAGCGCCGACCAGCTCACGCAGGCCCTGGCCGCGCAGAAGACCAGCGGGCGCAAGCTCGGCCGCGTCTTCATCGACAACGGCTGGGTCAGCGAGATCCAGATCGCGCAGGCGCTGGCCGGGCAGCTGCGCGTGCCGTTCATCGACCTCGGCCAACGCTCGGTGCGCACCGAGGTCGCGCGCCTGCTGCCCGAGGTACAGGCGCGCCGCCTGCGCGCGCTGGTGCTCGAAGAAACCCCCGCCGGCGTGCGCGTGGGCATGGCCGACCCGACCGACATCGCCGCCTACGACGAGGTCAGCCGGCTCGTCAGACGCGAGATCGCGCTGGTGGTGGTGGCTGAGAGCCAGCTGCTCGGCGCGATCGACCGCAGCTACCGCCACACCGAAGAGATCGCCGGCCTGGCCAAGGAGCTGACCAGCGAGCTGACCAGCGTCGAGGTCGGACTCGGCCTGGCGGGCAATCTGGGCAACCTCGGCGATCTGCTCGGCATGGCCAGCAGCAGCGCCGAAGACGCGCCGGTGGTGCGGCTGCTGTTTTCGGTGTTCGAAGAAGCCCTGCGTGTGCGGGCGTCGGACATCCACATCGAGCCGCAGGCCGGCTCGCTGCGCATCCGCTTTCGCATCGACGGCGTGCTGCACGTGCAGACCGAAGCCGACGCCAAGATCGCCGCCGCGGTGGCGCTGCGCCTGAAGCTGATGTCGGGCCTGGACATCTCCGAAAAGCGCCTGCCGCAGGACGGCCGCTTTGCCGTCAACCTGCGCACCGGCGCGGTCGACGTGCGGATCTCGACCATGCCCACGCAACACGGCGAATCGGTCGTGATGCGGCTGCTCAATCAAGGCACCGGCCTGCTGTCGATCGACGGCATGAACCTGCCGCCGCGGGTGGCCGCGGCGCTGCGCCGCGCCATCGCCAAACCGAGCGGCATGGTGCTCGTCACCGGCCCGACCGGCAGCGGCAAGACCACCACGCTGTACGCGGCGCTGAATGCGCTCAACAACAGCGAGCGCAAGATCATCACGGTCGAGGACCCGGTCGAATACCGCCTAGCCGGCCTGAATCAGGTGCAGGTGCACGAGAAGATCGACCTCAGCTTCAGCCGCGTGCTGCGCGCCGCCTTGCGGCAGGACCCGGACGTGATCCTGGTGGGCGAGATGCGCGACCAGACCACCGCCGAGATCGGCCTGCGCGCCGCGCTGACCGGCCACCTGGTGCTGTCGACGCTGCACACCAACGACGCGCTGTCCACGCCGATCCGCCTGATCGACATGGGCGTGCCGCGCTACATGGTGGCGCTGTCGCTGCAGATGGTGCTGGCGCAGCGGCTGCTGCGGGTGATCTGCCCGCATTGCGCCGAGCCGCACGAGCCCGATGCCCACGAGCTGGCCTGGCTGCAGGCCAACGGCAGCGGCGCGCCCGACCTCGCCACGCTGCGCCACGGCCGCGGCTGCAACGAATGCAACCACACCGGCTACAGCGGCCGCACCGGCGTCTACGAGTTCATCGAGATGACGCAGGAGCTGGTCGAGGCCATCAACCACGGCGACCCGGCGCAGTTCGTGGCCGCCGGGCGCCGCCAGATGGCCGGCCACACGCTGGCGCGCGACGCCGCCGCGCTGGTGCTGGCCGGGCGCACCACGGTGAACGAAGCCATGCGGATCAGCCATCAACTCGCCGAATGATGACCACCCCCACGCTCACGTCGTTCGCTGCCCCCCGCGGGGGCTCAGCCGGCTTGGGGCGGCCCGGCGCCGGCTGGAGACGCTGACACCATGCCGCACTTCACCTGGACCGGACACGCCAGCACGGGCGCCACCGAAGGCCGGCTCGAAGCGGCCTCGGCCTCGGCGGTGGCCGATGTGCTGCAAGGCCGCGGCATCACGCCGTTGACGATCCGAGCCGCAGCGGGTGGCGGCGGCGCGCGGGGCATCGACCTGTCGGCGCTGAAGAAGCTCGACTGGTTCGAGCCCAAGGTGCGCACCGTCGACCTGCTGCTGTTCAGCCGCCAGCTCAACACGCTGCTGCGCGCCGGTGTGCCGATCCTGCGCGCACTCGCCGGGCTGCAGGAGTCGGCCACCAACGAGAAGATGAAAAGCACGCTGGCCGAGGTGCGGCACAGCCTGGAGTCGGGCATCGCGCTGTCGATGAGCCTGGCGCAGCAGGGCAAGGTGTTCGATCCGTTCTACGTCGCGCTGGTGCGGGTGGGCGAGATGACCGGCCGGCTCGACGAAGTCTTCCTGCGGCTGTTCCACCACCTCGAGTTCGAGAGCGCGATGCGCCAGCAGGTCAAGGCCGCGCTGCGTTACCCGATCTTCGTGGTCAGCGCGATGGTCGTCGCACTCGGCGTCATCAACCTGATGGTGATCCCGGCGTTTGCCCCCGTGTTCGAAGCCGCCGGCACCGCCCTGCCCTTGCCCACGCGCATCCTGATGGCGAGCTCGCGTTTCACCATCGATTGGGGCTGGCTGATGGCGATCGGCGCGGTGGCCGGCTTCTTCGCGCTGCGCGCCTGGCGCACCACGCCCGACGGTCGGCTGCGCTGGGACACCGCGCTGCTGAAGATGCCGGTGGCCGGCAAGATCGTGCGCAAGGCGATGCTGGCGCGCTTTGCGCGCAGCTTCGCGCTGTCGCTGAAAAGCGGCGTGCCGATCGCACAGGCGCTGTCGGTGGTGGCGCAGACGGTCGACAACCAGCACATCGCCCGCAAGGTCGAGGGCATGCGTACCTCGGTCGAGCGCGGCGACTCGATCCTGCGTTCGGCCGCCGCCGCGGGCGTGTTCACGCCGGTGGTGTTGCAGATGATCGCGGTGGGCGAGGAGACCGGCGCCGTCGACGAACTGATGGACGAGGTGGCCGAGCTCTACGGCAACGAGGTGCAGTACGAACTCAAGACGCTGGGCCAGCAGATCGAGCCGATCCTGATCGTGTTCCTGGGCGTGCTGGTGCTGATGCTGGCGCTGGGCGTGTTCCTGCCGGTGTGGGATCTGGGCCGCACGGCGATGGCGCATTGACCACGGGGCCTGCACATGAAACCCCTCAAGCCCCAGACGGCAAAGCCGATACCTCAGATGACAAAGGTGTTCCTGCTCTGCAAGAACGCCGACAGCCCGCACCGCCACCGGGCCCGGTGCCGTGAACCCTGCGATCTGGCCGGCTTGCCTCAATTTCCGTTGCAATTCCATTGAGAACCTGGAGAACCACCATGAGACTGCGTCAACAAGGCTTCACGATGATCGAACTGATCGTCGTCATCGTCATCCTCGGCGTGCTCGCCGCCACGGCATTGCCGAAGTTCATCGACATGCGTGGGGATGCCGAAGGGGCTGCCGTCAAGGGCATGGCCGGTGCCGCCGCTGCGGCGATGAACCTGAACTACAGCGGCTGCGCGCTGACCAACAACGCCGTCACCGCCGGCAAGTGCGTGGCCGTCGACGCCTGCAGCGACGTGAGCTCGCTGATGCAAGGTGGCCTGGACGCAGCATATGCCGCCGCACCAGCCGCCAGCGGCGTCGACATCGGCACCACCAACGGCGCCACCGCGACCTGCCAGATCAGCAAGGGCACCTACAGTGCGACCTTCGTGGGCGTCGCCGCCGGCAACGCCACCCCCTGACGAGACGCAAGCTTCCGTTGCCGCAAGGCACCGGAATCGAGGTCCTGGCACGTGACCACTCCCGTCAACCTCCACACAGGCGCAACCGCCCCCGCAACCGCGGCGTGGCTGTTGCGCCTTTGCGCATTTGCGTGGCTGCTATTGGCCGGCACACTGGCTCACGCGGCGAGCTACACCTACCGCAGCGACAGCTACAACTGGGAAAGCGCCACCAACGCCGTCGCCTGGGACCGGACCTGCACCAGCTACCCCGGCGACGACGACAAGGCCACGCTCGCCTTCACCGGCGGCTTCACCTTCACCTTCGCCGGCATCAAGTACAGCTCGGTGCGCGTGCTCAGCAACGGCGGCCTGCAGTTCGGCACCGACAGCGGCTTCTTCCGCACCTACGGCAACACCAACCTGCCCGCCGCCGCCGCGGGCAGCCTGAACAAGTCCTGCGCGGGCGGCGCCACCAGCAACGTGCTGATGGCCTACTGGACCGACCTCGACCCCAGCCGCGCCGGCAGCGGCAACGTCACCTGGCAGCAGAAGGGCACGGCGCCGAACCGCTACGTGGTGGTGTCGTGGAACGCGGTCTACCAGTACAACACCAGCACGCCCTACGCCTTCCAGATCATCCTGTTCGAGAACGGCGAGTTCAAGTTCCAGTACGGCAACGCCAATGCCTCCGGCTCCAACGCCACCATCGGCGTGCAGGTGAGCGGCAGCGACTACACGCTCTACTCGTACAACAGCGGCTACAACGCCAACGGCAGCGCGATCCGCTGGTTCGTGCCCAGCGGCGCGGCGGCGCGGGTGGCCGAATACCGCTTCGACGAATACGGCTGGAGCGGCACGCTCGGCGAGGTGGCCGACGCCACCGGCAACGGCTACGGCGGCGTGCGCCTGGGCAGCGCCAGCCCGGTGGCCGGCGGCGTGGTCTGCCGTGCGCTCGACGTGCCGGCCAATACCAGCAGCACCAGCGCGGGCGTGGACACGCTGCTCAACGTCGCGAGCGTGCTCGGCACCGGCGGCTCGATCTCGTTCTGGCACCGCGCCAACGCCGCCTGGGCCAGCGCGGCCGACGGCCAGCTGTTCGACGCCACGCTGACGTCGAACCGGTCCTTCCACCTGGTGCGCCGCTCCGGCGGCACGCTGCGTTTTGCCGTCACCGACAGCGCCGGCGCGACGCTGGTGGCCGACACGCCCGCCCAGGTCGTCCTGGCCGGCACCTGGGTGCACATCACCGCCACCTGGCGGCTGGCCGCCGGCAGCAACCAGAGCGTGCTGCGGCTGTATGTCAACGGCGTGCTGGCCGCCACCCGAACCGGTACCACCAGCGGCGTGATCTCGCCCACGCTGGGCACGCTGGTGATCGGCGACAGCCGCGCCAACCTCACCAGCAACAACGCCACCCTCAGTTCGGCCAACGGCCGCATCGACGAGCTGCGCATCTCCAACTACGAGTTGAGCCCGGCCGAGATCGCACTCGACCTCGTGCAGACCCACGACTGCGCGCCGCCGCTGCACCACATCGAGATCCGCCACGCCAGCGGCAGCGGCCTGACCTGCATGGCGTCGACGCTGACCGTGGTGGCCTGCCAGGACGCCAGCTGCAGCACGCCCTACACCGGCGGCATCGCCGGCACGCTCAGCGGCAGTCACGCCGCCACGCTGTGGCCGGCCACGGCGGCCTTCGTGATCGCGACCGGCAGCAGCAGCACCACCGTGCCGGTGCAACTGCTCAGCGCCGGCAGCACACGCCTGGGCGTGGCCGCATCGATCCCGTCGGCACCGAGTGCGGCCACCTGCGACTTCGGCAGCCCAGCCTGCACCTACACGGCCGAAGACAGCGGCCTGCTCGCCAGCATCGGCCATCACGTGGCCGAGAGCAGCCAGACACTGACCCTGCAAGCCGTGCGCAAGGCCGACAACAGCGCCGCCTGCGTGCCCGCGTTTGCCAACCTGACCCGCGCGCTGCAGTTCAGCTGCAGCTACGCCAACCCGTCCAGCGGCAGCCGGCCGGTGCGCATCGGCGGGCGGGCCTTGAACGCGGCCAACAACGCGGGCGCCGCCTGCGACGGCAGCGGCCAGACGCTCAGCCTGCTGTTCAACGCCGCCGGCATCGCCAGCACCCCGCTGCAATACGCCGACGCCGGCCAGGTCGACCTCGGCGTGAGCTACACCGGCAGCAGCCTCACCAACGACCTGGGGCTGACGCTGGCCGGCAGCAGCAGCTTCATCGCCGCACCCGCGTCGCTGGCCTTCAGCGCCATCACGGCCGGGCCGATCCGGGCGGGCACGGCGTTCAGCGCGTCGCTCTCGGCGCTCAACAGCGCCGGTGCGGTGATGCCCAACTTCGGCCGCGAGATCACGCCGGCCACGGTCAGCCTGAGCCACAGCCGCGCCCAGCCGAGCGGCAGCGGCGCGAGCAACGGCAGCTTCACCGGCAGCCTGGGCAGCTTCAGCAACGGCAGCGCCAACGCCGGCAACCTGGTGTGGAGCGAGGTCGGCCGCATCGACCTCAACGCCGCCCTGACGAACTACCTGGGCAGCGGTCTGGGCGCCGTCGGCAGCACCGGCAGCAGCGGCGCGGTCGGGCGCTTCATCCCGCACCACTTCGACCTGAGCGCCACGCCGGCCTGCGGCGTCTTCAGCTACGCCGGCCAGCCGTTCAAGGTGGTGATGACGGCCCGCAACGGCCTGCCGATACCCGGCACCACGCTCAACTACGACGGCAGCACGAGCACCAGCCCCAACTTCGCCAAGGCGCTGACGCTCAGCGACACCGCGCTCGGTGGCATCGGCAGCTTCGGCGCCAGCGCGGGCGTGGCCGCGACGGCCTTCCGCGCCGGCGTGGCCACGGTGACGACGCCCGCCTACAGCTACACCGACAAGCTCACCGCGCCGCGCAGCCTGGCGCTGCGCGCGATCGACAGCGACGCCGTCAGCTCCGCCGGCACCACCGAACCCGCGATGCCGCTGCGCAGCGGCCGGCTGCGCGTGTCCAACACCTTCGGCTCCGAGAAAACCGCGCTCGCCCTGCCGGTGCAAACGCAATACTGGAGCGGCAGCGCCTGGGTGCTCAACAGCGCCGACAGCTGCAGCGTGGTGCCGGCCGCGGCGATCGCGCCGGTGCAGTACCTCGACCACAAGGGCGCCGCGCGCAGCGCCTGGGCCGGCAGCATCGGCGCCTTGAGCCTCACCGGCGGCCTGGGCCAGATCAGCGTGGCGGCGCCGCCGGCCGGCGTGACCGGCAGCATCGACCTGGCGATCAACCTCGGCACCAGCGCGGTCGACACCAGCTGCCTGGCCAGCCATCCGGCCAGCAGCGGCGCCGGCCTGCCGTGGCTGCGCGCGCGCAACGGCAGCTGCGCCAGCGGCTGGGGCAGCGACCCGAGCGCGCGCGTGAGCTTCGGCATCGCCGCGCCCGAGACGCGCAAATCGGTGCACGTGCGGGAGATGTTCTGATGCGCCGCAACCGCCGCTGCGAACGGGGCTTCACGCTGCCCGAGCTGATCGCGGTGATGGTCATCATCGGCGTGCTGGCGGTGGTGGCGATGCCGAAGTTCGACGTGGCGCTGAACCTGCGTGCCGACACCTACCGCGACCAGATCGTCGCCGCGCTGCGCCACGCGCACAGCAGTGCCGCCAGCCACCGCCGGCTGGTCTGCGCCAGCGTCGGCAGCCACGCCGTCAACCTCGCCATCGCCGCGGCCAACCCGGCCACGGCCTGCAGCACCGCGCTGCCCGGCCTTGACGGCGGCGCTGCCGCCAGCAGCAGCGCCAGCACCAGCAGCATCAGCCCGGCCGGCACGCTCTACTTCCAGCCCTCGGGCCGGGTGACGAGCGACGCCGCCGGTGTCAGCGCCGGGCTCTGGCGCATCGGCGTGAGCGGCGCCAGCGCGATCACGCTGACCGGGGAGACCGGCCATGTCGAGTGAGCGCCGACGACGCCATCAGCGGCCGCCACGCGGCTTCACGCTGATCGAGATGGTGGTGGCCATCGTCGTCATCGGCGTCGGCCTGGCCGGCGTGCTGCTGGCCTTCGGCGCCGTCACCCGTGGCTCCGGCGACGCGGCGGTGCGCAAGCAGATGCTGGCGGTGGCCGAGGAGCTGATGGAGGAAATCCAGCTCAAGCCCTACGCCGCCGCCGCCAACGCCGCCCCGGCGGCCTGCGCGCGCGACACCTACAACGACGTCGCCGACTACGACGGCTACAACGCCGGCTCGGTCTGCGGCATCGACGGCACGGCGATCCCCGCGCTGGCCGGCTACGCGGTCAGCATCAGCGTGCAGGCGGCGACGCTGCAAGGCGTGAGCGCCACCCGCAAGATCATCGTCACGGTGCGCCGTGGCAGCGACACGCTGGTGCTGACCGGCTGGCGGGCCGACTATGCGTCCTGAGACGCGCCTGCGCTCGCGCGGCTTCACGCTGGTCGAGCTGATCCTGGTGATCGTGATCGGCGGCGTGCTGGCGGCCACGCTGACGGTGTTCATGCGCCCGGCGCTCGACAGCTACCTGGCCACCCGCTCGCGCGCCGATCTGGTCGCCCAGGCGGACACCGCGCTGCGCCGCATGGTGCGCGACCTGCGGGTGGCGGTGCCGAACTCGATCCGCATCCCCAACAGCCAGTGCTTCGAGCTGCTGCCCACCGCGAGCGGCGGGCGCTACCGCATGGAGCCCGACACCGTCAACGACAGCGGGCCGGGCTGCACACCGGGCGCCGACTGCTCGGCCCCGCTCGACACCACCCAGCCCGTCACGCTGTTCGACGTGCTGACGCCGCTGGCCGCCACGCCGGCCGTCGGCGACGCGGTGGTGATCGGCAACCAGACGCCCGAGCAGGTCTACGGCGGCAGCAACCGCGCCACCATCACGCAGGTGAGCACGCCCGACGCGCGCTACGGCCGGCACCGCATCGGCATCGCCAGCACGCAGTTCCCGAGCGGCTACGACGGCGGCCGCTTCGTCATCGTGCCGGCCGCCCAGGGGCCGGTGTTCTACGTCTGCAGCGGCGCCGACGGCAGCACCGACGCGCAGGGCAACGGCCGCGGCACGCTGGTGCGGCTGATGGGCTACGGCTACAACGCCGGCTATCCGGCGAGCTGCCCTTCGGCCGCCACCGGCCACGTGCTGGCCAGCCATGTGCTGAGCTGCCAGTTCGTGCACGACCCCAACCAGGGTGCGACGCAGCAGAACGGCTTCGTCTGGCTGCAGCTGGTGCTGGCGCGCGCCGGCGAGCAGACCACGCTCGCCTTCGGCGCGCATGTGGACAACGCGCCATGAACCGGCCGTGCGGTTCGCAATCGGGCCTGGGCAGCATCGCGGTGCTGGTGGTGCTGGTCGCACTGGCTGCGCTGGCCGCGGCGATCGTGCGCATCGGCGGCACGGCGCAGGTGACGCTGGCGCAGGACGTCCTCGGCGCACGCGCCGGGCAGGCTGCGCGCGCGGGCACCGAGTGGGGCCTCTACCAGGCGCTCAAGGGCAGCTGGAGCACCTGCAGCAACCAGAGCCAGACCCTCGACCTGCGCGCCGACACCGGCATGCGCGTGACCGTGCGCTGCAGCTCGCAGGTCTACAACGAGGGCGAGTCCAGCCCCGGCGTGCCCGCCACCCTGCGCCTGATCACCCTCGACGCGGTGGCCTGCAACAGCAGCACCTGCCCGGACGACGCCATGGCCGTGACACCCGGCTACGTCGAGCGGCGCCGCCAGGTGCAGGTGACGCAGTGACGGCCGTGACGTCACGCCGAGTCACTGTCACCCACCCCGCCCGGTGCAACACTTTGCTCCGAATCTGAGGACGGCCACGGCGCAGTCGGCCTGCCGTCGCGGCCCCGGGCAGGTTGCTGCGCCGCAGCAACTCTCGCCCTGAGCCGCGCTGCCCCACGGACTTTCCCTAGGTTCGCGGCAGCGCCGGATCGACAGCGCAGGCCCGGCACTTGATCGAACGCACCCTGGCCGCCCATGTGCCGCCCGTGCAGGGCGTTCTTTCAGGGTATCCACCGAGAACCGGGGCAGACCCGGTTCGGGCGCCGGTGGCGGGCCCGGTTCGAGGCGTCAAGACAGGCACGGGAGTTGCGGAATTGCTCACGACGAGAAGGTCGCCGGGTTCCGGTGGTTGCCGGCGAGCTCACGTCCCCACGTCAGACAAGACCACCCGTGAGCAAGGAGACACATCCATGAAAGCATCCGGTGCAAGGAGCAATTGGCTGCTCGGCAGTGCGTGCATCGCCCTGCTGGGCCTGCCGACGCTGTCGATGGCCAACGCCGATGTCGAGAAGAACATCAGCAACCCGAAGAACTGGGCGATGCAGGCTGGCGACATGTTCAACCAGCGCTACAGCAAGCTCAAGCAGATCAACAAGGGCAACGTCGGCAAGATGCAGGTCGCCTGGACCTTCTCGACCGGCGTGCTGCGCGGTCACGAAGGCTCGCCGCTGGTGATCGACGGGACGATGTATCTGCACTCGCCGTTCCCGAACAAGGTCTTCGCGATCGACATCGACACCCAGAAGATCCTCTGGAAGTACGAGCCCAAGCAGGATCCGGCAGTGATCCCGCAGATGTGCTGCGACACCGTCAACCGCGGCCTGGCCTATGCCGAGGGCAAGGTCTTCCTGCAGCAGGCCGACTCGAACCTGGTCGCGCTCGACGCCAAGAGCGGCAAGGTGGTCTGGACCGTCAAGAACGGCGACCCCAAGCTCGGCGCGGTCAACACCAACGCGCCCCACGTCTTCAAGGACAAGGTCATCACCGGCATCTCGGGCGGTGAGTGGGGCGTGCGCGGCTTCCTGGCGGCCTACGACATCAACACCGGCCGGCAGGTCTGGAAGGGCTACAGCGTCGGCCCCGACAGCGAGATGCTGATCGACCCCGACAAGACCACCACCTGGATGGACGGTGCGGTCAAGCCGGTGGGCAAGGACTCGTCGCTCAAGACCTGGCAGGGCGACCAGTGGAAGATCGGCGGCGGCACCACCTGGGGCTGGTACAGCTACGACAAGGCGACCAACGCGGTCTACTACGGCACCGGCAACCCGTCGACCTGGAACCCGGCGCAGCGCCCGGGCGACAACAAGTGGTCGATGTCGATCTGGTCGCGTGACGTGGATACCGGCAAGGTCAACTGGGTCTACCAGATGACGCCGTTCGACGAGTGGGACTTCGACGGCATCAACGAGATGATCCTGGCCGACATCCCCGTCAAGGGCAAGATGACCAAGGCGCTGGTGCACTTCGACCGCAACGGCTTCGGCTACACGCTCGACCGCGTGACCGGCGCGCTGCTGGTGGCCGAGAAGTACGACCCGAAGGTCAACTGGGCCACGCACGTGGACATGAAGTCCGGGCGGCCGCAGGTGGTCAAGCAGTACTCCACCGCGCAGAACGGGCCCGACGTCAACACCAAGGGCATCTGCCCGGCCGCGCTGGGCTCGAAGGACCAGCAACCGGCCTCGTTCGACCCCAACACCGGCCTGTTCTACGTGCCGACCAACCACGTCTGCATGGACTACGAGCCGTTCAAGGTCGAGTACACCGCCGGCCAGCCGTACGTGGGCGCCACCTTGTCGATGTACCCCGCGCCGGGCAGCCATGGCGGCATGGGCAACTACATCACCTGGAACGCCGGCACCGGCAAGATCGTGCAGAGCAAGGCCGAGAAGTTCTCGGTGTGGAGCGGCTCGCTCAACACCGCGGGCGGCCTGAGCTGCTACGGCACGCTGGAGGGCTACCTGAAGTGCGTCGATGCCAAGGACATCAACAAGGAACTGTTTAAGTTCAAGACCCCGTCCGGGATCATCGGCAACGTGTTCACCTACGAGCACAAGGGCAAGCAGTACATGGGCGTGTTCTCGGGCATCGGTGGCTGGGCCGGCATCGGCATGGCCGCAGGCCTGGAGAAGGACACCGACGGCCTGGGTGCCGTGGGCGGCTACAAGGAACTCAACCAGTACACCGAGCTGGGCGGTTCGCTGACCGTGTTCGCGCTGCCGAACTGAGGGAAATCCCTTTCCCCCGAAGGACCGGGGGCGCGCGTTGAATGCAGAGGATGCACATCGACGCCGCCCCCGCACCGACCCGGACGGCCCGGTCTCCCGTGGCCGGCCCGGGTCGGGTCACCCCCTGACCTGGAGACATCCGACGTGAAGAGATACGCCGCCCTGGCCTTGATGCTGACTCTGACCACCGGCGCCGCGATGGCCGACGAGCCTGTGTACACCGTGACGGATGGCTACAAGGTCGATGCCAACACGATGAAGGGTTTCCGCACCTGGCGCGCGGCCGCCTGCGACCGCTGCCACGGCGCCAACCAGGAGGGCATGGTCGGCCCCTCGCTGGTCAACAGCCTGAAGACCCTGACCAAGGAAGAGTTCGTCAAGACCGTGCGCGACGGCCGGCTCGAAAAAGGCATGCAGAGCTTCGGCACCAGCCAGCAGGTGATGGACAACATGGACCACCTCTACGCCTACCTCAAGGGCCGCTCCGACGGGGCGATCACCCGCGCCAAGGTCGAAGAAGCCAAATGAATCCCACCCCGCGTCACACGCCTCGCCCGGCACGGCTCGCCGCCGCTGCGCTGCTGGCTGCCCTGGCCTGCAGCGCGCCCGTCGCGCAGGCGCAGGACGCCCCCGCGCGCAAGGCCCTGAAGGTCTGCCAGGACCCCAACAACCTGCCGTTCTCCAACCTCGCCGGCGAGGGCCTGGAGAACCGCCTGGCCGAGCTGTTCGGCCAGGCGCTGGGCCTGCCCGTCACCTACTACTCGTTTCCGGCGCGGCTCGGTTTCATCCGCAACACGCTGCGCTTCAAGCTGCCGGGCGACGACTATCCGTGCGACATCGTGATGGGCGTGCCGGTCGGCTTCGATCAGGTCTCCGTCACCAAGCCGGTGTACCGCTCGACCTACGCGCTGGTCTATCCGAAGGGCAAGGGGCTCGACGGCGTCGAGTCGGTGGCCGATTTCCTGGCACTCGGCCCGCAGCGCCTGAAGGCCCTGCGCATCGGCCTGCACGACCGCTCGCCCGCCACCGAATGGCTGCGCCGGCACGACCTGGTCGATCAGGGCGTGCCGTACGCGATGATGAATCCCGACCCGGCGCAATACCCCGGCGAGCTGCTCGAGAAGGAGCTGGTCTCGGGCAAGGTCGACGTCGCCATCGTCTGGGGCCCGATCGCCGGCTTCTTTGCCAAGCGTGTCACCTCGGTCGAGCTGAAGGTGGTGCCGATGAAGTCCGAGCCGGGCGTGCGTTTCGAGTACGAGATGGCGATGGGCGTGCGCTACGGCGAGCGCGAATGGAAACAGCAGGTCGAGCAGCTGATCGACAGCCAGGGCGCCGCGATCCGCGACATCCTGGCCGAGTACCGGGTGCCGCTGGTCGGCGACGGCGCCACCGCCGCGAAGAAATGAGCGTCGCGCCACGACCATGAAACACAGTGTCACTGCCCGCCGGCTCGCTGCGGGCCTCGGCCTGATCGCCGCCACGCTCACCGCCCTGCCCGGCCGCGCCCAGGCGCAGGACGGCAAGCAGGACTTCTCGCCGGCCGAGCGCCTGCTGCTGATGAGCCCGCAGCTGGGCGCCATCCGGCCGCCGACGACGCTGACCTACCGTTTCCGCAAGACCGGCACGCTCGAAGAAGCGTTCGAGGACAGCGTCGGCGTCCGGCTGGAGCGCCAGACCGATGGCCGATGCTGCAAGGCCAGCAGCGAGTTCCTGAACGGCGCCCGCCGGCTCCAGCTCGCCGAGATCGAGCAGGCCGAGAGCAACCCGGTGATCGTGTACTACCTCGAACACGACATCCGCGCGATGCAGCGCCGCACCAAGGGCGCGGCCAACCACTTCCGCAAGCGCATCCGCATGGCGCTCTACGACGGCGCCAGCATCACCGACCTGAAACTGACGTATCGCGGCCGGGCGATCGACGCCCAGGCGATCACGATCGAACCCTACCGCACCGACCCCAACCGCGCCCGCTTCGCGCAGCTGGCGGGCAAGCGCTACGTGTTCGTGCTGTCGGACGCCGTGCCCGGCAGCGTGGTGTCGATCCGCAGCACCGCGCAAGCCGACGGCAGCGCCGCAGCGCTGATCGACGAGGAGCTGCTGCTCGACGGCGCCGAGATGCCCGCCGCACCGCCTGCCGCGTCACCCTCATCCTGAAACGGAGTTCATCCCCATGACGATGCCGACCTCGATGACGCTCATGGCCCTGGGCGCGGCCCTGCTCGCCGCTGCCGGCCCGGCCGGTGCGCGGGTCAACGACTTCCCGACCACCGACCGCGTGCTCTACGTGCAGGAGTGCATGCGCAACCACCCCGGCCCGCACTACGAGATGGTCAACAAGTGCGGCTGCGCGCTCGACAAGCTGGCCGCCGAAGTGAGCTTCGACGACTACCTGACGATGTCGACCGCCTTCAATGCCAACAGCATCGGCGGCGAACGCGGCAACAGCATCCGCGATGTCGAGATGCTGCAGGACCAGATCAAGCGCTACCGTGGGCTGCAGAGCAAGGTCAAGAAGGCCTGCTTCGTGACGCCCTGAGCGGCCCGCCGCACCGCCTGCCACGACGCCCGCCGCAGCGCACCATGCCTTCACCCTGGCACCCGACCCGCCGCGCCCTGCCGGCCACGCTGATCGGCCTGGCCGCAGCGGCGCGGGCCCAGCTGCCCGCCGGTGACAACCCCGAAGCCAGCCCGCGCTGGCAGCAGGTGCGGGCCTCCTTGTTCGGCACGCGGCCCATCGCCAATGCCAGCGCCGCGCAGCTGGTGCTGGGCGCACCGGGCCGGGCCAGCGACCCGGCCTTCGTGCCGATCTCGATGCGCAGCCCGATCGCACCCGGCGAGCCCACGGCGGTGCGGCGCCTGACGCTGGTCATCGACAACAACCCCTCGCCGATCGCCGCCCACATCGACCTGCCAGCCGACGGCGCGCTGCCCGACATCGAGACCCGCGCCCGGGTCGACGAATACACCTTCGTGCGTGCCATCGCAGAAACCGCCGACGGCCGGCTGCTGATGGCCACGCGCTTCGTCAAGGCCTCGGGCGGCTGCTCGGCACCACCCGGCGGCGACGAGGCGGCGCTGCAGGCCGCGATGGGCCGCATGCTGTTTCGCGCCGGTGATCCGGTCGTCGACGGCCAGCCGCTGACGGTGCAGTGGATGGTCAACCACCCGAACCATTCGGGCATGGCGATGGACCAGCTCACCCGCATGTTCACGCCGGCGCATTACGTGCGCACGGTGCAGATCTGGCAAGGCGAGCGGCTGCTGCTGAACGCCGATGTCGACTTCGCGCTGAGCGAGAACCCGACGCTGCGGTTCCGATTCACGCCACGGGGCGACGCGCCGCTGCGCGCCGAAGTGACCGACACCCGGCAGCGCCGTTTCAGCGGCAGCACCGCGCTGAAGGACCTGCGGTGAACCTGTCGGGATCAGATGCCGTAGCGCGGCTGGCGGGCGCGCCGCTCGACCATGTCGCGCAGCATGTAGGCCACGCCGCGGCGCCAGGATTCATCGTTGTCACCGCGGATGTCGACCGACTTGGTCAGCACCAGGCGGTCCTCGCGCACCTGCCAGACGCCCAGGTTGATGTTGAGGATCAGGTTGCTGACGCGCTGCACCCAGCCCACCCCCACCCGCTGCGTGCCCAGCGCATCGCCCACGCCCGCCAGGCAGCCGTTGCAGCGGTGCAGGTACTGGTTCTCGGCACGCGCATGTTCGATCGCGGCCTGCGCCGGCGCCAGCGCCAGCACGCGGTAAAGTCCGCGTTCGTCGAGCCCCTGCGCCATCTGCCGATCGATCATCGCCAGGCGCGCCTGCAGCGCCGGCAGGCGGGCCGGATCGGGCTGGTCATCGATCAGCTCGAAGCCGAGGAAGGCCAGCGTCGGCACCTCGGCCTGCGCCTGCACGGCGCGGCTGCTGACGACACAGGCCCCGGCCGCCGCCAGCAGGCAGCGGCGGCGGGTCAACAGGGCCGGGGTCTCGATGCGGTCGATGGTCATGGCGATGCGGTGCTTTCGAGTGGGCCTGCGAACGCGCGGGCAGCGGAACTGGCCACGCATGATGACGGCCACCGAGGCGGCTGCAAAGCGGCCTTCTGGAAAGCACCGAGGCCGACCGCCCCAAGCCGCCTTGTTCGTGTTCATCGGGCCTGCGCCGCGATCGCCCTGCTGCTGGCTCAGGCCATGAGCCAGCCCGCTGCGGCCGCACCGTTTGCCTACGTCACCAACCAGGGCAGCCACGACGTCAGCGTGATCGACCTGGCCGACCCGCGCACCATCGCCCGCGTACCGGTGGGTCAATCGCCGGCCGGCGTGGTGGCAGCCAGCGCGCGCGGCGAGGTGTTCGTGGCCAACGCGGCGGGCAATAGCATCTCGGTGATCGACATGCGCAGCCAGCAGGTGGTCGACACCTTCGCGGCCGGCCAGGGTGCCGTCGGGCTGGATGCCAGCGCCGATGGCCGGCGGCTGTTCGTGGTCGACTGGTACGGCGCTGCGCTGCGGGTGTTCGATGCCAGCACGCGCCGCCAGATCGCCCACGTGCCGCTGGGCCCGGCCCCGGCCGGCGTGGCGGCCTTGCCCGACGGCAGCGCGGCCTGGGTGGCCGAACGCGACGACGACCGCGTCGCCCTGATCGACGTCGCCCGCGCGCAGGTGGTGGCACGCGTGGCGGTGGGCAGCCACCCGTTCGCGCTGCTGCTCGACAGCGCGCGCGAGCGGCTCTACGCGCTCAACGTGCAGAGCGACAGCGTCTCGGTGATCGATACCCGCAGCCGCCAGGTGATCGCCACGCTGCCGACCGGTCGCGCCCCGTACGGCGCCGTGCTGGCCGATGGCGCACGGCTGCTCTACGTCACCAACCAGCACGACGACAGCGTCAGCGTGTTCGATGCCCAGAGCCTGAAACCGCTGCGCACGCTGGGCGGTTTCGGCTACCCCGAAGGCATCGCGGCCAGCGGCGAGCGGGTCTACGTCGTCAACTGGATGGACGACCAGCTGAGCGTGCTTGACGCCGCCAGCGGCCGGCTGCTGGCCACGCTCGCCACCGGCCGCAACCCGCGCGGTTTCGGCGCCTTCATCGGCACACCCCCACCCCACCCACGGAGCCCTGACGAATGACCCGACGCCCCTTTCATCGCCACCTCCTGATGCTGCTGGCGCTGCTGACCGTGCCGCTGGCCGGCCAGGCCCACGGCCCGACCCGCCAGAAGGTGACCGAGAGCATCACCATCGACGCCCCCGCCGCCACCGTCTGGGCCCGCATCCAGGATTTCGACGCGCTCAAGAACTGGCACCCGGCGGTGGCCGAGAGCGCGGCCGACAAGGGCAACGAGGTCGGCTCGGTGCGGATCGTCAAGCTCAAGGGCGGCGGCGAGCTGGTCGAATCGCTCGAACGCCACGACGCCGCGCAGAGGCTCTACAGCTACCGCGCCAAGAACGGCGGCGCGCTGCCGGTCACCAACTACAGCTCGACGATCCGCGTCAGCGAGGCCGCCGGCAAGGCCAGCGTCGAGTGGCGCGGCGCCTTCTACCGCGGCTACCCCAACAACGACCCGCCGCCGGACCAGAACGACGAGGCCGCGGTCAAGGCCGTCACCGGCGTCTACCAGAGCGGGCTGGCGAACCTGAAATCGCTGGTCGAAGGCAAGTAGCGATGGACGACGGCGGGCGTCGACACATGCTGCGCGCGCTCGGCGCCTTTGCGGGCGTCGGCGTGGCCAGCCTGTGGGCGGGCTGCGCAGCGCCGACCGCCGCGCATGAATCGGGCGGTCTGCCCGTCCCACCGAGCGGCGTGTCTGGCTTTGCACCAGCCGGCACCCGCCGGATCGAGCAGATCGCCCCCGGCGTCTACCTGCAGCACGGCCTGCGTGGCGAGATCGGCCCCGACACGCTCGGCCGCACCGGCAACGCCGGTTTCATCGTCGGCGCGAGCGGCGTGCTGGCGATCAACAGCGGCGGCTCGCACCGCGACGGCCAGGCGCTGCTGGCGGCCATCACGCGCAGCACCGCGCTGCCGCTGCGCGGCGTGCTGCTGACACACGCGATGCAGGAGTTCATCTTCGGCGCCAGCGCCTTCCAGGCCGCCGGCGTGCCAGTGCTGATGCACCACGACGCCGCCCGCCTGATGGCCGCGCGCTGCGAGGGTTGCCTGAAGACGCTGCAACGCGTGCTCGGCGCCGACGAGATGGCCGGCTCCCGCGTGCCGCGCGCCGACATCACCTTCACCGCCGCCGACGCCGCACGCGCGCTGCCCGACATCGGCCGCCCGCTGCGCCTGCTCGCGCCCGCGGCAATCGCCGCCAGCCCGGGCGACAGCGCCGTGTTCGACGACAGCAGCGCCACGCTGTTTGCCGGCGCGCTGCTCGATGCCGACACCATCCCCGACGTGCAGGACGCCGACCTCGCCGGCTGGCATGCCGCGCTCGCCGCGCTGGCGCGGCTGCCGCTGCGCCGCATCGTGCCCGGCCACGGCCCCGTCGCAGGCGCCGGCCTGGTCGCGTCGGTCGACAGCTACCTGCGCCAGCTCGAACAGCGCACCGCCGCATTGCTGCAGGCCGGCACCGCCTTGAGCGAGGTCGCCGATGCGGTCGACCTGCCCGCGTTTGCGCATTGGCAGCGTTACGACAGCACGCACCGGCGCAACGCCTCGATCGTGTTCCTGCGCCAGGAGCGCGCACTGATGTTGAAGGACGCCCGACATGGCACATGACCCCGACCGTCGCCGCCTGCTTGTAGCGGCATGGGGCGGCAGCGCCGCGCTGATCGGCGCCTGGCTGCCCGGTGGCAGCCACGCCGCGATCGGCGGGCTGCCGAGCAACGTCGGCCACGCCGACAGCTCGCCGCAGTGGGAGCTGCTGCGCGGCAAGCTGTTCGGCGAGCGGCCGATCGCCGCCGGCGCCGCCAGCCAGGTGCAGATCATCGTGCCGCTGCGCGCGGCCTACGGCGCCTCGGTGCCGGTCAAGATCGTCTCCAGGATCGCGCAGACACCCGAGCGCCAGGTGCGCCGCATGACGCTGCTGGTCGACAAGAACCCCTCGCCGATCGCCGCCACGCTGACGCTCGGCACAGCGCTCGGCCAGGCCGATTTCGAGACCCGGCTGCGGGTCGACGAATACAGCCACGTGCGCGTGGTCAGCGAGCTGAGCGACGGCACGCTGCACATGGATTCGCGCTACGTCAAGGTCTCGGGCGGCTGCAGCGCACCGCCCAACCGCGAGGCCCTGCACCTGATCGGCCGCACCACGATGCGCCTGCCCGCCGGCCTGCACCCCGGCGCGCCCACGCCGGTCGAGCTGAGCGTGGTGCACCCCAACGACACCGGCTTCGAGCTCAACCAGGTCACGGTGATGTTCATCCCGCCGCACTTCGTGCGCAGCATCCGCGTGCGGCTGGGCGAGGCGCTGCTGTTCGAGGCCGACACCGATTTTTCGATCAGCGAGAACCCGAGCTGGCGCTTCAACTTCGTGCCACGCGCCGATCAGCACGCGCTGCTGACCGCAGAGGTCGAGGACACAAAAGAACAGCGCTTTCGCGGCACGCTCGACCCGTGGGCGGCGGCGTGATCGGCAGAAGATTCCTCGTGCTGATCGGCCTCGTCGGGCTGCTGAGCACGGCGCACGCGGCCTTGCCGGCGCCCTACGCACCGATCGTGATCCAGCCGCTGGTCGACGGCAAGACGCATGAATTCGACCTGCGCGCCGCCCAGCAGCGCGCCCGCAGCGAGGGCAAGTGGCTGTACGTCTACCTGGGTGCCAGCGACTGCGCGTACTGCCGCAAGTACGAGGCCTTTCTGGCGGCCAACGCCACCGAGCTGGTGCCGCATTTCGCGGCCAAGTATCTGGTGGTCGACCTGCGCAGCCAGCTGAGCGTGACCGAGCGCCAGCTGATCCTGCGCACCGAGGCGCACCGCCTGCCCTACGCCGACTTCCAGCGCGCCATCGGCGACCAGCGGGCTCGGCTGCTGGTCTATCCCAGCGTGTGGCTGCTCGAGCCCGACGGCAAGCCGCTGATGCAGATGCCGGCGGGCACCGGCACCTTCCAGACCGTGGCCGAGCAGTTGGAGATCCTGCGGCTGGAGGAGTGAATCGCGGCGACCGCGAGGGGTTTGCTCAGGCGCAGCGGCCGGCCTCGTACCAGCCCTTGCTCTGGTTCACCCACTTGACCACCAGCAGCATCACCGGCACCTCGATCAGCACGCCGACCACGGTGGCCAGAGCGGCGCCGGATTCGAAGCCGAACAGGCTGATCGCCGCCGCCACCGCCAGCTCGAAGAAGTTGCTCGCGCCGATCAGGGCCGACGGGCAGGCCACGCTGTGCGATTCGCCCAGCCGGCGGTTGAGCCAGTAGGCCAGGCCCGAGTTGAAGAACACCTGGATCAGGATCGGCACCGCCAGCATCGCGATCACCAGCGGCTGGTCGATGATCGCCTTGCCCTGGAAAGCGAACAGCAGCACCAGCGTGGCCAGCAGCGCGGTGATCGACCAAGGGCCGATCCTGGCCAGCGCGGCGTCGAACGCCGCCTGCCCGCGCCGCAGCAACTGCTTGCGCCACAGCTGCGCGATCACGACCGGGATCACGATGTACAGCACCACCGACGTGATCAGCGTGTCCCACGGCACCACGATCGACGACAGCCCCAGCAGCAGCGCCACGATCGGCGCGAACGCGAACACCATGATCGTGTCGTTGAGCGCCACCTGCGACAGCGTGAACAGCGGGTGGCCGCCGGTCAGCCGGCTCCACACGAACACCATCGCCGTGCACGGCGCCGCCGCCAGCAGGATCAGGCCGGCGATGTAGCTGTCGGCCTGGTCAGCCGGCAGGTAGGGCGCGAACACGTGGCGGATGAACAGCCAGCCCAGCAGCGCCATCGAGAACGGCTTGACCGCCCAGTTGACGAACAGCGTCACGCCGATGCCGCGCCAGTGCTGCTTGACCTGGTGCAGCGCGCCGAAGTCGACCTTGAGCAGCATCGGGATGATCATCACCCAGATCAGCAGGCCGACCGGCAGGTTGACCCGGGCGACTTCCATGCGGCCGATCGCCTGCACCGGGCCCGGCAGCATCTGGCCGAGGGCGATGCCGGCGACGATGCACAGGAACACCCAGACGGTGAGGTAGCGCTCGAACACGCTCATCGGCGCGGGCGCGGGCGCTGTGGAAGGGGCAGAAAAGACAGTGGTGTTCATGAATGTTCTTGCTCCGCGGCGATCAGCTGCGGCCGATCTCGACCAGGGCGGCCTGCAGTGCGGCGCGGTCCATCGTCGCCAGCGGCAAGGCCAGCAGTTGCAGCATCCGGTAGCCGATCGCCTGGCGCGTCAGCTCGAAGGCGCGGCGCTTGCCCTCGTCACCGCCTTCGGCGTTGGACGGGTCGGGGTAGCCCCAATGCACCTTGACCGGCTGGCCCGCGCTGCCGCCGAAGAACACCGGGCAGCTCTCTGCGGCCGCGCTGTCGCACACGGTGATGACGATCGACAGCGGCGGCGCGCCGTCGGTGCTGAACTCGTCCCAGCTCTTGCTGCGGTAGGCGCGGGTATCGATGCCGGCACGCTGGAGCGCTTCGAGTGCGAACGCATTGATGCGGCCACTCGGCGCACTGCCCGCACTGTGGGCTTGCACGTCAAGGCCCAGCTTGGCGGCCCAATGATTGAGCATGCCCTCGGACAGCACGCTGCGCGCCGAGTTGTGGGTGCAGAGGATGAGAACGTGTGTGGTCATGGCTCAGCAGCACGGGCTCAGCAGCACGAATTGGCCGACTTGACCGCAATGCCGATGGGCTTGCCACGCGGCGTGGGCGCGCAGCAGGCGGCGGGTTCGCTGCTTGCGGCGGCAGCGTCGGTCGGTGCACAGCAAGCCGATGCGGCAGCGGCCGGGGCAGCGGCTTCGTTGAACACCGGGATGTTGCCCAGCGTATGGAAATGCTCCCAGGCGATGCCCTGCGGGTCGGTGATCCAGTGCTTTTCGCTGCGGGCGTAGCAGCAGGTCGTCTCACCCTCGTCGAGCAGGGCCATGTCGGCCGCCTCGGCGCGCGCTTTCAGGGCGGCCAGCTCGGCGGGATCGTCGGTCTGGATGCCGAGGTGGTCGATGCCCGGTTTCGAACCCCGGGTCGAGATCGCGAAGTTGACCGGCGGA
The DNA here is from genome assembly GCF_000019785.1 of Leptothrix cholodnii SP-6. NCBI lineage: Bacteria > Pseudomonadati > Pseudomonadota > Betaproteobacteria > Burkholderiales > Sphaerotilaceae > Leptothrix > Leptothrix cholodnii. Next base: position 3,450,658 of record NC_010524.1, read on the forward strand.
TCTTCGAGCATCCACTTGGCGTAGTCGCCCTCGAGCCGGGCCGGTTCGGCCGCGAAAAGCTTGGAGTAGAAGCCGACGCTGGTGGCCAGGTCGTCGACATGCAGATGGACGTGAAAGCGCTTCATGGTGGGTCTCCGATCAACAGGTGGTGCAGCCGGGCGTGCTCGTGACCTCGCAGGCCGAGCCCTGGCAGCAGTGGGCGGTGAGGTAGGCCAGCAGATCGTTCATCTGCGCGATGGACGGCCGGTAGATCAGGTTGCGGCCATCACGCTCCTGCGACACGAGGCCGGCATGCATCAGTTCCTTCAGGTGGAACGACAGCGTGGAGCCGGGCACGCCCAGGGTGGCGGACAACTCGCCCGGCGTCATGCCTTGCGGCGCAGCGCCCACCAGCGCACGAAAGATGCGCAGGCGCATGCCCTGGGCCAAGGCAGCGAGAGAGGCGATGGCAGCTTTTTCTTCCATGCTTCCATTTTGTTGGAATCATGGCGATGAGTCAATGCATGCCGATCGCCCGCCCCCTCTCCAAACCCGACGGGATCAGACCACGATGATGTTCACCGGCTCGGTCCAGAGCCCGTTGCCACCACTGCCAACGGCACGCACGCGCACCCAGAAGGATTGCGTCGGCGGCAGATCATTGAGCCTGATGCGCGACGCGGTCACGGAGGTCATGGCGTGTTTCCAGTCGAGCTCCGAGGTCGGGTCGCCCTGGGTGATCTGAACCTCGTAGCTGGCTGCGCCGAGCACGCGGTTGACACGCACATCCAGGCTGCCGCGACGCGGGCCATGCTGCACCCTGAAACCACCGGGGACCGGCAGCGGCTCAAAACCGCTGGTGCGACTGGCGTTGCGGCGCAGGTCGAATCCCGTCGATGCCAGTGCCTCGACATCACCATGGGGCACTTCCTAAAACTATCGTGCCGACCATCTCCGGCACGTGATCGACGTCATGACGGCTCGCACGGCGTCATCGCATGCCGAATTCGAAGATCAGTTCTACCCGGCGGCCTGTCTTTCAGCCCTTCGCGCCCCTCGCGAAGGGCTTTTCTGCCCTCACACCGGCCTCGCAGACGCACCCGTGCTCTTGACCAGCCACACCAGCCTGCGCGCGTTGTAGGCCGCGCACTGCAGCGTGATGGCCAGCGCATTGCGCGCCAGCGTCATCGCCCGCACGCACTTGCCGCCCTGCTGGGCCAGGCTGGCGAAGACGTGCTCGACGCGCGAGCGGGTCCGGTTGATCGTGCGATTGCGCTGCTTCAGTCGGGTCTTGGCGGTCTGCCCCGGCCTGGCCCGCCGCGCGATGCCGTCGACCAGGCCCTGCTGCGCCAGCACCTGCCGGTTGGCCTGGCTGTCGTAGCCGCGGTCGGCCAGCAGGCGATCGCGCGTGTTGGCCGACTGCAGCACGTGGGGGAGCTGCTGGCCGTCGTCGGCATTGGCCGCCGTGATCTTCAGGGTGCGGATGAGCTTGTAGCGCGCATCCGCGTTGGCGTGCAGCTTGTAGCCGTAGTAGCTCTTGCCGTGCTTCTGCGTCCAGCGTGCGTCGCCATCGGTGTGCGCCATGCGCTTCTTGCTCCAGCCTTCGGGCGTCTCGCCCTTGTTGAGCGCCTCGCGCTCGGCGGTGTTGGCCTGGGTGATGGGTGCGGCCACGATGCTGGCGTCGACGATCTGCCCGCCGCGCGGGATGAACCCGTGCTGCTGCAACTGCTGACTCAGCGTCTCGAAGATCGCCCGTCCGCCCAGCCCGCCCTGGGCCAGGCGCTGCCGAAAGCTCCACAGCGTGCGGGCGTCGGGGATGTTCAAGGCGCCGTCGAGCCGGCAGAAGCGCTGGAAGCTCAGCCGGTCGAGCACCTGGTGCTCGCACTGCTCGTCCGACAGGTTGTAGAGCCCTTGCAGGAAGACCATGCGCACCAGCACCTCGCTCGGGTACGGCGGGCGGCCACCCTTCTTGCGGTCGGCGCGCGGACACGCCGCATCGACCGCCGCGGCCATCGCCGTGAAGTCCACCAGCGCGTCGATCGCCGCCAGCGTCTGCACGTAGCCCTCGAGCTTGGCCTTGCGCTGGCGCGCCAGGAACAGGTCGTCCACCGCTTCCTCCTCAGGGAAGAAGCTCGAGGGCTTGATGCGCGGCGTGATCATGGCTGCGCATCTTGCCGGCTCAGGCTGCGGGCGAACAGGGAGGTTTCGAGAAGTGCCCCTAGGCTTGGGCCCAACGTTTGAAAATTCACCGACCGCCAAAGGCGATCCGGTGGAATGATGGGTTGGGCTTCATATGCATATTTCAGCGATTTGAGCTCGGAATTGCTCAAGCATTTCTTGCCCCGTTTTTTCCGAGGCCCGTACTGAGAAGCCAGCGTCTTGATATGCCCGAACAAGTGATATCAGCCATTCTCGGTATAGGCACGCAGAATGAAGTGCCCAAGTGATGTTTGGTGGGTCACCGACGGGCGCGTGAACAAAGTGGGCGAGTCTCTTATTGCGGAATTCCGTCATTCTCTGGTGATAATGCATCCAGGCTGTCTCTGTCGTATTCAGGCACGAAACGATCATGCTTCGATGAAAAGGGCGGAGCGGCGAGTTTTTCGGAGGGGAGACCTTTGCAACCCAATTCTTCCAGTGTGAGTCTTGTGAATCCGTGCCGAAAATTGCATTCCAAGACATGATTGCGTCGGAATAGCACATGTCAAGCAAGCTTGGCCATGCAGATGCCTTCGGTTTTGTTTTTTGAATGTGGTCGGCGAATATGCAGGCACGTATGCAGTCGTGCGCAAGCCCAAACTGAACATCCAATGGATCGATATCAACGTTCTTCATAAAGCTCAACGAATGAATGAACCGGCCGGCACCCCGGTCCGCTTGCATGCTGGGTTAGACATCGCCGCTCCTCTGAACGCCATACGTTTGCATAGCAGACGCTACCTGCGATTTCTCTGTTGTTTCGGTGGCATAGAGGCGATAACTCGGGGCGATGATTGGCTCCACTGAGACAGCCTGAATGACGAAGACGGAGCGAATAGGAAACTTCGCACCGGCCATAGCTTCCAGCGGGGTAGACCATTTAGAGAAATCGGCGTCGGATCTTCTTATATTCCGCGCGGCACCGATGACCTTGAATCCTTTTTGAACAAAGATATCGACGAAGCTGATGCAAACACGAGGATTGACTTCGATGTTGCGTGCACTCGTTGGCGATGCAAGGTTTGCAACTACGATGTACTGAGAATCAAAGGGAGTAAATATCTCCTTCGGGGAGACGTTCGGCTGACCCGTTTCGTCGACGGTGGCAAGCCAGCACAGCACGCTGCGACTGGCGTAATCCAGGACTTCAGAGGAGAGCATGAGGCGGCCAGATGTTTGGGTTTGCGATGTCTAACGAATGGGGTTAGGCCTGCCCGGGCTCACACTTTTTGGTGGCCCGAAGATCTCGTAACTGCTCAATCCTCTTGTTGGCACTCTCAAGGGCGGCGCTCTTCTCCATGTTGTTGCCAATTCCGAAGTCACCAAGAATCGCCAATACATCGCGGCCGCTGAATTCGCTTTCTTTATTGACGTGGTCAACAAACCCCCTGGTTTTGGCAAGTTCAAGATCAATTTCTCTGCAATTCATTGTGTCTTTTTCGTAGCTCGTCAAAGTGCCTTGACGTCCATAGGTTTTCGTGGCGCATCCCTGAGTCATAAGCAAGGCGACGAAGATCGATGCAAAAGATAGCGACCGCAGCATGAGGGCTTCCTGTAGTTGAGGATGAGGTTCAATCGTAACGTGGAGCGAGCGGCAGGTATGAGAAGTTGTTCGAGAATCCCGGATGTTCGATTGGCAGGCCCAACGAATGAAAGGGATATCCACATCCCACCCCGGCAGGCCTTGGTTTGACCCGAAATCGTTGCCGGAACTCAGTGCCACGATGGGGTTGCGAAATCTCACGCGATCACTGACTGAAATGGAATGTCCATGACCATGGTCTTTGTCGGTATTGACCTCGCCAAGAGCGTATTCGCCCTGCATGGTGTCGATGAGGTCGGCAAGCCTGCGCTGGTGCGACCGCTGGTGCGTCGCGATCGACTGCTGGAAATGGTGGCCAAACTGCCGCCGTGCACCATCGGCATGGAGGCGTGCTCCGGTGCGCATTGCTGGGCTCGGCAGTTTGTGGCGTTCGGTCACACCATTCGCCTGATCGCTCCCAAGTTCGTCATGCCCTACCGCATAAGCGGCAAACAGCAACTCGGACGCATCACCAAGTCCGGGGATGCGTACTTGCGAACCCTGCTGATCCTGGGCGCCCGGGCGGTGCTGGCCGCAGCGGCAAACAAGATAGACCGAATCAGCCGGTGGGCGATCACGTTGGCCGAGCGACGCGGTTACTGGAAAGCGGTCGTGGCCATCGCCGCCAAGAACGCGCGCATGGCCTGGGCGATGTTGGCCAAAGGTGAGAACTTCAAACCGATCGCCTGAGCCGACAGTCGCAGCCGACAAACCCGACTTCCCGCGGGAGAACCGTTCACCGAACCTCGAAGAATCTGCCACCGCGTGATGCCTGCGTTGATGGAACAAGGTTGGACCTGCGTGGGGAGTGCTCGTTTAACTCAAGGCGGCGTCGATGACGACCGCGGCTAACAAATGGAGCCCCGCGCGCGTCTTTCGTCAGGGTCAGCGGCATTGAAAGCCGCAACAAAGACCGGTTGTAGTTTTGCAGTCCGCACCCTTGTTCTCCCTGAAATAGCTGGCGTCGCCTTAGCTGATTTGAATCAAGACCTCCCTGAAAAATTGCTGCACAATTCGTCAGGGGTTGGTTTTGCTTGACAGATGGGGATGCCATTGTAGTTTGTTAAGAGGCCGGCTTTAGCCGGTCCCAGTGAGCACAGCGAACGATTTAAACCAGTTTTTATAAGCCGTTCGCAATAAGGCTCATAATAAGCTGGAAGAGTTCATCAGCACGATTTGTTGAGCCGTTGGCGCCTCGTTCACGAGCTTCTTTTTTGTGCTCAGGAAGATTTGAGCCGGCATAGATTACAAAAGGCGTTTTATTTCCAGATGACCTTAATTTCTCCAACAAAACATAGCCTTCATCCAGACCCTCTTTTCTTCCCATATCTGAAATAATGGCCGCATACTTATTATTCCTCAAAAGCTCTAGTGCTTCTTGTGTTGATAGTGCCAGAGTAAATTCAACACCTTGAGCTTCAAAAGCTTGGCGTTCATAAACATTGTTTCCCGGCCGGTCATCAACCCATAGAACTCTATTCTTCCATTTTTCTTTAACGGGATTTTTAGGTGTGTTTGATACTACGTTGACAATTTCTCTTAATTGAGATTCTTGAAGACCTCCTTCGTGCCCTGGCTGCCTTACTGTAGCCGCTACTAGAGACGCAGTTGTTGCCATTTGGGCTTTTAGGAAGTTGTCTTCGTTTTTGAAGTCAGATGGACCGTATAGCTTGTTGTAGTGCTTTGCTACCAGCCATAAGAAGCCCAAAAAAACTAGTATTGGAAAAAATACCATGAAGTAAATTAGTGGTGCTATATGGTCGGATATCCCTCTACCTAAGCCCACGACTATAGAGGCGAATCCATAAACAAGAACAATGAATAGAGCGATTATTCCGAGCGGGCTTTTGGTAAACCCCTTAGCCGATTCGGCGAATTTTTCCGTACTCACGAGAAACTCCCTATGACTTATAACGTCTTTTTGTACATCCACGCACCCCGGCCTCGTTATGTTCTAAATCGGCATCGCGTGGCGTCATGTCCATCAATCCTAGACCACTCGCCCCCTCTGTGAGCGCCTTTTTGCCTCATCCTTTTGGGGGATAGCCAAGTCGATTTAGGCCGCCTAAATTTATTGGGATGAATCAGACCGCTCGACGCTGCCGCAGACGGTTCCCGCGAGCGTAGAAAGCACCGAGGTCAATCCGACACAGCCATGGCCGCGGTTGACGGTGCAAGCGCACAAGGCCTTGCAGGTACGCCACATTCGTCGGGAGCATCGAGCTCCTGCGCCCTGTGGTCTCCATGCACATGCAAACCAAAAAAAATGTGCATGCAAGGTCCGCGGCCTGCATGAGCAACCTGCATGCGGTGTGCATAGAACCCGACCTCGATGTCCATGCACACCGTGCTCGATGTCTATGCGCATGACCATCGATGCACATGCACACCGTGATGCGATTGCCCCGTACAGGGATGCCGATGGAGATGAACGTCGTGTCGATGTGCATGCACACCGTGATCGATGCACATGCAAGGTGATGGCACGGTGCATGCGCACCGCAGGCGTTGTCGCCCTGCAAGATCGGTCGCGTGACCGCCCCCCCCCCTCTGTCAGGATAGATGTCGCGTCGAGTGAGGCGACGATCGATAACCGCAGGGGGCAAGCAGAGGACGGGAATGCCAAGGTATTCGAAAGAGAAGAAGGAACACGCGCTGTCGCTGATGAGTGCGCCACACAACCTGGTGGTGGCGGAGGTGGCCAAGCGCACGGGGGTGACGGAGCCCACGCTTTACGCGTGGCGAAACCAGGCCCGTGGAGCGGGTCGAGCCGTGCCTGGAGACGGCAGCAACCCCGAAGACTGGAAGCCTGAGGACAAGTTCGCCGTCGTGGTCGAGACCCTGGGGCTGGCGCAGGCCGAGCTGGGCGAGTACTGCCGCAAGAAGGGGCTGCACGTCGAGCAGATCGCCCGCTGGCGGGGCGCGTGCCTGCAGGCCAATGCGGCCGGGGCCGAGCGGGTCAGCCCGGCGGCGCTGGCCGAGGAGCGCAAACGCAGCCGGGAGCTGGAGAAGGAGTTGCGCCGCAAGGAGCGCGCGCTGGCCGAAGCCGCTGCGCTGCTGATCCTGTCGCGAAAACTCGAGGCGTTCCAGAACAGAGACGAGGACGCATGACTGCGTTGCTGGAACGCCAGGGGCTCGTGGAGATGGTCAAGACCGCACAGGCCAGCGGCGCGCGCCTGCACAGCGCGTGCGCGGAGGTGGGCGTGTCGGTGCGCACGTACCAGCGCTGGATCGACGATGGTGAGGTGCAGGCCGACGGCCGGCCGGGGGCGGTGCGGGCGCAGCCGAGCAACAAGCTCAGCGGCGACGAACAGCGCGCGGTGCTCGATGCGTGCATGCAGCCGCGCTTTGCCGACCTGCCGCCCACGCAAATCGTGCCGGCTCTGGCCGACGAGGGGACCTATCTGGCCAGCGAGTCGACCTTCTACCGGCTGCTGCATGCGCACGGCGCGCAGCAGCACCGGGGGCGTGCTCGACAGCGCAGCCACAAGCCCGCGCCGATGCACGTGGCGCACGCGCCCAACGAAGTCTGGTGCTGGGACGTGACCTACCTGCCCAGCCAGGTGCGGGGGCTGTTCTTCTACCTGTACGCCGTCATCGACCTGTACAGCCGCAAGCTGGTGGCCTGGGAGGTGCATGCCAGCGAGAACGCTGACCTGGCCGCCGAGCTCGTCGAGCGGGCGCGCTGGCGTGAGAAGCTCGCGGGCAAGCCGCTGGTGCTGCACGCTGACAACGGCGCGGTGCAGCGCTCGCACACGCTGCGCGCCAAGCTGCAGGATCTGGGCATCGCGCCCAGCTACAGCCGACCCGGCGTGAGCGACGACAACGCCTTCATCGAGTCGTGGTTCCGCACGCTCAAGTACATGCCGACCTTCCCGAGCACCGGGTTCGGCGAGCTTGATCAGGCGCGAAACTGGTGTCGCACGTTCATCGATTGGTACAACGGCGAGCATCGCCATCGAGAGATCGGCTTCGTGACGCCGAACCAGCGCCACAGCGGGCAGAGCAAGGCGGTGCTAAGGCAGCGGCGCGCGGTCTACCAGGCCGCCCGGGAAGCCAACCCCAGCCGCTGGAGCCGAGAGATCCGCAGATGGAGCGAGCCTGATCACGTCTGTCTCAACCCGCGTGACAAGGAGCGTCAAGCCGCATAGAAACTTCATGCGCCAAGCGTCATCTATGTTGACAGACACCGCCCCGCGCTCAACTCATGCGGTCAAAAGCCATCGACGATCAGCCAGCCGTGTTCGGTCGCATGGGCCCGCAGCCGCTCGTCCGGGCGCACGGCCACCGGGTGGCTCACCGCCTGCAGCAGCGGCAGGTCGCTGATCGAGTCCGAATAGAAGTGGCACGACTCGGCCGCCGCGATCGACGGCAGGCGCTGGCGCCGCAGCCAGTTCTCGACGTGGTCGATCTTGTAGGCGCGCACGCAGGGCACGCCGGCAATCTCGCCGGTGGGCCGCCGTTCGCCCGAGGGGTGGTGCAGCGCGCAGGCGGCTTCGGTGCTCAGCAGCTGGTCGATGCCGAACAGGGCCGCAAACGGTGCGGCGACGATGCGTGAGGTGGCGGTGACGATGGCGCACAGGTCGCCGGCCTCGCGGTGCGCAGCCACCAGGCGCTGCATCGCGGGCGGGATCAGCGGTGCCATCGCGGCCTGAAAGTCGATCTGCCAGGCCGCCAGCGTGGCCGTGTCGACCTGCGCGAGCGGGCGGATCAGGATGCGGTGCACCGCGTTGATGTCGAGCCGGCCGGCCACGTACTGCAGGCAGTGGTCGACGTACTCGGCCTCGGCCTGCGCCGGCAGGTGGCCGCGCTCGGCCAAGAAGCGCGTCCACAGCATGCCGCTGTCGAACGGGATCAGCGTGTGGTCGAGGTCGAACAGCGCCAGGCGCATGCCGCAGCTCAGCTCCAGTCGTCCATGTCGTGCTTGATGGTCTGCCGGTTGGCGATCAGCTCGTCGATCGACGGCTCGTCGGCCAGAGCGCGCTTGATGGCGAGTTTGGTGGCCTCGTAGTTGGTGCGGTACATGTCCTTCTTGTCGAGGTTCGGATCCTTGGCGCAGCGCGGGTCGATCCACACCAGGCTGACGATGCACAGCTCGTTGGCCAGCTCTTTCGGGATCACGCCGTCGATCACGCTGTCGATCACCGCGTCCGCCGTGGCGCTCTGCACCACGCCACCGAACAGCTCGACGTTGGCCATGTCCTTGAGCGTCACCTTGGGCACGGTGATGGTGGCCGGGCGCACCAGCTGGTTGCAGGCGCGGATCGCGAACATCGCGGTGTGGCCCTTGCTCTGCGCCATCATGTTGGCAAACGCCTGGCCCACCGGGCCGTCGACGCGGCCGATCAGGATCTCGGGCATGGCGTCGGTGAACTGGCCGTCGGCAGCGAGCACGGTGGCTTCGCCGGCGTGGAAGGTGTACGGCAAGGCACGGGGCTGGGTCATCGGTGGAACTCCGGGTCGTGAAGTCGGGTTGGGGATCAAAGTATCAGCGCACCACGATCAGCTCGCCCTTGCCGTCGACCGCCAGGTCGCCGAGGTGGCGGGTGATGGCGCGGCGCGGCAGGTCGGTGAGGGGTGATGAAGGCGCATGGGCCGCCGCCAGCCGGGCCAGATCGCGCGCCAGCAGTTGCCAGAACACGGCGGCCTCGGCCTGCGCCGGCACGAAGGTGGGCGGCACCTCAAACGCCGCCGCCGCTTCGGGCGAGGCCAGCACCAGGCTGCCGCGCCGCATGCCGTAGGCCGGGTGCGCGCCGCAGCGCCTGCCCAGCACCACGGTGCCGGCCACCAGCCGCGAGGCGAAGCCGTCGCCCGCATCGCCCAGCACGATGGCCGTGCCGCGCCGCATGCGGTCGGCGAAACGCGCGCCGGCGTTGCCGTGCACCAGCAGCAGGCCGCCACGCATGCCGTCCATGCTGCCGGGCAGGGTCGAGGCGGCGTAGTCGCCCACGTGGCCGGTGATGTGCAGCTCGCCGCCCTGCATCTCGCAAGCGGCCATCGCGCCGGCATCGCCACGCACGGTGATGACGCCGCCGCGCATCGCGCCGCCCACGCCGTCGCCGGCGGTGCTGTCGATCTCGATGCGCCCGCCGCTCATCTGCCAGCCGATGTGGTCGACGCGGCCCAGGTCGCCGGCCAGTTGCAGCGTCGGCTCGGCGGCGTCGAAGGTGACGATGTCGAACCAGTCGGCCAGCACGCAGAAGTCGCGGCCATGGGCGAGCGGCAGGCGGGCGATCTGCGCCAGGCTGAGCGCGGCCAGTGCCTCGGGCAGCACGCCGCGCAGGTCCAGGCGCAGCCGTGGCGCGTCGCGCAAGGTGAGTCGGATGCCGTTCATGTCGCGGCCCTCGCCTGCTCGCCCAGCAGCTTGTGCAGGTGGAAGTGATAAGGCCCGAGCTTGCCGCCGTAGTTGCCCGCCGAGATGCGCAGCAGGCCACCGGCCGCACCCAGCGCGATGCCGGCCTGCATGCCTACGCGCATCGCCTCGCCCACCGCGGCTTCGCTCAGGCCGTCGATCACGATCTCCATCACGCAGCGGGTGCGCGCGTCCAGTTCGCTGTGTTTGACCAGGCCGAGCAGGCCGGGGCAGAAGGCGTCGTTGGTCGACGCCATCAGGCTCGGGTACTTGCTGCCCACCTTCGAGCCCGAGCGCACCACGCCGCCGGGGAACGGCATGATGACGTCGCGCAGGCGCTGCATCGCCACCACGGCGGCCTCGGCCGCGGCCAGCGCGGCGTCGGTATCGCGCGCCAGCAGCAGCAGGTTGCCGCCGCCCACGCCCTTGATGACCGCGGTGGTTTCCTGCGCGACGAACTCGCCGTCCATCACCGGCACGCGCCAGTAGCGCTGGCCGGCGATGAGCTTGGAGGTCTGCCAGCCGTCGCCGAAGAAGCGCAGGTTCTTGCCCAGCGGCACGGCTTCACCTTCGGCAATGCCGGAGAAGACGGCGGTGGTCGGGCAGGTCAGCACGCACTGGCCGACCCGCCGCTCGATCTGCTTGGCCAGCTCCTTGCCGCTCATCGAGAAGATCAGGATCGCGATGCCGGGCCGGCCGTCGGGCGTCTCGTCGGGCGGCAGTTCGCGTTCGATGCCGGCCTCGCAGCCGCAGGCGATCACCGAGGTGGCGAAGCCGGTGGCGGCCACCGCGGCGTGGCGGGCCCAGGTCGGGTTGTGGGCGGTGATGATCAGCCGCGTCGCCTTCATCGGGAAGGCTTCGGCAAAGCCGTCGTCGATCACCACGCCGTTGAGTTCGAGCGGCGTTGTTGTCGTGGCCGCGCTCATGCCGACGCTCCCTGGAAACACGCGGTCGGCAGCAGCCGGCCGCCGTGGCAGCACTCGCACAGCTCGTCGCGGTCGATCGCGAGGTGGTCGATGTTGACCGAGCCGTAACGCGCCAGCCGCTTGCGCAACGTGTGCTGGAAGCTGGTGTCGTAGGCCGGTTCGACAAAGTGCGTGCCGCCGGTCGGCACCGCCGTGATGAGCCCGGCGCGCGACACCAGCGTGCCGTCCTTGAACACCCACTCGGGCGTGCTGAACATGCGCTCACGGTCGGGGTCGTCGCGGTAGACGGCGATGTCGGCCGCCGCACCCACGCCGAGCTGGCCGCGGTCGGCCAGGCCCAGCAAGCGGGCCGGCGCGGCGCGGGTCAGGATCGCGATCTCCTGCAGCGTCAGCTCGCGGGTGATGGCTTTCAGCGCGCTGTTGGCGGCCACGTCGGGGTGCAGGCGGGCGAGCTGTTCTTCGCGGAAGCTGCGGTCCATCAGCAGGCGGATCAGGTGCGGATAACTCGTGAACGGCCCGCCGTTGGGGTGGTCGGTGGTCAGCACCACCTGCCAGGGGTTGCGCACCAGCAGGAACAGCTCCAGCCCGATCGCCCATTGCAGTGCGTTGACGTAGCTGCTCTCGCGGTAGCGGAACGGCACCACGCCGCAGCCGGCTTCGCATTCGATGTCGGAGCCGATCCACTTGCGCGGGCTGGCGATGCCTGAATTGGCGTGCTGGCGCATGGTGTCGCCGCTGGCGGTGACGGTCTGGCCGAAGATGATCTGGCCGACGTCGATGCTGATGTTCGGATGCGCGTTGACCGCCTCGGCCAGCTGCAGCGCGGCGGATGAAAACTTCTTCGGCCCTTCGGTGCCGTAGGCGTGGAACTGCACGTGCGTAAGGTGCGCCGGCAGGCCTTCGAGCGCGGCGATGGTTTCGAGCGTCGAGGCGATGTTGCCGGCCACGCCCAGGTTGCTGCCGTGGATGTGCAGCGGGTGCGGCACGCCCAGCTGCTGCAGCCCCTGCGCCAGCGCATGCACCACCTGGCGCGGCGTCACCTGCCAGTGGGTGTGCGCCTCGTCGACATCGAGCTTGCGCTGGTTGAACTTGAAGGCCGAGATGCCGCCGGGGTTGACCACCTTCACGCCCATCGCCTTGGTGGCGTGCAGCGTCCAGCCGATCAGGTCGCGGATCTGGTCGGGGTGGGCGCCTTCGGCGAGCATCTGCAGCAGCAGCTCGTCGTTGCCGAGCATCACGTAGGCGCCGTGGTCGAGGATGGGGGTGTCGCCCATCTCCATGTGGGCGTGGCGCGCGTTGGCCGCCACCATCGCCGGCTCGAACGCTGCCGTGTAGCCCATCTGCACGTAGCGGTAGCCGGTGGCCAGCGTGCCGGGCGTGACGTGGCCACACGAGTCGAATTCGAGCGCATTGCCGGGCCGCCCGCAGGGGTTGGCATCGACGCGGTGGTCCTCGGGCAGCAGCAGGCGCGACAGGTTGACCTTGCCGCCGCCGATGTGGGTGTGCAGGTCGATGCCGCCGGCCATCACGGTGCAGCCGCTGGCGTCGATGTCTTCGTCGACCGGCTCGCCGGCTTGCAGCGCGACGATGCGGCCATCGCGCCAGGCGAGGTCGCGCAACTCGCCGTCAATGCCGTGCACCGGGTCGTGCAGCCGGCCGCCGCGCAGTCGGATCGTCGTCATGGCAGCACCTCGGCGAGCGACTCGGGAACGGGTTCTCGCGCGGGTAACTGGCTCAGCAATTGAGTCACCACGTCGGCAACGCCGGGCAGGCTGTCCTCATGTCGGTCAGGCAGGCGATGCAGCCGCACGAGCACGATGCCGTCGGTGCGGAACAGGTGGCCGCCCGACTGCACACCCGGCGTCGCGACCGGGATGAAGATGGTGTTGCGCTCGTCGCCCAGCTCGGCGGCGAGTGACGGCAGGCCGAGCACGATGCGCGGCAGGCCCGGCGTGGCGGGTGGTGGCATGCCGGGGAATGCGGCCACCCACAGCAGCAGGTCGACCGCTTCGTCGGCCAGCAGGCGGGCGGCGTCGAAACGCAGCGGATCGTGTTCGAGCCCGCGCGGGCCGACCCGCGTGCGCAGCGGCAGGCCCGACAGCCACGTGTGCACGGCCTGCGCGGTCAACGCACCCTGCCCGCCGCCGAGCGGGAAACCCGCCGCGCGGGTGCGCTGGTTGAGTCGGCCGACCAGCTGGTGCAGGCGCTCGATCAGCAGGCCGGCGTGGGCGCCGAGCTGGGCGGGTTCCCACATCAGCACGGCGTAGGTGGCCGCTCGCAGCCGCGCGGCCAGATCGGCCAAGGCCGGCGCTGCGGTGCCAGGCAGCGGCCGGTTGTCGACCAGCAGGTGCAGGCAGGCAAGTGTGTCGGCCAGATCACCCTGCAGCGGCACTTGCAGCACGGGCAGGCGGTGCGCGCCGATCTCGACCTCGGTCTGGCTGATGCCAGGCTCGCCGACGAACACCAGCACCGGCGCCTGCTCGCGCTCTTCGAGCACCCGGTGCAGCAGCCGCGGCGCGCGCTCGGGCGCCCAGCTGCCGACCATCACGATCAGGTCGGCGCGCTCGCGTACCTCGGCCAGCGTGGTGGTGTAGCCGCCGCGGTCCTGCAGCGCGCGCAGGGCCTGGCTCATGGCTTCGCCGCCGGCGGCGTCGCTGATCGCACCGGTGGCGCAGGCCAGCCGGTAGAGCGCGCGGGCGCCGGCCACGTCGGTGCCCCAGCCGCCGAGCAAGGGCTGGCGGCTGGCAGACAGCAGTTTGGCGGCGGCGGCGAGGGCGGCGTTCAGCGACACGTTGTGGCCGTTGAGACGCGGGTGGCTCGGCATCGACGCGGTCGCGGCCAGGCCGGCACGCGCGAGAGCGCAGTCGGGCGCGCTGGCGTTCTGGTCGTCGCACAGCAGGGGGCAGAACGGGCAGGTCCAGACCGAACTCGCCGAGGTCGGCGTCGACGCAGCCGGCGATGGGGCATTCGTGGGGCTCATGAAACCCTGTCAAGGCAAACCGCGTGCCATCGCGCATCTGCCCACCCAGGCGCCTGAAACCGGCCCACCGGGGCGCTACAGAGACAGGCTGTATCCGCGAGGCCGCCGGCCGCCGCGACACAGCGCCACACAGTGTGCCGTTCCCGGGCCGCCGAAACGGCAACCCGAGGGCGATCGCGGGCGCGATCCATCCCCCAGGGCAGTGCCCGGGATGGCACGAAAACTGATTGCGCGATTGAGCATGCGCAAGCCCTTTTCACCTTGTGGCCATGGCCGAGCGGCGTGCCGCTCAGCCGGCAGCACCCCGCTCGCGCGAGGCAGACGCGTCGGACGCGGCCAGGCGGCCGTCATGCAGCGCACTCGCCACCAGCCACGCCTGGGCGCCGGCCGCGGCGGCGTGCCGCAGGTCAGCCGCATCACGCACCCCGCCGGCGCCGATGAACTGCGTGTGCGGCGAGCGCAGCCGCAGCGCGGCCAGGGTGTCGAGATCGGGCCCGGCCTGGGCGCCGACCCGTTCGAGCGTCATCACGATCACGCGCTGCGGCCAGGCGTCGGGGCGCTCCCAGCAGCCGGCGGCATCAAGGCGCTGGCCGTCGCGGCGGTCGAGCGAGAGGATAGCGCGCGCGCCGATCGCGTCACGGGTCACAACCTCGGGCGCAAAACACGCGGCCAGCGCCTGCGCGTCACGCAGCGATTCGCTTGCGAACACCGGGTCGATCGCGGCGGCCTCGGCCGGGTCGAGCTGATCCAGCACGGCGCTCGCGGCGGCCCGGTCGGCAAAACCGGCGTCGAGCCAGATGCGCAATCCGGGCAGGCCGGCGAGCAGCTCGCGCAGCACCGCGTGCTGCACGGCGCCGCCTTGCAGCGCGTCGAGATCGGCAACGTAGAGCACGCCGCTGCTGGTGTGGCGGCGCAGCGCACGCGCCATCGCGAGTGGATCGCTGCCCTCGCACAGCATCGACTGCATGGGCAGATAAGCGCTGCGCTGGCCGCGCACGGCACGCACCACCTGGCCGCCCATCAGGTCGAGCACCGGAATCAAGTCCATCGTCCGTCCCCCTCACAATGATCCGCAACACTGCGCCGCCCGGTGCCGCCCAAGATGAAGACGATACTGGTTTACGAGTTCCTCAGCGCCGGCGGCCTGGCGGGCGAGCCGGCCGAGGCCGAGCTGATGCCGCTGGGCGTGTCGATGCGCGACGCGATGGCGCGTGACCTGCTGCAGCTGGGCGCCGAACACGTCGGCCACGTCACGCTGGCCGACTGCAGTGCCGCCCCGGCCGACGCACTGCGGCAGGCGCTGGCCGACGAAGGCGGCACCGATGCGCGCCTGCACAGTCAACGCGCCCGCGCGGGCCAGAGCCCGCTCGATTTCCTGGCCGAACAGGCGGCGCTGCACGACCACGTCTGGGTGGTGGCACCGGAAACCGCCGGCCTGCTGCAGCAGTGCCAGGCCGCGGTGGGCGACACCCGCTGGCTCGGCAGCGACGCCCAGGCGCTGCGCATCGCCGCCAGCAAGACACAGACGCTGGCCCGCCTGGCCGCGCGCGGCGTGACCACGCCGCTCGACTTCGCCGGCCCCGGCCAGGCGCAGCGCTGGGTCGTCAAGCCCGACGACGGCGCCGGGGCGGTCGACACCCGGGTGTTCGACGACCTGGCCGCCGCGCGGGCCGACGCGCAGCGCCGCCAGGACGCCGGCCAGGCCGTGACGCTGCAGCCCTGGGTGGAGGGCAAGGCGATGAGCCTGTCGATGATGTGCGGCACGCGTGGACGCGGCGGCCTGCCGCAGGCCGAGCTGCTGAGCCTGAACCGCCAGCGCATCGGCGTGGCGGCCGACGGCCAGGTGCGCTTCGACGGCGTGCACCGCATCAGCACCGACCCCGCCGACCCGCGCTGGCCGCAGCTGCAGGCGCTGGCCGACACGGTGCTGCAGGCGCTGCCGGGGCTGCGCGGTTTTGTCGGCATCGACCTGGTCTGCCATCCGCAGCGCGGGCCGGTGGTGATCGAGGTGAACGCGCGCGTCAGCTGCGCCTATGTCGGCCTGTCGGTGGCGCTCGGTCGCAACCTGGCGGCGCTGACGCTGGGGCTGCGGTCGCGCCGGGCCAATCACGGAGCCGTGCATGTCGGGCGCTGAATTCGACGTCGGTTCCGACACCGACACGGTGATCGGCTGGGACATCGGCGGCGCCCACGTCAAGGCCTGCCTGCGGGTCGACGGCGCGGTGCGCGACGTGGCGCAATGGGCCTGCCCGCTGTGGCAGGGGCTGCAGCACCTCGACGCCGCGCTGGCCGATGCGCAGCGGCGCTGGCCGCAATGGCTGGGCTCGGCGGCTCACGCCGTCACGATGACCGGCGAGATGGTCGACCTGTTCACCGACCGCGAAGACGGCGTGCGCCGCATCAGCGCGCTGCTGGCACAGCGCTTGGGCGGGCCGGTGTGGATCTACGCCGGCCCGGGCCAGTGGGTGGCGCCGGCCGATGCCGCGGCGCACTGGCCGCAGATCGCCTCGGCCAACTGGCGCGCCACCGCGCAGCACGCCGCCGCGGTGCTGGGGCGCGGGCTGCTGATCGACATCGGCAGCACCACCACCGACCTGATCGCCTTCGACCGCGGCCAGGTGCTCGGCAACAGCGTGAGCGACCGCCACCGCCTGGCCAGCGGCGAGCTGGTCTACCAGGGCGTGGTGCGCACGCCGCTGTGCGCGCTGGCGCCGCGCATCGTGCTGCAGGGCGAGGTGCTCAACGTGATGAACGAGTTCTTCGCCACCACGGCGGATGTCTACCGCCTGAGCGGCGAACTCGACCCGGCGCACGACCTCTACCCGAGCGCCGACAACGCCGACAAGGGCCTGCCCGCCACGCGCGCCCGGCTGGCGCGCATGGTCGGCTGCGACGTGCGCGATGCCAGCGCGGCCGAGTGGCTCGCCTTTGCCCACGCCTGGCGCGCCGCGCAGCTCGACGAGCTGGCCGGCCAGGCGCTGCGGGTGCTGCAGCGCCACGACCTCGATCCCGCCGGACTGCGCGTGGTGGCGGCGGGCTGCGGTGCTTTCCTGGTGCCCGAGTTGATGGCGCTCATCCGGCGGCGTGGTGGCCACCACGAAACGCGCGAAAGCGTGAACGACTGCATCGACTACGGCCACGCGGTGGCGCGCATCGAAGCCGGCGCGGGCCACGATGAGCGCGCCCGCTGGGCCCGGGTCTGCGCCCCGAGCGTGGCGGTCGCCACGCTGTACCGGCCAGGCCGGCAACCGAAGTCACCCGAGGTGCGCTGATGTGGGTCGTCAAACTCGGAGGCAGCCTGTGCACCGATGCGCTGCTGCCCGACTGGCTGGCGCTGCTGGGCCAGCTCGGCGGTGGCCGCGTGGCACTGGTGTGCGGCGGCGGCACGCTGGCCGACGAGGTGCGCAGCCTGCAGGGCCGCTGGCAGGTGGGCGACCTGAGCGCACACAACATGGCGGTGCTGGCGATGGTGCAGAACGCCTACCTGCTGCACGGCCTGAACCCGGCCCTGCAGCCGGTCTGCCGCGAGGTCGACGTGCTGCCCACGCTGCGCCGCGGCGGCGTGGCGCTGTGGATGCCGCTGGAGCTGCTGCGCGACCAGTGCGACGCCACCACCAACTGGGACGTCACCTCCGACAGCATCGCGCTGGGCCTGGCGCAGCGCCTGAACGCCGAGCGGCTGGTGGTGATCAAGAGCTGCCAGGTCGACGAGCAGTTGAGCCTCGAAGCCCTGGTGGCGCACGAGGTGCTCGACCGCAACTTCGCCGCCCAGGCGCGCCAGTCCGGCATGCCGATCGACCTGCTGAGCCGCGAACAGGGTGGCGAGATGAAGTCGCTGCTGCTGCAAGGCTGCCGGGCGCATTGAGCGCAAGGCGGGCAACCGCCCCGACGCGGCACGGCTGACCGGCACCTCAAGCGCCCAGCACCTCGACCAGTTGCGCCAGCAGCCGCGCATCCATCCCCTCGCGCCGATCGCCCACGCACACGGCGGAGCGGAAGCCGGCGAAGTCCGGCGCCAGCCGACGCAAGGCCGGCAGATCGCACAACTGCAGCGCGCCGGCCAGGCCGATCAGGCTGCCGTGTGCACGCACCTGCGCGATCAAACCGGCCAGCTCGACGGCACCCAGGCGCTGCAACAAGGAGCCGCCGCGCTTGTCGGCGGTGTCGAGCATCACGGCAAAAAAGCGCTGGGCACAGACACGCTGCAGCAGCGCCGGCTCGACGCCGTTGTCGGCGATCAGCACCGGCACCAGCGGCAGGCCTTCGCGGTCGAGGCGGCCGAGTTCCTCGACCAAGGCCATCAGCGCTTCAGGCCCGCTGGCCGAGGCCGGATCGATGCCGACCTTGACGTGATCGACCCCACACGCTGCCACCTGCCGCACACGCTCGCGGATCTCGGCCAGCGCGTGCGCCGGCCAGTCGCCGATGGTGGCGCTGATCGGCACGCCGGGCGCCACCTCGCGCAGCGCACGCACGATCTGCGCGATGTGTGCCACCGCCAGGCCACCGAGCGCGCCGTCGTTGGGTTCCTTCAGGTCGATGAAACCGACGCGGGCCTGCGCGGCGAGTCGCGCCTCGGCCAAGTTGCGCACGCTGACCAGTGCGCGCAACGTGGTGACGGGCCCGGCCTCGTCGAGCCGCGCCGCAGGCAGTGCCGGACGTGCGCCCATCACGCTGCTCCTGTCGCTGGCGCGGCAGCGCGATGGCGGGCGATGGCCTGCTGCAGCCAGCCCCAGGCTTCGTGTTCGGCCGCGCTGGCGGTCTTGTCGATGGCGATCTGCAGGTAGCTCATTTCTCGGTCGATGCGTTCGGCACTCAGCATGTGCAGGCGGCTGACCAGCACCGCGCCTTCGATGACGGCGGCCTGGGCGCGGTTGAAGCCGAAGAATGGCGCGTGCGTCACGTCCTCGACTGCGCGCATTGTCAGCACCGGGCGCTGCGGGTCGTCGCTGACGTGTTCGAGTTGCAGCGCCAGGTGGCGCAGCGCGCAGGTCAGGCGCCGGCTGTCGATGGCGGGCACCGGCTCGGTCGGCCAGTCGCGCCGGCCGGTCACGCAGCCGGCGAACACGCGCGTGTCGGTGATGACGTTGAGCACCGCGCTGCGCCGCGCCAGGATGTTGTCGAGCGTGGTCGAGGGTTTGAAGGGCATCACCACCACGCGGTCATCGCGGTAGCGCACGCCCATCGGCGCGACGTGCAGTTTTCCTTCGGCAGAGAGCGTCGTCACGACGGTCTCGAAGATCACGTCATTCGTCATGTCGGATTGGGTTTGGTGTTGACTCGCGTGCTGCCCGGCGCGCACCAGCCGCTCAGGTCTTCGGCGCGGCGCTCCACCGCCACGCCCCAGTCGAGCGGCTGGTCCTGCACGTAGCGTTTGCCGAGTTGGTGGGCGATCTGTGCGCGTGCCAGTTCCACGCCCATGTAGAAGGCGTGGCCGGCGTCGCCCTGCAGGCCGAGCTGGGGCCAGAGTTCGAACGGGTCCTGGCCCAGCCGCAGGCCGTCGCGGTTGTAGACGTGCAGGCCCAGCGGCGAGACCTGCACGCGGAAGTTCGGGTCCTTGACCTGCGCGGCGGTGGCGGCGATCTCGTCGGGCGTGTCGGGCCAGGGCTGCTTGGCGTGCACCGTCATCAGCGCGTCGCTCAGGCCCTTGGGCAGCGTGTTCATGCGCGTGGCGGCGTGCATCACGCGGCGCGCCATGTCGGCCTCGCGCACCGCGCGGCGGGCGTGCGCGCTGACCTGGGTGGTCAGGATCGCGGCCACGTCCAGCTCGGCGGCCATGCCCAGCAGCAGCGCGTTGATGCCGCTGGTGTCGGCCTCGGTCAGCTCGGTCAGGTTGCCCACGCCCATCATGATGGCAACGTCGGGGAAGCGGTCGCGCAGGCGCTGGTAGCGCACGATCGAGCGCGTGAAACCGAAGGGGATCGGGTCCAGGATCGGGTCGGCCAGGAACGGTTTGCCGCGCCGCTGCATCTGCTCGATGGCCGCGTACAGCGCCGCCTCGTCGGCCGGCTCGCGGGCGATCAGCACCGGGGTGGACGGCACCTCGTCGGCGATCCACAGCAGGTCGGGCGGCAGGCTCAGCAGGTAGTCGGCGCCGGCCCGGCCGCCGCGCAGCAGCTCGTCGCTGGCGTGCGAGTCGACGCTGACGCGGTGGCCCGCGGCCTTGAGCGCACGCACGCTGTCTTCGAGGTGATCGAAGCGGGTGTCGGGCAGGCAGCCGAGATCGATCACGTCGGCGCCATCGGCAGCCAGGCTGGCGGCGCGCGCGACGATCGCATCGACCGACAGCCGCGGCGCATCGACGATCTCGGCAAAGATCGCCACCGCGTACGTGCTCAGGTCGACCGGCCGGGCGGCGCGCTTGAAGTGGCGTGGCAGGTCTTTCAGCTCCTCGGGCCCACGTTCGACCGGGATGCCGAAATGCTGCGTCAGCGCCGCCAGATCGCCGCGGCAGCGGCCCGGCACGATGATGCGGTCGGCGGCCACCGGCAGCGCCACGCGGCGGCGAATCAGGTCGGCGGTCATCAGCGCAGCCACCTGCAGGCCGATCTCGCGCACCTCCCAGGTGAAAGGCAAGGCGCCGCCCTCGCCCGACGCACTCATGTCGGCCAGCACCCGGCGCAGGCCCGGCTCGGCCAGCCGGCCGGTCAGGAAGACGATGTGTTCCACGCGAGCGCCAGTTCGTGCAGACGTTGATCGAGCGCGGCTTCGAGCTCGGCCGGCGAGCAGACCACGCGGCAGTGGTCGATGGCGCGCAGGCGCTCGACGTTGTCGAGCTCGATGCGGCGCGGCTTGAGCGTCACCCACTCGTGCGGGGCGCGGGTCACCACCACCGGCTCGGTGTCGCAGGCGAACACGATGCCGGGGATGCCGAGCTTGCCGGCCTGCGCGAACATGTTGGTGGGCAGGCTGTCGCTGAAGCCGTAGGCACACTTGGCCACCGTGTTGCTGGTGGCGGGTGCCACGATCACGGTGTGATAGATGTCGCTGTAGAGCGCACCCACCGGCACCGAGCTGGCGCTCTTGTCGCGAAAGACCTTGAAGCGGGCCTTGAGCGATTCGAGCCTGATCGCGTAGATGCCCAGCACCTCTTCGGCCGCCGCCGACAGGAAGATGTCGACCTGCGGCAGCCGCGCAGCGATCGCGATCGATTCATGCAGGCCGTGGCCCGAGCCGGTCAGGCACCAGGCAAAACGCGAGCGCGCCGCGGCGTCGGGCTCCCGGACCGTGACGTCAGTCGGGGTGGGAGATCCGGATGTGCAGTTTGTGCAGTCTTCGGTACAGGGTGTTGCGGCTGACATCGAACGCCTTGGCGACGTTGCTCACATTCCAACGGTGCTGTTCGAGCATCTTCAGCAGCACCTGCCGCTCGTTGGCAAGGATGGGGTTGAGTTTGAGGGGCGGCTCCTCGGCGGGCTCGTCGGCGCGGTGATCGGCAGCAAGGCCGGCGCTGTCACCCTCCGCAGGCAAGTTCGGTGCCGCGTCGTGAGGCGGTGCGACCAGGCGCGCCACAACGGCCGGGCTGGCAATCGAAGGCAGGGCGCCACTCACACCGTACTCACCGGCCGCGACGGTCTTGCGCAGCGCCAGCGGCAGGTGCTCGACCTCGATCGGCTCGCCGTCGGCCAGCGCGCAGGCCGAGCGCAGCACGTGGCGCAGCTGGCGCACGTTGCCGGGCCAGGGGTAGGCCATCAGCAGGTCTTCGGCCGCGGGCGACAGGCGGGCGTCGGTGCCACCTTCGGCCACCAGCAGGCTGCGCATCAGCTCGTGGCGATCGCTGCGTTCACGCAGGGCCGGCAGGTTGACCTCGACCCCGGCCAGCCGGTAGTACAGGTCTTCGCGGAAGGCGCCCTTCTCGACCAGATCGAGCAGGTTGCGGTGGCTGGCGCTGAGCAGCTGGAACTGCACCGAGATCGTTTCCTCAGAGCCCAGCGGCGTGACCTGGCGCTCTTCGAGCACCCGCAGCAGGCGGGCCTGCAGCTCGGGCGGCATGTCGCCGATCTCGTCGAGGAACAGCGTGCCGCCGTCGGCCTGCAGGATCTTGCCGCGCCGGCCGCTGCGCTGCGCGCCGGTGAAGGCGCCGGCGCGATAGCCGAACAGCTCGGCCTCGATCAGGCTCTCGGGCAGGCTGGCGCAGTTGACGGCGACGAAGGCGCCGTTCGCGTTCGGGCTGCCCTCGTGCACCAGGCGCGCGAAGACCTCCTTGCCCGAGCCCGTTTCACCGCACAGCAGCACGGGCGTCTGGCGGGCGATGACACGCCGCGCCACATCGAGGTGGCGCGCCAGCTGCGGGTCGGCCAGCGTGGCCACGGTGCCGGGCGGGCGCGCCGCCGCAG
The DNA here is from genome assembly GCF_000019785.1 of Leptothrix cholodnii SP-6. Classification (NCBI taxonomy): domain Bacteria; kingdom Pseudomonadati; phylum Pseudomonadota; class Betaproteobacteria; order Burkholderiales; family Sphaerotilaceae; genus Leptothrix; species Leptothrix cholodnii. Next base: position 3,473,012 of record NC_010524.1, read on the forward strand.
CCTGCGCCGCCGCGCGGGTCGCCACGCTGCGGCCGGGCCCGGCCGGGTGGATCAGCACGGCGCCCTGGCCCTGCAAGGCACCGGCCTCCAGCGCCGGGCGGCGCATCACGGCGAAAAAGCGGTTGGCGGCGTTGGCGCGGTAGGTCACGACCGGGTGGAAGGACGACAGGCTGCTGCGCTGCAGCAGGTCTTCTTGCGAGGTCTGGAAGATGTCCTCGATGCGGCGCGAGCGGATGTCGTTGACCGACTGCAGGCCGAGCTGGAACAGCGCGCTGCGGTTGGCCGCGAGGATGCGGCCGTCGTCGGACACCGCCAGCCGCCCCTCGTGCAGCGTGTAGACGAACTCCGGCCGGCTGTGGAAATGCAGCGGGTGGGCGTGGCGGAAACACTGGTCGATCAGGCGGTTCTCGATCATGCGCGCGGTCATGCCCAGCAGCACCAGCAGGTGCTGCTGCATCAGCGTGGAGCGGCTCGACACATCCAGCACCGCGGCCATCTCGCCCGAGGGGTTGTAGACCGGCACGGCCGAGCAGGTCAGGCCGGTGAACTGGGTGTAGAAATGTTCGTCGCGCTGCACCGACACCGGACAGGCGGCGGCCAGGCAGGTGCCCATGCCGTTGGTGCCGGCTTCGGTCTCGCTCCAGACCACGCCGGTGCGCAGGCCCAGCGGCGCGACCTCGCGGGCGAAATCGGGCGAGGCCACCATGTGCAGGATCACGCCGTCGGTGTCGGTCAGCACCACCGCCGATTCGTCGTCGGCGAGCTGCTGGTAGAGCGTGGCCATCTCGTGGCGGGCGCAGTCGACCAGCGTGGACATGCGGTCCAGCCGGGCCTCGATCGCGGCCGGGTCGAGCGCGCGCAGGTCGCGCGGGCGGTCGGGGTGCAGCAGGTACTCGTCCATGCAGCGCCGCCACGAGCGTGCGACGACGTCGTTGCTCTCTTCGCCGAAGCTGCCGCGCACCACGTCAAAAACACGTTCGGCGTGCCGCCCGGTTCCAAGAAGACTGACCGCCATCGTTTTGCTCCTGCAGAGGACTTCAGCCGACGATTCTGAGCGTGCCATCCATCACGAACAACGGTGTTTGCACCCAAGCCGAAGACGCACGACACCGCTCGACAGTGCCCCGCAGTGAGCTTGCTCAATCTGTCGTTCAGTTTCGTTCTCACGACGCACCCGATCGCGTCGACACCTGTGGCTCAGGCCCTGAGCCAGCAAGGGCACCGCACGACGGTGGGCGCACATCTTGCAGCCACGCCGCCCACGACACACCCGAGGAGACCCATGTCCGCCCTGCCCGCCTTGCTCGATTCCCTGCCGCCACAGCCGCACGGCCACGCGCCGGCGGCCGCGCCGATGGACCTGATCTTCATCAGCGGCTACACCGGTCAGACGGTGATCGGCATCCACGAATCCGAGCTGCACCACACCCAGCCGCTGGTGATCGACATCCACGCCGGCCTGCCGCGCGCGCGGGCCTGCGACACCGATCACATCGGCGACACCATCGATTACGGCGTGGTGCGCAACCGCCTCGACGCGCTGATGCACGACCACGGCGTGACGCTGCTCGAAGCGCTGGCCGAACGCATCGCACGCATGCTGCTGATCGACTTTGGCGCGGCGTGGGTGCGCGTCAAGGTGGTCAAGCCGCGCAAGTTCGACAACGTCGACGCGGTGGGCGTGCAGATCGAGCGTTGCCGCGCCGACCTGCGTGACGTGCCGATGGCATCGACATCAGCTGCCGCATCGACCCCACGCAGCGCGCAGATCCTGAGCTGGATGGGCTCGGGCCTGGTGCCGCAGGATCGGTAACGCGCAAGACACCGCGCGGGCCATCGGCCCGCGCGGTGAACTCGACGTCAGCGTGTGGCCGTCAATGGGTGGCGAACGGGTGCGACGAGCCGCCCTTGGCCGCAACCACTTCGGCCGCGGTGGGCTTGCCGGCCACGGCGCGCTCGATCGCCTCCTTGGTGGCGGCGTAGTTGTAGTCCTGGATCTTGCGGTCGTCGTCGGCCAGCCAGTGGATGAACACGCCCACGCAGATGAACAGGTTGTCGGCCTCGGCGACCGGGATGGTGCCGGCCTCGACGCAGTCGGCCACCGCCATCGCCACGCCGCGCTGGGCCGGGCCGAACATCTGCACCGCCTGCTTGGCGCCCTTGATGGTCACCTTGTTGAACAGCACGGTGGCCGGCTTGGTGAGCAGGTTGGGGCCCAGCACTGCCAGCAGCGAGGTGAAGCCGTCCTTGTTGTTGGTCAGCGCGTTGGCGAAAGCGGTTTCGACGGCGCTGCCACGCGGGCCGATCAGGAGGTCGATGTGCGCGACCTCGTTGCCTTCACCGACGAGCGATTCGCCCACCATCATGCGATCGATTTTGGCCATGATTGTTCAGTCTCCTAAAGCAGTTTCTGTGATCCGTCCGGACCCCGCGAGGCCCGTCCCCGAGGGCAGGTCTGCCGGTACGAAAACCGGCCACCCCGGGAGCAATAAACACGTTCCGTGCCACCTCGGCCGTCACGCGGCGCAACACGGTTCAGGCCAGCAGGCCGGCGCACATCAGGGTGAGCACGCTCAGGTCGGCGCTGGTTCCGGGGTTGATCGAGGCGCTTTTGAGGGCCTGATCCCACTGCGCGAACGCGGCATCGCCATCGAGCACCTCGCCGGCCTGCGCACGCCCGGCCCAGGGTGCGGCCTGCCTCAGGACACTGTGTGCCAGCGCGGCCCCGTGCTTGCGAACAATGTGTGAATCGAGATCCGACGCCAGCCAGGCCAGGTACACCCGCTGCACCGCCGCGGCCTGGGCCGGCGCGGGCCGCTCGGGCACCGGCTGCAGCGGATCGAAGGCCTCGCGCGCAACGATGGCCGGCAGGCCCAGATCGAACAGTTCGGCGTAACCGTCGCGGTACTGGCGCGCGATGCGGTCGCGGTCGGCGGCCAGCGCCATCGCCTGGCGCAAGGTCATGGTCGGCGGCTGGTGGACGTCCTGGTCGGGCGCATCGCCGAGCCCGCCGGGGCTGGCCATGACGATGGCGCGAAAGGCCGCCTCGGCGTCGGCCACGTCGAGCCCGGCCAGCACGTGCTGCAAGGCGTCGCGCAGGGAGGTGGCCGTCACCGCCACGCCCGCGTCGACCACGCGCTCGAACGCGGCGGCCAGCGGCGCGCACAGCAGCACGATGCCGAGGTTGGTGTTGCAGCCCACGCACGCCCAGGTGGCCGCCACCGCGCCTTCGATGCGCGCGCCCACCGTGGCGCCACGCTCGCACAGCGCCGCGGCGCAGGCCTGGGCGCTGTCGACAAACGCCTGCGCCAGCATGCCGTGGCCCGGCGAGGCGCGACTGACGTTGCCGGGCTTGCGCACCGCCACGTCCCAGGCGCAGGCGTTCAGGAAGGCCTGGCGGGCGGGCGCGCTGGCGTCGGTGGAGACCGGCACGTCACGCCCGCCGGGCCGGCGCAGCGACGGGCGCCGGTTGTCGGTCGCACCGCGCGGCCAGGCTGGTGGCCAGCTTGCGGTCGATCAGGTCGTCGACCAGGGCGCGCGCGATGTTGAACGGCGTCACCTTCTGCAACCCGCGCCAGGCGGCCACGCCGTTGACTTCGAGCACCTGGATGGTCTCGCGGCCGGCCGCAGGCATCAGGTCGACGCCGGCGTAGTCCATCTGCAAGGCGGCTGCGGCGGCTTCGGCCAGGCGGGCCAATGCGGGCGTGAGTTCGGCCGGCTCGCAGCGTGCGCCTTGGGCGACGTTGTGGACCCAGTGCGCGCTCACGCGCCGCATCGCCGCCACCGCACGGCCGCCGATCACCAGCACGCGCCAGTCGTGGCCGGGCTGGCCGGACGCGCCGATCGGCGGCACGAAACGCTGCAGGTAAGCGAGCCGGCCGTCGCCGGGCGCGAAGTCGGCGAGCGGCTGGAACACGCCGTCGACCTGGCCGATCAGCCGCAGCCCCTTGCCCTGCGAGCCGAACAGCGGCTTCATCACCACCGCGTGGCCGGCGGCCGATTCGCGCATCACGATGCGGCGCGCCTGCGCCAGCGACTCGGTCGCCCAGGTCGGCGGCGCCGGCAGCCGCGCGGCGCGCAGCAGCAGGCTGGTCATCGACTTGTCGACGCTACGCTCGATGGCACGCGCGTCGTTGTAGACCGGCACGCCGAGCGCCTGCAGCGCGTGCAGCACACCCAGCCGCTTGGTGACCTGCTCGAAGCTGCCGCCGGCCACGCCGCGCACGATCACGGCGTCGGGCAGTTCGCGACCGTAGCCGGGCAGGACCAGACCGTGCCAGGCCGCGTCGGTATCGATGTCACAGTCGGCCAGATCGATGCAGCGCCCCACCCCACCGCGCTCGCGCAGCGCGCGCTGCAGCTGGCGGGTGTGCCAGCCGATCTCGTCGGTCATGATGGCCACGCGCAGGCCGGGCGTGGATGGGATCGCCATGCGCTCAGGCCTCGCGATGCCAGTCGGCCAGCAGCAGGTCCATGTTCAGGGCCCCGGCGTGGAAGGTCTGGCCGCTGTCGAGGTGGCTGACCCACACCTCGGCCGGTGCGAACAAGGCCGGGTCGATGCGGTAGAAGTCGTATTCGGCCGCCTTGAAGACCTCGGCGAACGGCCGGCCGTGATCGCGCGAGCCGGACGACGGCAGGCGCTGCGCCAGATCGCGTGCGGCCTCGGCCGTGCCGGTCACGCACAGCCGCACCTGGCCGCCGTAGAGGATCGCGTCATTCGTGCGGCCCATCGCCAACACGCCATCGGCCACCGGCGCCGGCAGAGGCGCGCAGGCCGAGCCGTCGACGATGTGGGCCAGGTCGAAACCCAGCTCGTGCGCCTTGTGCAGCGCCACCTCCAGCGCGCGGCCGACCACCTGGGTGGTGCCGGCGCGGCTGCGGGTGGGCGTGAGAATCAGCGTCAGGCCCTCGGCGGCCAGGCCGCAGTCGCGCAGCACCTTGTCGATCACGACCTGCGGCGGCGCGCGGTCAACCTCCAGCACCAGCACGCCCAGGTCGCAACGGTCGCGGTAACCGAGCTCGTCGAACAAGGCCTCCTTGCCCGCCAGCGCGCGTGCCGGGCCGGAGCCGAGCGAGAAGAACTTCTTGCCGCCGGTTTCTTCCTTGCTGGCCGCCAGGCTCCAGCCGGCGTACTGGCTGGCCAGGCAGGCCAGCACCGGCTGCGCGCTGCTCACCTCCAGCCACACCGGCCAGCCGGCCTGCAGCCCGGTGCGCTGGCGCACGCGGCCGAGGCCGCCCATGCAGATCTCGGCGATCAGCAGGCCGGCGTCGATGCTGCCGGGCGCGTCGATGCCGGCATCGACCAGCGTCACGCCGGTGTCGGTGCGCTGCAGGCGCAGGCCGAGTTCGCCGGCGCGCGCCAGCAGGGCCTGCACCCGGGGGGCGGCGAGCGCGTTGACGCTCAGGGTGCTGCCGGCCAGCGGCGGGGCGCTCGAGCTCATCGTTCGGTCTCCTGGATCAGGTCACTCGACAGTTGCAGCGCCTGCCGCAGCCGGGCGTGGCGCTGGGCCAGCGTCTGCGCCACCGCCTGCGCATCCGGCCCGCGGGCGCTGACGGTGCACAGCGGCTGGCCGGCCTCCAGGCGCAGCGGGAACGCCGGCAGATCTTGCAGGCCGAGCGACGCGGCCAGCGCATGCAGCCGGTGCCACGGCAGTTCGTCGAGCTGCCACGGCGCGCGCAGGTAGACGACCTCGAAGCCGCTCACCTCGCCGTCGACAGGAGGGCTGCGCAAGGCCGACAAGGCGTCGCCGCGCGGGAGGCGGGCGTGCCGGCAGGCCTCGACATGCGCGCGCATCAGCCCGCCCGCGCCGCCGTACAGCGCCAGGCTGCCGGGCAGGCGCGGGTTGACCTCGAGCACCTGCAGCGTCTCGCCCTCGTCGAGCAGCGGATCGGCGATCTGCAGCAGGTCGATGCCGCACAGGCCGCGCAGGTCGAAGTGCGACACCAGCCGGTCGGCGATGCCTTGCAGCCGGGTCTGCAGCACGCCCGACCACGGCAGCGGCCCGATCAGGCCGCCGAAACGGTAGGGCCGACCCGGCGCCGGCGCCAGCAGCTGGCGATTGATGCCGAGCAGCGCGGCCTGGTGGCCATCGGCCAGCAGCGTCAGCGACAGCGGCTCGCCATCGACGCGCTGCTGCCAGTAGGCCAGCGGGGACGACGCACCTGCCACGCCCGACGCCACACCCGCTTCGACCGGCTGCACATGCGCGCCACCGCTGGTGCCGAAGTCCTTGCGCAACCAGCCCGGCAGCGTCACCGGCGTGAACGAGACGGCCGGGTGGGCGATGCCGTAGGCGTCGAGCGCGGCAAAGAACAGCGCCGGATTGCGCACCCGGGCGATCGCCTGCGGCGCGCTGCCGAGCCAGGGCACCGGCAGGTCGGCGAGCGCCGCCGCGTCGGCCTCGAAACCGCCCGTGACGGCCAGGCCGGCGAGCACCACGCCGTCCGCTGCCAGCGCGGCCAGGGCGGCGCGCAAGCTCGTGATGTCGATCTGCCACGGCGCGCCGGCCTGCAGCGCCAGCGGGTGCCAGGCAAGGCTGGCGGCGCGGGTGTCGGCATCGCCGAACAGGTCGAGCGCGATCACCGCAAAGCCGTCGCGCTGCGCCGCCTGCGCCGCGGCGCGCACGCTCTGGCCGGCGATCAGCAGGCGCGGTGCGGACGCGGCGGCGGCCGGTGCGGTGCTCATGCTGCCGCCGGCTGCGCCAGATGCTGGCGCGCCACCTCGAAAGCCTCGGCAAACCCCAGCACCTGCGGCGTGCCGGCCTCGTGCATGCGGCGCAGCAGCAGTTGCTGGGTCTGGTACTTGACGTTGCCGATCGCCAGCGCGCCGATGCCCAGCGCCTGCGTGCCGGCGATCGGCGCGCGGCTGGCCATCACGTCGACACCCGCCACGCCGGCCGGCGGCACCGCGTTGACGTCGGCCACCACGCGCAACGCGCCGGCCTGCGCCACCTCGTCGGCCGACACCACCTGCACGCCGGCGGCGGCGCAGGCCAGGATCACGTCGACCTCGGCGATCGAGGCGCGCATGGCGGCGCGGTCACCGCCGCTGACACCTTCGAGCGCCACGCCGAAACGCAACGCGGTCTGCTGCGCCGCCTCGTCGGCAGCGTCGATGCCGTTGCGGCTGGAGATCGCCACCTGCGCGCCGGCCTGCGCCGCCAGCACCGCGGCGATGCGCCCGACCGGCCCGGTGCCGCCCAGCACCACCACGCGCCGGCCCGCGAAGCCCGCGCCGGCCTGCGCCAGCAGCGCGGCCTCGACGCTGGCCACCATCGCCGCGGCGGTGGTGTAGGCGCCGCTCGGGTCGGCCATCAGCGAGACCTGGAAGGGCTTGAACATCGCCTTGCGCGCAGCCTCCAGCATGTCGGCGGCCAGCAGCGCGTCGCGCCCGCCGATGAAGATGCCGGTGCGCGCCAGGCCCTTGGGGCTGCGCGAGAAGATGGTGTCCTGCGTCAGAGCGCCGATCGCCGACAGCGCCACGTTGCAGTAGGGCGTGATGACCTGCCAGCCGGCGTCGGCGGCCATGTTGATGTCGAACGGGCTCATCTGCGAGCCGGGTGTGAACATGTGGAGGATGTAGGGGCGTTCCATGGCGTTCAGCAGTAGAGGGTCGGTCGGTGATCGGTGCGCAGGGCTGCAGGCGCGTGGCTGTCCTCGGCCGACGGCACCTCGACCACCCGCGCGCCGCGGTTCAGCGGCGTGGCGATGCGCAACTGCAGCCCCGGCGCGATCACCCCGGCGGCCTGCGCGGCGGCCATCAGCGCGCGAGCCCGGGCGGCCGAGGGCAGCAGCGCGAACGCGGTCGGCCCCCACGAGCTCTGGCCGATGCCTGCGCCGGGCTCGTCGGCACCAGCCGGATCGGCGCCCGGCACGGCCGCCGCCTGGCGCAGCCAGCGCATCAGCCGGCCGACCGCCGCGCTGGTGTAGGGCTCACCGTGCTGGGCCGGCGCGAAGTGGCCGCCCAGCACGTCCTGGACGGCGGTGAGCCCGGCGGCAGCCACCGCAAAACCGGCGCCCGCGGTGCCGGGCAGCACGCGCATCAGCGTCTCGTGGCAGATCGCGGCGGCCTGCTCGCGCGACAGCGGCGGCAACGTGGCCAGCGCGGCGCGCTCGGCCGGGCCGCAGAGGCCACGGCAGCTCGGATCGCTCACCAGCAGCACCCGCCAGGCAGCGGGCACGGCGATGCGCGACAGCAGCGGCGCCGGCGAACCGTCGGCCAGCGGCCCGCCGTCGAGCAGCAGCCCGCCGGCGTCGAAACCGGCGATGCCCACGCCCGAGCGCAGCCCGCGCCCGAGCCAGGCGGCCAGCGTGGTGGTGCTCAGGTCCAGCCCATGCCAGCGCGCGAACGCACGGCCGACCGCCAGCGCCAGCTGCGTGCCCGAGCCCAGCCCGGCGTGCGCGGGCAGCGCCTCGTGCAGCCCCAGGTGCAGCGGATCGTGCCGGCCGGTGAGCCGCTGCAGCGTGGCGAGGTGGCAGGCGGCGCGGTCGAGCTCGGCGTCGGCCACGTCGCTGTCGGCACTGAGCGTCGGGCGCCGCGCCGCGCGCAGGCTCAGCGCCGTGGACAGCGCGTCCACCGTCAAGCCCAGGCTGCCGAACGGCCGCCCGAGCGAGCCGGCCGGGTCCATGAAACCCAGGTGCAGGCGCGCCGGCGCCTCGACCCAGACGATGCGGCCGGCAGCGCCGTTGGGGCGGGCGTCGAGAGGCTGGGCGGGGCTGGGTGTCATGCGCGGGCCTGCTGGTGCGGTGGAACGGCGGAGAGGTCTGCGCCTTTCATAGCAATGCATATTCCAGTTGCGGTTTACCCGCAGTCGCAGGCGCGGATCAGGCGCCGTTGGCGCGATTTGGCGCGACCGGCGCCGCAGTCGGGCGGCCCGGCCCGTGCGCGCTGTCCCGGCGGCAGGACAGACTGTCACGGCCCGCCCGGCGTGCGCACCGGCACATTCCATTACCCGCCGAAGCCGGGCGTGGCGACACAATGGCCGGCATGTCGTCCGCAGCCGAATCGCCAGAAGGGCACACCGCCGAGGCCCGCGCCGTCGACACGCCCCTGCCCGGCCTGCAGCTGCGCCCGGCCCAGCTGCACGATGCGGCGGCGATCGCCGCCATCCTGAACCACTACATCGTCTTCACCACCGCCACCTTCATGACCGAGCCGGTGTCGGTCGACAGCCGACGCGCCTTCATCGTCGAGCGCAAGCCCGAGCATCCGATCTGGGTGGCCGAGCGCGACGGCGTGGCGATCGGCTGGGCCGCGCTGGCGCAGCACCAGCCGCGCAGCGCCTACGGGCACACGCTGGAGAACTCGATCTACCTGCACCCGGGCCACGTCGGCCGCGGCATCGGCACGCTGCTGATGAGTCAGCTGGTGGCCGATGCGCAGCGGCGGGGTTTTCACAGCCTGATCGCCGGGGCGTGCAGCGAGCAGGCCGGCAGCCTCGCGCTGCACGAGCGCATGGGCTACCGGCGCTGCGCGCACTTCCACGAGGTGGCGCGCAAGTTCGATCGCTGGCTGGATGTGGTCTATCTCGAACGGCTGCTGCAGCCCGCCAGCCACGATCCGGCGCCGCGCTGAGACGGGCAGGCCGCGGGCTCCCGCCAGCGGTCGGTCGAGGGGCCCGTCGATATACTGCCCCGCACCTCCCGCCCTGCCGCCTTGCGCCCTGCCCGGGCCCGCCCACACCATGAAATTCACCGGTTCCGACCAATACGTCGCCACGCCCGATCTGATGCTCGCGGTCAACGCGGCGATCACGCTGCAGCGCCCGCTGCTGATCAAGGGCGAGCCCGGCACCGGCAAGACGATGCTGGCCGAGGAGGTGGCTGCCGCGCTCAAGCTGCCGCTGCTGCAGTGGCACATCAAGAGCACCACCAAGGCCCAGCAAGGTCTGTACGAATACGACGCCGTGAGCCGCCTGCGCGACAGCCAGCTTGCCGGCATCGACAACTCGGCGCGCGTGCGCGACATCCACAACTACATCGTGCGCGGCACGCTGTGGCAGGCCTTCGCGTCGGAACACCCGACCGCGCTGCTGATCGACGAGGTCGACAAGGCCGACATCGAGTTCCCGAACGACCTGCTGCGCGAACTCGACCGCATGGAGTTCTACGTCTACGAGACGCGCGAGCTGATCCGGGCCAAGCACCGGCCGCTGGTGATCATCACCAGCAACAACGAGAAGGAGCTGCCGGATGCCTTCTTGCGGCGCTGCTTCTTCCACTACATCAAGTTCCCCGAGGCCGAGACGATGCGCCGCATCGTCGACGTGCATTTCCCCGGGCTCAAGCAGGAGCTGCTGGCGGCGGCGCTGAAGAACTTCTACGACGTGCGCAACCTGCCGGGGCTGAAGAAGAAACCCAGTACCAGCGAACTGCTCGACTGGCTCAAGCTGCTGGTGGCCGAGGACATCCCCACCACCGCGCTGCACAGCGGCGACGACAAGGTGGTGATGCCGCCGCTGGTGGGCGCGTTGCTGAAGAACGAGCAGGACCTGACGCTGTTCGAGAAGCTGGTTTTCATGCAGAGCCGTAATCGCTGAGCGGAGACACGATGGATGCACAACTGAAGAACGCCCTCGCCGAAGGCGTGGTGGACGCACTCGGCTTCGTCGCCGGGGCGATGGCCGGCGGCCTGCTGGCGCGGGCGCTGGGTTTCGATTTTCTGGGCGAAGAAGGCTGGGGCGGCACGTCGATCGCGGGCATCCTGCTGGTCGGCCTGGGCGCCGGGCTGGGCCGCGCACTGGCGCGCAAGCTGCTGCGGCGTGCGCCGGCCACCGCCGTGCCGGACGCAGCACCCGGCAAACCCGCATCGAACGGAAAGAACCGCCGATGAGCTGGCCCGACCCCGTCTCGCTGATCGGGCGGCACGTGCAGCTGGTGCCGCTGGCACACGCGCATGCGCACGGCCTGATCGAAGCCGCACGCGAGCTGCAGCCGCTCTGGTACACCGCCGTGCCCGACCCCGAGGCGATGGCCGAGGAGATCGAGCGGCGCCTGGGCTTGCAGGCCACCGGTTCGATGCTGCCGTTCACGCTGCTCGACGCGGCCGGCGTGCCGGTCGGCATGACGAGCTACATGCACATCGACGCCCGGCACCGCCGGCTCGAGATCGGCTCGACCTGGCTGACGCCGCGGGTGCAGCGCAGCGGCCTGAACACCGAGTCGAAGTGGCTGCTGCTGCGCCATGCGTTCGAGCAGCTCGACTGCATCGCCGTCGAGCTGCGCACGCACCGCCTGAACCTGCAGAGCCGGCGCGCCATCGAGCGGCTGGGCGCGCAGCTCGACGGCATCCTGCGCCACCACCAGCGCACCGCCGACGGCAACCTGCGCGACACCTGCGTCTACAGCATCACCGCGCCCGAATGGCCGACGGTGAGCACCCACTTGCGCTGGCTGCTCGAACGGCGGCGCTGAGGCGATGAGCCATGGCCAGACACCCGCACTTCAGCGTCGACAGCCTCTGGCAACTGCAGCGCATGGGCCCGCCCAGCCTGTGCCCGGACGGCGCGCAGGCGGTGGTCTCGGTGACGCGCCACGACATGGCGCACAACCGCTCGCACAGCGCGCTGTGGCTGCTGTCGACGCTGGGCGGCGCGCCGCGGGCGCTGACCCATTGCGGTGACAAGGACGGCCAGCCGGCCTGGAGCCCGCACGGCGACCTGATCGCCTTCATCGCCCGGCGCGACCAGCAAGGCGCGAAGGACGAGGAGCCGCAGCTCTACCTGATCGCCCCCGACGGCGGCGAGGCGCAGCGCGCCGCCGTGCTGCCGACCGGCGTGGAGGCGTTCAAGTGGTTTCCGGACGGCAAGCGCATCGCCTTCATCGCCTGGGTCTGGCCGGATGCGCGCGGTGCCAAGGCGCAGGCGCTGCGCATGAAGGCCTGGCGCGAGCGCAAGGAAAGCGGCTACGCCACCAGCGAAGCGCTGTACCGCTGGTGGGACCACAACCTGCCGCAGGACCGCGTGCCGCACCTGCTGGTGCTCGACATCCGCAGCGGCCGGGTGCGCGACCTGTTCGAGGGCACGCCGTTCGAGCTGTCGCGCACCGAGCTCGACGGCAGCTGTTTCGACATCTCGCCCGACGGCCTGAACATCGCGTTCATGCACGACCCGGCGCCGCACAAGCGCATCGACCACTGCCACGCGCTGGCCGAGATCGACCTGCGCAGCGGCGCGGTGCGCACGCTGGTGCAGGACGCCGGCTGGCACCTCGAAGCGCCGAGCTACAGCCCGGCCGGCGACCGCATCGCCTTCACGGCCAGCCACCGCGGGCTCAAGCACACGATGCCGCGCCAGCTGGCGCTGTGGGACAGAGAAACCGCCACCTGGTCGGTCGAGAGCGCGCAGTGGGATCACGCGGTCAATGTGCCGCTGCACTGGGAGGACGACGGCCAGTCGCTGCTGTTCACCGCCGAGGATCGTGGCGAGCAGCCGCTGTGGCGCTTCGACCTGCCCGACCGGCGCGCCGAGCGGGTGCAGGCACACGGCTGGGTGTCATCGTTCGACAAGCGCGCCGGCACCACGCTGATCCAGCTCGAAAGCGTCAGCCACCCGCCGCAGGCCTGGGTGCTGCCGCCGGGCGAGCCGGCGCGCCGCGTCGACCGCTTCAACGACTCGGTGCTGGCCAGCCACCCGATGGGCCGCAGCGAGACGCACACGATCACCGGCGCGCTCGGCGACGGCGTGCAGATCCGGCTGATCTACCCACCCGGCTTCGACCCGAGCCAGCGTTACCCGGTGCTGCACCTGCTGCACGGCGGGCCGCATTCGGTGTTCGGCGACAACTGGCACTGGCGCTGGAACCAGCACGTGTTCGCCGCCGCCGGTTACGTGGTGGCGTGTGTCAACTTCCATGGTTCGAGCGGCTTCGGCTACGCCTTTCTGGACTCGATCACGCACCGCTGGGGCGCCCTCGAACTGCAGGACATCGAGGCCGCCAGCGACTGGCTGCTGGCCCAGCCCTGGGCCGACCCGCAGCGCGTGTACGCGGCAGGCGGCAGCTACGGCGGCTTCCTGGTGGCGTGGATGAACGCCCAGGTGCACAGCGGCCGCTACGCCGCCTACGTCTGCCACGCCGGCTGCTACGACTGGCAGGCGATGTACGCCGATGACGCCTACCCGTGGCATGCCCGCGAGCTGGGCGCCGACTACTGGGTCGACCCGGTCAAGGTGGCGGCGCAGAGCCCGTCGAGCTTTGCCGCCGACATGCACACGCCCACGCTGGTGGTGCACGGCGCGCTCGACTACCGCGTGCCCGATGCGCAGGGCCTGGCCTTCTACAACACGCTGCAGGCGCGTGGCATCGCCTCACGCCTGCTGTGGTTCCCGGACGAGAACCACTGGATCCAGAAGCCGCGCAACAGCCGGCTCTGGTATCAGGAGCTGCTGGCCTGGCTGGGCACGCACCGGCTCACTTCTTCGACAGGGCCGTGATCATCGACTTGATCGCCATCATCTGCAGGCCGGACTGGGTGGCGTAGTTGCCGCCGGTGTAGCCGAACCAGTCCCAGCAGCCCTGCGGGTTGAACGGCAGCTGCGACTTGTCGACCTGCGGGTAGAGCACCAGCAGGCGGTTGTTCTCGGCCCATTCGTTGTAGCCGGTGTCGGCGACGAAGTCCTTGCCGAGCGACTGGGCCGACTGCATGCAGCCGTGGATCGCGACGTGGACCTTGCAGGTCTCGCCGGCATCGCAGGACTTGGGCACGTAGAGAAAGGCCTCGTCGGCCATGCCGGTGATCGGCGCGGCAAAGGCGCGCTGATCGAAGGTCACCAGCCGGCCCGACAGGCTGGTCGCCTTGGGCTGCAGCGGGCCGTAGATGTGCACCAGCAGCGCGCCCGACTGGTCGTAGCCCTGGCCGTCGACCTCGCAGTGGCTGATGTAGGGCGAGGCATTGGCGGGGCAGTCGTTGCCGTAGCTGGGCGTGATGACGGCGTGGCCGGCCGGCACCTTGTTGACGTAGGCCAGGTTGGCCGCGGGCACGCCGGCCTGCTGGAAGAACGCCACCGTGGCGTCGACCGCCGGCTGGCGCACCACCGAATCCTGCGTGCCGCTGAAGACGTAGATCCGGCGCTTCCGGAGGTTGCTCAGGGCGTCGATCTGCCGGGCCGCCGCGAAGCGCTTGGCGGCGCTCACCATCAAGGCCGGATTGGGCGGCAGGAACGTCACCTGGCCCATGCAGATGCTGGCGTACATCATGTTGCCGGCGGCGCAGTAGTACGGCCCGCCCGCCACCACGCCGGCGCCCTTGATGCTGGCCGAATAGGCCACCTGCAGCTGCACCGCCATGAAGGCGCCCGACGACAGGCCGGACACCGACGTCTGCGTCGCATCGACCTTGAACGACGGCAGCTTGTCGGCCGCCTGCACGCCCGCACACAGCAAGCCGCCGAGCAGCAGCGCCGCCGCAGCGGCCAGGGAACGCAAAGTGTTCATGACCTCTCCTGATATCGATCCGGGCTGCGACGACCACCGATCGCCGCGTCCCCATCTGAAAAATATAGCAAAACCACCCGACAATTGCTGCGCTGCACAAAATCTAACAACCACGCAGATCGGTCGATGGCAGGTGTCATCACCGGATGGACGGGCAACCCGGCGGCACGGCGCAAGCGGGGTGTCATCACGCATACTTGTCCGCCACGCACGACGCCCGTCTCCACCCGCCGATTCACCATGCTGATCGACTTCTTCTACACCCTGCGCGCGGCCCGGCTGAAGGTCACGGTGACCGAGTTCCTGAGCCTGCTCGAAGCCCTGCAGGCCGGCGTGATCGACGATGACGGCGGCCCCACGGTCGACAAGTTCTATCACCTGGCCCGCCTCACGCTGGTCAAGGACGAGGCCCATTTCGACCGCTTCGACCAGGCCTTCGGCGCCTACTTCAAGGGCGTGGAGATGCTGACCGACTTCGCCCGCGAGGTGCCGCTCGACTGGCTGCGCCAGACGCTCGAGCGCGAACTCAGCGCCGAAGAACGCGCGCGCATCAAGACGATGGGCTGGGACGATCTGATGGAGACGCTCAAGAAGCGCCTCGACGAGCAGAAGGAGCGCCACGAAGGCGGATCCAAGTGGATCGGCACCGGCGGCACCAGTCCGTTCGGCCACGGCGGCACCAACCCGCAGGGCGTGCGCATCGGCGGCGCCGGCAAGAACCGCAGCGCGGTCAAGGTCTGGGAGCAGCGCAGCTTTCGCGACTACGACGACACGCTCGAGCTCGGCACCCGCAACATCAAGGTCGCGCTGCGCCGCCTGCGGCGCTTCGCGCGCGAGGGCGCGGCCGAGGAGCTGGATCTGGAAGACACCATCCACAGCACCGCGGCCAACGCCGGCATGCTCGACATCAAGCTGGTGCCCGAGCGCCACAACAAGATCAAGGTGCTGCTGCTGATGGACGTGGGCGGCACGATGGACGAACACATCCCGCGCGTCGAGGAACTGTTCTCGGCCGCCAAGAGCGAGTTCAAGCACCTCGAGTTCTATTACTTCCACAACTGCGTCTACGACCACCTGTGGCGCAACAACCACCGCCGCTACGCCGAGAAGTTCGACACCTGGGACGTGATCCGCAAGTACAACCGCGACTACAAGCTGATCTTCATCGGCGACGCCACGATGAGCCCCTACGAGATCGTGCAGGTGGGCGGCAGCGTCGAATACAACAACAAGGAAACCGGCGCGCAATGGCTGCAGCGACTGACCCACGCCTTCCCGAAATTCGCCTGGATCAACCCCGAGCCGCAGGGCGTGTGGCAGTACCGGCAGAGCATCGCCATCGTCGAGCAGCTGATGAGCGCACGCATGTTCCCGCTCACGCTGTCCGGGCTCGAACAGGCGATGCGACTGCTGTCGAAGTGAGCCGGCGCTGGTTCGCGGGGCTCGGCGCAGGTCTGTGCCTGAGCCTGGGGGCCCTGGCGCAGGAAGCGCCCGCCGGCACCACGCCTCAGGACGGCAACGCGGCGGGCACCTTGCTAGAACGCGCGGCGCCGGGTGCGGCCGGTGGCGACGACGCCGCTGCTGCGGCCGAACAGCGCTCGGTGACCTGGCAGCTGCGCATCGATGCGCCCGACAACCTGCGCACGCTGCTCGCGCGCTACCTCGACCTGGCGCGGTTCCAGCCGATGGCGGCGTCCGAGCGCATCACCCGGGTCGAGCTGGCGCGCCTGCTGGCCGCGGCGCCGCAACAGGCGCGCGGCCTGCTCGAGACCGTGGGCTATTTCAACGCCCGCATCACCTCGCAGACCACGGGCGGTGAAACGGCCACCCCACCGGCCGATCCGGCGCGGCCGATCGACCTGCAGATCACGCTGACGGTCGAGCCCGGCCCGCAGACCACGGTCGGCCAGGTGCGGCTGGAGATCGAAGGGCCGCTGTCCGAAACCGGCGACTCGGGCGATGCGGCATCGCGCGCGCTGATCGAGCGCATGCGCGCCGGCTGGACGCTGCCCGCGGGCCAGCCCTACACCCAGTCCGCCTGGTCGGCCGCCAAGGCCGCGGTGCTGGTGGCCGCACGCGCCGAGGGCTACGCGCTGGCCACGCTGAGCGGCAGCGTCGCGCAGGTCGACGCCCCGGCCAACCGCGCCGACCTGTTCATGGTGCTCGACAGCGGCCCGCTGTTCCGCTTCGGCGACCTGAAGTTCGAGGGCCTGAACCACGTCCGGCCCGATGCCCTGCGGGCGATGGTGACGTTCACGCCCGGCGAGCCGCTGCGCGAGCAGCTGCTGCTCGACTACCAGGACCGCCTCGTCAAGTCGAGCCTGTTCGACACCGTGGCGGTGCTGTTCGAGCCCGACGCCGACCAGGCCGGCGCGATGCCGGTGACGGTGCGGGTGCACGAACTGGCGCTGCAGCAGGCCACGTTCGGTGTCGGTGCCTCCGACACCACCGGCCCGCGCATCACGGTCGAACACCTGCACCAGCAGGTCTTCGACCTCGGCTGGCAGGCCAAGAGCCGCCTGCAGCTGGGCCGCGACACGCAGTCGGCATCGGTCGACCTGACCTCGCATCCGCACCCCGGCCCGTACCGCAACCTGGCCAGCGCGGCGGTCGACCGCACCGAGGCCAGCGGCCTGCGCGTCACCAGCGAGCGCGTGCGGCTGGGCCGCACGCAGGACACCGAGAAGGTCGAGCGGCTGTATTTCGTCGAGTGGCAGCGCGCGCTGACCCGCAACGTCGCCGACGGCATCCTGACCGACGACTCGTCGGCCGTCACGCTCAACTACCACTGGATCTGGCGCCGGCTCGACGACCCGATCCTGCCCACCCGCGGCTACAGCCTGTCGGCCGAGACGGCGGTCGGCCGCTCGTTCGCCAGCACCGACAGCAGCGGCTTCTTCGGCCGTGCCGCCGGCCGCCTGACCGGCTACTGGCCGCTCGGCCAGTCGTGGTACGGCCAGGCACGGGTGCAGCTCGGCCAGGTCTACGCACGCGACGCGGTGGCGGTGCCGTTCACCTTGCTGTTCCGTGCCGGCGGCGACGACTCGGTGCGCGGCTACGGCTACCAGACGCTCGGCCCGAGCTCGGCCGGCAACGGCAGCGCGGTCGGCGGCCGGGTGGTCGGCACCGGCAGCATCGAGCTCGCCCGGCCCTTCAGCCGCAACCTGCCGGCCTGGTGGTGGGGCGTGTTTCTCGACGGCGGCAACGCGGCCGCGCGCTGGGAGGACTTCAGCACCGTCTACGGCTACGGCCTGGGCCTGCGCTGGCGCAGCCCGGTCGGGCCGCTGCGCATCGACCTGGCCTATGCCGACGAGCTGCGCAAGATGCGCCTGCATTTCAGCGTCGGCGTGACGTTCTGAGCATGAGCGACACCGACTCACCGATCCGCCCGCCCACGCCGGCCCGCCGCCACCCGGCGCGCTGGCTCGGCGCGGCACTGCTGCTGGCCGTGCTGACGCTGGCCGCGCTGATCAGCCTGCCGTTCAGCGCCACCGGCACGCGCTGGCTGCTGGCGGGACTGCAGCACGGCATCGGCCTGGAGGTCCAGGCCAGCCGCGGCGCGCTGCTGGGCGGCGATTTTTCGGCGCAGCGGCTGCGTTATGCGCTGTCGCCGACGCAGACGCTGCTGATCGAGCAGCCGGCCTGGCAGGGCCTGCGCTGGCAGCGCCCGGCCGGCGGGCCGCCGCTGGGCCACCTCCACCTGCAGCGCCTGAGCGCCGCGCGCATCGACCTGCAAGGCGCCTCCGCCGACACGCAGCCGCTGCGCCTGCCGACCGCGCTGAGCCTGCCGATGGCGATCGACATCGAGGCCATCGCCGTCGGCGAGCTGGTGCTCGACGCCATCCGCGAACGGCCGGTGCACGACCTGGCCGTGCAGCGCCTGAGCCTGGGCGCGGGCAGCGCCGGCCGGCATCGGCTCGACGCCCTGAGCCTGCAATGGGACCGCATCGCGCTGCAGGGCCGGGCCGAGCTGGCGGCGCAACCGCCGGTGCTGCAGGCGCAGGCCCAGCTGCAGCCGCGCCCGGATGCCGTCGGCAGCGCAACGGCCGGCACCGCGCCCGGCGTTCCGGCCGACTGGCGGGTCACGCTGCAGGCGCAGGGCCCGCTCGCCGACCTGGCGCTGCAGGCCGGCCTGAGCGCGCGCGGCCAGTCGCTGCAGGCGGATGCGCGGCTGCGGCTCGAAGAGGCGATGCCGCTGTCGCAGCTGCAGGCGCAGCTCGAGGCGCTCGACCTCGCGCCGCTCGCCAGCGGCCTGCCGCACACCGCGCTCAGCGGCGCGATCGACCTGCAGCTCGATGCCCGCGGCACCGGCCCCGCCGCCCAGCCGCTGTCGGCCCGGGCCTCGCTGCGCAACGACGCCGCAGGCGCGCTGGCGGCCGGCCGCATCCCGCTGCAAGCGGTCGAGCTGACCGCACACGGCGACCTGCGCGCACCCGACCGGGGCCGGGTCGACACGCTGCAGCTCACGCTCGGTACCCGGCAGGAACCGGCCGGCAGCGTCAGCGCCAGCGGCAGCTGGGCGCTGGTCGGACAGGGCGCGGCCCGGCGCATCGACATCGACCTCGAAGCCCGCGTCGCCGACCTGCGCCCGCAGCGCCTGCACCCGGCCAGCCCGGCGCTGCACATCGGCGGCCCGCTGGCCTGGCAGCTGAGCCAGCCGCTGCCGGCGGCCGGCGCCGCTGCCCCGGCCGCCGGTTTCGAGACCCGCCTGCGCACGCGCCTGACCGGCCGGCTGATCGGCGCCAGCCTGCCGGCGGTGACGCTGGCGCTCGATGCCAAGGCCGATCCGGGCCGGCTGCAGGTCGACAACCTGCAGGCCGACGCGGGTGGCGCCCGGCTGTCGGGCAAGGGCAGCGTGGTGCGCCGCAACGGCAACCTGCTGCTCGACTGGTCGAGCAGCCTGCAGGCTTTCGACCCGGCGCTGTGGTGGCCACGGCCGGCGCCGCGGTCCGAGCCCGGCACGCTCGACCGGCTGCTGGCGGCCGGGCCGCACGAACTCAACGGCCAGCTCGGCGCCCGGCTGCAGTGGCCCGCCAAGGCGCCGCGCAGCATCGACGGGCTGGCGCAGCTGCGCGGCCAGGCGCAGTTCGACCTGCAACCGAGCCGGCTGGCCGGCCTGGGCCTGAGCGGGCAATGGCAGCTCAACGCCATCCCGAGCGCCGCGTCGGCGCAGCCGCATGTCGACACCCGCCTGGCCTTGCAGCTCGGCCCGGGCACGGCGGCGACCACGCTGTCGCTGCAAGGCGTGCTCGATCCGGTCGGCAGCCGCGACCAGTGGCAGCTGGCCTGGAACAGCGCCGACCTGGCCCAGCTGGCGCCCTGGCTGCGGCTGCTGCAGCCGGACCAACCGCCCGAACTCGACGGCCGCAGCGACGGCCAGGCGCAGTTCGACGGCCGCTGGCCGCACATGCGCAGCAACGGCCGCGTCAACCTGCCGGCGCTGGGCTGGCGCGGCGCCGACCGCCGCCTCGCCGTGCAGGACCTGAGCGGCAGCTGGCGCGTCGGCAGCGGCGCAGACGATCCGCTCGAGGTCGACGCCCGGCTCGAGCGCGCCGACCTCGGCGGCTGGCAGCTGCGCGGCCTGACCGTGAAGACCCGC
Source organism: Leptothrix cholodnii SP-6 (assembly GCF_000019785.1). NCBI lineage: Bacteria > Pseudomonadati > Pseudomonadota > Betaproteobacteria > Burkholderiales > Sphaerotilaceae > Leptothrix > Leptothrix cholodnii. The sequence continues at coordinate 3,493,041 of NC_010524.1, forward strand.
GGCAGCGCCGCCGCGCACCGACTGCGGGCGGAGCTGGCCGAACTGGCCCCCGGCGGCACGGCGGCGACCGTGGCCACCGGCGCCACCAAGCCCGACGGCAACGGCAACGGCAGCCGCGCGATGCCGCCGCTGGCCGGCCTGATCGAAGCCGGCGGCGCCCTCGAACACGACTTCGGGCGGTCGCTGGTGGGCTGGCGCGGCCGGATCGAGCAGTTCGAGCTGCGCGAAAAAACCCTCGCCACCGCGGTCGGTGCGGCCGCCAGCACGCCGAGCGGCCCGGCCGCGCCGAGCGGGTTCACCCGGCCGGTGCGGCTGGTGCTCGACCCCACGACGCTGAACCTGACGCACTCGCCCGCGACCACCACCGTGACGCTGGGCGCCACGCGGCTGCACCTGAGCGAGCTGCACCTGGCGCTGCAGCAGTTCGCCTGGCAGCAGGACCGCAGTGGCGAGCACAGCGCCGACCGGCTGGCGCTGCAGGGCCGGCTCGACGCCATCGACGTGGCGCCGCTGCTGCGGCGCGCCCAGCCCGATTTCGGCTGGGGCGGCGACCTGCGCATCGGCGGCAGCATCGACGTGCAGGCCACGCCCGAGAACTTCAGGCTCGCCGCCAGCCTGCAGCGCGACAGCGGTGACCTGCAGGTCACCGACCCCGACGACCCCAGGAACCCGCAGCGCCTGGGCCTGGTCGACCTGCGGCTGGGCCTGTCGGCGCATGACGGCAACTGGCGCCTGACGCAGACCATCAGCGGCGGCAACCTCGGCCGGCTCGAAGGCGAACAGGGCCTGACGGCGCCGCCCGCGGCGATGTGGCCGCCGGCCAGCGCCGCGGTCGCCGGCAAGATCGACCTGCAGGTCGCGCAGCTCGGCAACTGGGGCCGCTGGCTGCCGGCGGGCTGGCGGCTGTCGGGCCAGCTCGGCACCGAGGCGCGCATCGCCGGCCAGCTCGGCGCGCCCGAGCTGAGCGGCGAGCTGGTCGGCCGCAACCTCGCGGTGCGCAACCTGCTGCAGGGCGTCGACTGGCACGACGCACAGCTGCGCGTGCGCCTGGACGGCAGCACCGCGCGGGTCGAGACCGCCAGCGTGCGCGCCGGTGACGGCCAGCTCAGCGCCACCGGCGAGATCGCGCTCGGCGCCGCGCCACGGCTCGACCTGAACGTCAGCGCCGACCGTTTCGCGGTGCTGCAGCGGGTCGACCGGCGGGTGGTCGCCAGCGGCAGCGCGCGGCTGCTGCTCGATGCCACGTCGACGATGCTGACCGGCGAGGTGCGTGCCGACGAAGGCCGCATCGACTTCAGCCAGAGCGACGCGCCCAGCCTGGCCGACGACGTCGACGTGCAGCGCCCCGAAGACGCGGCCGCGCGCGAACGCGCCGCCGCGGCTGCGCGCAGCCAGCGCCGCACCGTGCTCGACCTGCGCGCCGACCTCGGCCCGGCCTTCACGCTCAAGGGCCGCGGCCTGGCCACCCGGCTGGCCGGCGAGCTGCGCCTGACCAGCCCGGCCAACAAGCTGGCGATCAACGGCGTGATCCGCGCCGAGGACGGCAACTACGCCGCCTACGGTCAGAAGCTGCAGGTCGACCGCGGCCTGATCACCTTCATCGGCGCGGCCGACAACCCGCGCCTGGACATCGAGGCCACCCGCCCCGATCTCGAAGACGTGCGGGTCGGCGTGATCGTCACCGGCACCGCCCAGGCGCCGCGCGTGCGGCTGTTCAGCGAGCCCGCCATGAGCGACACCGACCGGCTGTCGTGGCTGCTGCTCGGGCGCGCCTCCGACGGCCTGGGCCGCACCGACCTGGCGCTGCTGCAGCGCGCCGCCTACGCGCTGCTGGCCGGCGAGAGCGACTCGCCATCGATCGTCGAGCGCATCGGGCTCGATCAGCTGTCGGTGCGCCAGAACGACACCGGCGACACCCGCGAGACCGTCGTCTCGCTGGGCAAGCAGCTCAGCCGGCGCTGGTACGTGGGCTACGAACGCAGCCTCAACGCCGCCGCCGGCACCTGGCAGCTGATCTACCGCGCCGCCCAGCGCTTCACGCTGCGAGCCCAGTCGGGCACCGAAAACGCGCTCGACCTGATCTGGACCTGGAAGTGGGACGACAGCGGCACGCGGGTCGACTGAGTCCGCGCCCCTACAATGCCGCGCAGCTTCTCGCCGTAGTTCAATGGATAGAACGGCCGCCTCCTAAGCGGCAAATACAGGTTCGATTCCTGTCGGCGGGACCAGAAAAGCGTTCAAGGACGTTCGTCGACGTCCATCAGGCCCGCCTCTTCCCTATGAGAGCGGGCTTTTTTCTTCCACCGACGTGCGCCGAAGTGCGCCACCATCCAAGCCCGACTGCAGTAACTTTCGCAGTAACTTTTCTCCGGGCCACTGACGGCCGAAAAAGTTACTGCATTTCAGGGGGCAAACGTGGCGACAGCACAGATCAAGAGCGACACCGGCTTGCGGGCCGAACTCAAGGCGATCGTGGACGGCAAGAAGCCGGCGCGGCGCATCGGCGACGGCGGCGGGCTGTACCTGCTGCCGCTGGTCAAGGGCGGCGCCCACGGCTGGCGGCTCGACTACACCTTCAACGGCAAGCGCAAGACCCTGAGCTTGGGCACCTACCCCGACACCGGCCTGTCTCTGGCCCGCAAGAAAGCCGCCGAAGCGCGCACGCTGGTGGCCGAAGGCACCGACCCGAGCGAGCACCGCAAGGGCGTCAAGGAAGAGCGCGAGCGCCAGCACCTGGCCGGCCAGGAAGCCGCGCAACGGGCCGCGGCGGGGCTGGCCGAACCCGGCAGCCTCGAAGCCGTGGCCGCCGACTGGCTGCAGCACCGCGCAGGCGCCTGGACCGAGGGCACGCGGCACAACATCGCCGGATCGCTGAAGCGCTACGTGTTCCCCACGCTGGGCCGCCGGCCGGTCGGCGAGATCGCGCCCGGGGAGATCCGCACCTGCGTGCAGCGCATCGAGGCCAGCGGCGCAGCCGAGACCGCCGGGCGGGTGTTCCAGCGGCTGCGGGCGCTGTACCGCTACGCCGTGGCGCACGAACTGGTAGCGGCTGACCCGACGTATCCGCTCAAGCCGTCGGAGATCTTCCGGCCACGCGACACCAAGCACCGGCCGGCGATGTCAGCGCAAGAGGCGCCGGCCTTCCTGCGCAAGCTGGCCGACTACGGCGGCGACCCGACGGTGCGCAACGCCCTGTTGTTGCTGGTGTTGACGGCCGTTCGGCCTGGCGAGCTGCGGGCCGCAGAGTGGACCGAGATCGACGAAGCCGCCGCGCTGTGGCGCATCCCGGCGGCGCACATGAAGATGAAGGCCGAACACCTGGTGCCGCTGTCGGTGCAGGCCCTGGCCGTGCTGGAAGAGATGCGGGCGCTGACCGGCACGCAGGCGCTGATCTTCCCGAGCCCGTTCTACCCGGGCCGCCCGTTCAGCGAGAACACCATGAACAGCGCGCTGGCCCGCATGGGCTACAAGGGCGAGGCCACCGCCCACGGCATGCGCACCCTGTTCAGCACCAGCGCCAACGAGGCCGGCCACCGAGGTGACGTGATCGAACGCCAGCTGGCCCACGAGGAACGCGACGACGTGCGCGGCGCCTACAACCGGGCCGAATACATGGCAGAGCGTCGCCGGCTGATGACCTGGTGGGGCGAGCGTGTGGACAGCATGCGGCGCGGTGCCGAGGTCATCCCCTTCAAGGCCGCCTGATCGCCCGCCCTGCGCCCCTGGTGCCCTGCTGCTGCGGCACCTGAGCACACCACCCCCACGCACACCACCAGCCCGGCCATGAGCCGGGGTTCGTCCATCTGGCTGCGTGTGCCTGGCCAGGTGCTGCGGTGTGCGCCTGCGGGTGTGTTCGGCCATGCCAGTGACCCGGGCCGCAGGGGGGCGGCGCGGCGGCTACTTCTTCGCGCGACGTTTGGCGGTGGCACGTCGACTCGCACCAGCGACAACACGCACGCGAGCGCCTGGTCGGTGCTGCGCGGGCCTGTTGGCGTGCCGGAAATCTGGCCGGCGTGCACGCAGCAGTGGGAACACCGGGAACACGGCGGGCGAATCGGCCGCAGAACAAGCAACGGCGCGGGTTTGCGCCAGATTGGCCAAGTGGGAACAGGACCGGGAACAGATCGGGAACAGCGGGAACAACATAGAGATGAGAGAGAGGAGACTCCATCACATCAACTTCTTCTGTTCGGCCTTCGTCACCATGGTTTCGGCTGGGCGAGCCGATCAGCAAAAATAGCTTTCGACTATGACTGGTACCAGGGGCGGGTCGAATCTCTGTGCCCCCATACCCGGAAACCGACTGGTTAACCAGATTCTTGCGCGCGCGGGTTTCTGGGGTGGGGGGGTCGATTGATGCAGGCTATGAAGCAACTCACCAACACCTCGTGCCAAGCCCACCCGGATTGATGCCGCGCGCTGGCGTCAGCAGCACTCGATCGCAAGCCCGAAGCCCTGGCGCCGAGCATTTGCACGTCTGCGGAAACTCGGCGCGATTGAGCATCCCCGTGCCCCGCCAAACCGGGCGGCGCGGGTGTTGTTGCCGATCTTGTGCAGGCGCCTGCAATCGGTGGGCATCACGGCCGACGGCTCGCCCGCCTGATCGAGCTCAATGCCCACGCCGCCAGCCAGCTGCTGCCCGTCTGCTGGTGCACCTGGTCGGCGTCGAGCTGATGCCCGCATCGTCGGCACCGCCGCCAGCGCCACGGACGGCACGTGTTCGCCTTCAACGCCGTGCCCCTGGCCAGGCCATCGGCTCGCCGCCTGGTCGCGCTCGATGCCCATGCCGCCGGCCAGCTGCTGCCCTGCTGCTGGTGCACCTGGTCGACGTTAAGCTGATGCCGGCCACGTCGACGCCGATACCACCAGCGGTCGGTTATCCCGCCTGGTGGCTCAGTCGATGAGCCACCAGAAAAGCCGGTGCGACAATGAAGCGTCGCGCCAGGCTGTGATTGATCCCCACGGCTTGCCCAGTGCCCCCGCTGGGTGGCGCGGCGCCTTCGGGCGGGGGCGTGCGCATGGGGGCATGCGATGGCTGAAGACGAATCTTCACCTGCGGGGCTGGCCGGCGCTCTGGTGCATGGGCCAGGCCGCTACGAATGGTCTGCTGCTCGCTTGGTAGAGCGATTGAAATCGTTGCGATCGTCAGGCTATACGCCTATGCCGACCAGAAATGGACTCCGTGAAATCGCCGAAAAGCTCGGCGAGGTGGTGTCTTTCCTTGAGCTGGACGGCATCGTGCAATCCGAGATAGAGGATGCGCACGGCGAACTGTTCGGCGAGACGGGCGAGGCCCAATGGACGGCCTACGGATCGACCCTGAGACAGATGCGCGAACTGCTGGAAAGCATCGACTACGCGGAATCACGCCTACCAAATTCGCGCCAACGCTCTGCGTTACCGTTCGCTGCCGATGTCTTTGTGTTCTTGCGTTTCCGTTTCGGCTTCGCGCAACCGATGTTGACCGATGACGGTCCGGACGTACGTGAGTTCGAGTCGATCTGTACCAGGGCTGGAATTGTCTTGTCGAGAACCGCACTTCGTGGCGCGCTTTCAAAAGCGCGGAAGGCGTTCGATCCGTTTCTTTTCCATTCATGGCAGGACGACTTTGTCTAGGTTAATTTGCCATCCGGTTTGAGGTGCGCAAGTTAACGTTTCTTTCCGCCAACGCTTAGGAAGAATGGCTCTTGATCCTCAGAAGGAACAAGGAAGCCACGATGGAATCACGCCTGACGCCCACCACCGCCGGTAGCCTGGAAACGGCCCGGCCCCCCGGACCGGCCGAACCGCCGATTCAAGTCACCCTGTCAGATGCGCAGATGTCTCGCGTGAAGCGAGCCGAGCGCCTCTTACGGTTGGAGGCCGTTGAATTGCTCACCGGGCTGAAGAAAAGCTCTCTGTATGCACTGGCGAAAGACGAGCCTTTGTCATGGTCTAATTTTCCCGGACACCTCGATAGGTGGAATCCACCTGGACGAGGAACATGAGCAAGAGAGAACGAAGGACATTCAACGCGGAATTCAAGCTGCAAGTGGTGCAGATGATTCGCGAGCAGGGCTTGAGCGTGGGCGACGTCTGCCGCGACATGAAGCTCGGCGAGACGGCCGTGCGGCGATGGCTGGCGCAAGCCGATGAAGAGGCTGCAGGCCGCCCCGGCATTGGCAAACCGCTCACCGCCGAGCAGCAACGCATCCGCCAGCTTGAGGCCGAGAACAAGCAACTGCGCGGCGACGTCGACATCTTAAAAAAAGCATCGGCCTTCTTTGCCCGCGAGCTTCGATGAGCTACCAGTTCGTCGAGCAACTGCACAAGAAGGCCGTCACCGTCGAGCGTCTATGCCGCGTGCTGGGCGTCAGCCGTTCGGGCTACTACGGTGCCCGTCAGCGCGCCAAGCTCGCGCCCAAGGCCTGCTTGGTCAGCACGCAATTGAAGGCCGAGTTCGCCGCCAGCGGCCGCGTCTATGGCAGCCGTCGCCTGTGCGCAGTGCTGCGCGCTCGGGGGCTGGGCATCGGGCGCCACCGGGTGCGACGTTTGATGCGCGAGAACAGGTTGCGGGCCCTGTGGCGACGCAAGTTCATGCACACCACCGACAGCGGTCATGCGCTGCCCGTCTCTGACAACCTGCTGGCACGGCGCTTCAATCCGAGCCGCCCCAACCAGGCCTGGGTGAGCGACATCACCTACATCCGCACGCGCAGCGGCTGGCTGTACCTGGCCGTGGTGCTGGACCTGTACGCCCGCAAGGTCGTGGGCTGGGCGATGGCGCCGACGATGCATGCCGAGTTGGTGTGCGCAGCGCTGCAACTGGCCATTGCGCAGCGCCAACCCGCGCCAGGGCTGATTGTTCATTCCGACCGAGGCAGCCAGTACGCCAGCGCGTTGCATCAGGCGCTGCTGGCGCGCCACGGCCTGGTCGGCAGCATGAGCCGCAAGGGCAACTGCTGGGACAACGCGGTGATGGAACGCTTCTTCCTGAGCCTCAAGACCGAGCGGGTCTGGCAGCGCGACTACGCCAACCATGCCGAGGCCATGACCGACATCGCCGACTACATCGTGGGCTTCTACAACAGCGTGCGGCTGCACTCCAAACTGGGCAACCTGCCACCCAATGCCTTCGAGCAGCAATCGGCAATCAAACAACCTATCGTGGTGTCCGAAAAAACTTGACCAGCACACCTGGTGCAACCGGGCGATGGACGATCACCGACCTAACACCGCGTTGCGGGCCGGCTTCAAGCGGTTCGTGGATGAGCAAGGCCACCCGGTGAAGTTCGACAGCGCCACCGACTACAGCGACGCCCGCGCGCCAGTGGGGGGCCGCAGCACGGATTCCAGCCTGGTCGAGTACCTCGTGTTCCCGGAAGCCTTCAAGACCGAGCTGTGCAAGGGGCTGGATTCCGGCTTCGTGGCGGGCGTGCTCAGGGATGCCGGCTGCCTGAAGCACGAAAAAGGGCGGCTGACCAACAACCAGCGGCTTCCGGGCATGGCCCTGACGCGGGTGTTTCACATCCTGCCGACGATCTTTGCCGATGTCGATTGAAGCCGGCGCACGGCATCCAACCCACACACCACCTGAAAGGAACGATCCATGTTCAAGGCCACCCCTCGCGGGATTCCCGAGCTGAAACAAGCCCTGCGCGATTTGATGAAGGAGCAACGCAGCGCGACCCGCGCGGCTCTGTACCGTGCCGCACAAGTGATCCGCGATGACGCAAAACTTCGGGCCCCGGTTCTGTCGGTCCCGATCAGGAACAAGAAGGGCGGCTTGAAGCGAAAGCCGGGCACCGTGAAGAAGGCGATAGGCATCACGCAACTCAAGCCCCAGTCGGGATTGTTGCGGGCAGCGGTTCGTGTGCGGCCGGCTCCACCAGCGAAGCGGGGCGCCAACAGTCCGCATGACCCGTTCTACTGGAAGTTTCTCGAATTGGGCACGAGCAAGATGAGGCCGCGGCCGTTCCTTCTGCCTGCGGCCCGGAGCCGGTTTGCTGCCGCGGTTCAAGCCTTCGAGGATGAGATTGCCAAGCGCCTGCGCGCGTTCCTTGGGAAAGGGAAGTTGTGACCGGTCGGCCCGGCGGGCGGCCCCGTTCAGAATTGAGCCTGGCGGTGATGGACGCGGCCCGGACCCTGATTGCGGAAAGCGGCCCGGTGTCCTGTTGCGACATCGCGGCACGGGTGCCCGGCATCAACCCGGCCGCGCCGTCTGAAATGAGACAGGTCCGCTGGACGGTCGAGAACCTGAGTCGCTCGGGTGAACTGGTGAAGGCCGGCACCCGGACGGTGAACCGCGGGCGCAAGCCGCATCGTCTGTACCTGGTGGGCGATCCCCATGGACCGAAGCCCGAGCGCGACAAGGCCCGCAGCGGCGCAGCACTGGCCGAAATGTTGGCGGCGTGGGATCGGATCCTGTAACGCCCGGCCTGCCTGCGTGAACAGGCCGGTGTCAGGCCCGGTCTGAGCCGTGATGGTGACATGACCTCAACCTGACACCTTGACGGCCCGGGCATCGTGACCAAGCGGTGGTGTCAACGCACACGGGGACGTGGTGAGCGGATGCCGATCGACATGCACTGACCCCACGCAAGGGGTCGGCAAACCGCAGAACGGGGCGGTTTTTCCTGATTCCGGCCACGTCCTGCACTTCCCTGGACAAAGTGTTCCCGGTGTTCCCGCACCGGGAACAGCCAGTGGGAACATAAATCACAAGGCGGGACAAGGACTTAGCGCCGTGTTCCCGTTGTTCCCGGTGTTCCCACATGCATTTACACGGCTGTGAATTCAGAGCGCGCCGAAAACCGCACCGATGCGCGGCCGCCAGGCGCCAATGTGTCAGGCTGGGGTATAGCCCAACATGACACTTTGCCTTGACACTTTTCACGGCCCCAAAGCGTCCGTCTAGGGTTGCTTTCATATTTTCTTGACACATCCGACAGAAGGTCTAGAGTTCAACCTGACACTTTCGACAGGGGAACACCATGAAGACGACACCGACCACGCAAGCCCAGGCAGACGCTGGCCACCGCGTGGGCTACATCCGGGTTTCGAGCGTCGACCAGAACACGACCCGTCAGCTTGACGGCCTGGTGCTGCACAAGGTGTTCACCGATCACGCCAGCGGCGGCACGACGAACCGCCCGGCGCTGGCCGAAGCGCTGGCCCATGTGCGGGCGGGTGACTGCCTGGTGGTCCACTCCATGGATCGGCTCGCCCGCAACCTGGACGATTTGCACCGCATCGTGCGCGAGCTGACCGACCGTGGCGTGTCGGTCGAGTTCGTCAAGGAAGGGCAGACATTCACCACTGAGGGTGTCAACCCGATGGCCAACCTGATGCTGTCGATGCTGGGCGCGTTTGCCGAGTTCGAGCGTTCACTGATCCGGGAGCGCCAGCGGGAGGGCATCGCCATCGCGCGCGGGCAGTCCGACAAGTACCGGGGCCGGGCGCCGGCCCTGACCGCGGAGCAAGCCGCGGATCTGCGCCAGCGCGATGCGGCGCAAGGCGGCAAGGGCCGGGCGGCGCTCGCTCGTGACTTCGGCGTGTCGCGCCAGACGCTGTATCAGTACCTGGCGAAGGACTGAAGGCCGACCGCATCTAATCCAATGGATTAGACTGTGCCGATGTTGACCGTTGCCGAGCTGCCCGAATACCAGCGCCGGGCCGCCAAGCTGCTGCCTGACGAGGATCGCCGGGCCGTGGTCGACTACCTGGCCGCACATCCCCGCGCAGGCGACCTGATCGAAGGCACCGGCGGCGTGCGCAAGCTGCGATGGGGGCGCGACGGCCGCGGCAAAAGCGGTGGCGTGCGGGTCATCTACTACGTGCACAGCGAGGCCATGCCGTTGTATCTGCTGACGATGTTCGCCAAGAACGAGCGGGCGAACATCAGCAAGGCAGAACGCAACGAGCTGGCCGGCCTGGTCGATGTGCTGGTGCAAATCTGGTTCGAAAGGTGAAGACATGAGCACGGCATTCGAGAGCATCCGGCAAGGCCTGAAGGAGGCCACCGCCCACGCGCGCGGTGATGCCGCAGGCGTCAAGGTCTACGAACCCACCGCGGTGGACGTGGCCGCGGTGCGCGCCCGGCTGGGGCTGACGCAAGCCCAGTTCGCGGCCCGCTTCGGGTTTTCTGTGGCGACGCTGCGCCACTGGGAGCGCGGCGACCGCCGGCCGCAGGGTCCGGCCCTGGTACTGCTGAACCTGATCGAGCGCGAGCCGGCGGCCGTGATGCGGGCGCTTGCCTGAAGATCGACTAGGATTTCGAATCGCTGGCCTTCTCACCGCTGTTGGTGGGTTGGCGATAAGCTGACGCAGTAACTTTTGCAGTAACTCGACACTCTTAGACCCGCTCGCCATAGGGAAATGTGATTCCTGTCGGCGACCAGAAAAGCGTTCAAGGACGTTCGCCGACGTCCATCAGGCCCGCCCTCTCCCTATGAGCGCGGGCTTTTTTCTTCCGGCGCCGAGCACGCCTGAAATCAAGTTCGGCCGGTTCGCGCCGAAATGACAGCACGCGTCGATTCGATCCGCCGAGTCGATGCCGGACCGCCGTGCGCGAGGCTGACGCCGCCCGGCATTTCGATCGATGCGTCGCTCCAGGCCCGACATGAACTCCCCCGTGATGGACACCGATCTCTTCTTCGACGAAGCGCCTGCGGCCCGGCGGATGGCCTGGCGCGACACCCTGCGCGGCCTCAGCCCGGGCCGCTGGTTCGAGACCCTGAAGATGCGCCTGGCGGTCGGCGCGCTGGCGGGCCTGTTCGCGGGCATGGCGTTCACGGCCTGGTACATGGGCGACGTCGCGGAGGCCCAGCTGATCCAGCGCGCCCGCGAGCGCGAGCACGTCGAGGCACTGCGCACCGCGAAGGTCATCAGCCGGCGCATCGTCGAGCTGCAGCGCGCCCTGCAGGTCGTCGGTGAACAGCTCGACCGCACGACGCTCCAGGATCCGCTCAAGCTGGCCGCCTTCTTCGAGCAGCGACCGGTGCTGCGCTCGATGTTCGCCAACGTCTTCGCCACCGGCGCGGACGGCCGGGTGCGCATGCTCATCGACCCGGCCGGCACGCGCACGCCGCTGACGTCGATCGCCGACCGCGAGTACTTCAAGCGGGCCGTCGCGACCCGCCTGGCGGTGATCTCCGAACCGATCCGGGGACGCATCTCCAACGAGCCGGTCATCATGCTGGTGCATCCGGTGAGCGATGCCGCGGGCGTCTGGGGCGTCATCGGCGGCAGCCTGCGGCTGGCCAGCCGCGACCTGATCGAGGATCTGGCCGATACCCAGGTGGCCGACCTGTCGACCACGATCGTGGTGTCCGACGCAGCCGGCCGCATCCTGGCTCATCCGCAGCGCACCCGCCTGCTCGACAGCGTGGCGGCCGAGCCGCACCTGGCGGCGGCGGTCGCGCAATGGAAGCTGGACGCCGCCACGCACGCCTTCGAATCCGGCACCTGGATCGACGCCAAGGGCCTGGTGACGATGGCCGGCGATGCATCGACCGGCTGGCGCGTCTGGCGCACGATTCCGCGCGACGCGCTGATCGCGCCGCTGGTGCAGGCCCGTTCGCATGCGCTCCAGGTCGCGGCGCTGTTTGCCGTCGTGATGGCCGGTGCGCTGGGCGCCTTCATTGCCTGGCAGCTGCGCCCGCTGGCGCGCCTGGAACATCAGGCCGCCCATCTGCTGGCCGGCGACGAGGGCCTGGCGTGGCCGGACTTCGACGGCGAGATCGGCCAGCTGGCGCGCACCTTGCGCCACCTGCTGGCCGAGCGGGCACAGGTCGAACGCTTCAACGCCCAGGTGCTGCAGAAGCTCAGTTCGGTGCTGTCGGCCTCGCCGGTCGGGCTGGCGTTCACGCGCCATCAGCGCTTCGAGCTGGTCAGCGCCGAATGCTGCCGCCTGCTCGGCCGCAGCGAGGAGCAACTGGTCGGCCAGCTGGCGCAGGTCATCTACGCCTCGAACGAGGACTACGTGAACCTGGGGCCGCTGGTGGGCGCCGCATTCGCGGACGGCCAGCCGTACGTCGGCGAATGGCAGCTGCTGCGCGCCGACGGGACGGTGTTCTGGGCCTGCCTGCACGCACGGCCGGTCTCCGTCGACGACCCCTCGGCGGGCACGATCTGGAGCCTGTACGACGTCAGCGAGCAGGTCCAGGCCCGGCGCCAGCTCGAACATGCGGCCGACCACGACCCGCTCACCGGCGTCGTCAACCGCAAGGGCTTCGGGCGGGCGATCTCGCAGGTGCATGCCCGCCAGCCCGACACGCGCCCGGCGTCGGTGCTGATGATCGACCTGGACCACTTCAAGCCGATCAACGACACGGCCGGGCACGCCGCCGGCGACGCGATGCTCAAGGCCGTGGCGCAGATGATCACCTCGCAGGTGCGCGCCAGCGACACCGTGGCCCGGCTCGGCGGCGACGAGTTTGCCGTGCTGCTGCCCGGCTGCGATCAGCGCCGTGCACTGCAGGTGGCCGACAAGGTGCAGGGCGCCGTGGCCGACCTGAGCCTGACGTGGGAGGGCCGTGCCCTGCGCGTGGGCACCAGCATCGGTGTCGCCGAGCTGACGTCCGCCCACGACAGCGACGCGGCCTGGCTGGCCGCTGCCGACGCGGCCTGCTACGCGGCCAAGCATGGCGGCCGAGGCCGGGTCTGTGCCGCCTCGCCGGTCAAGCTGGTCGAACGGGATCGGGCGGCCTGATCCTGCCGATGCCCGCTCGCGGCGGCTCGGCCGAGTCTTGCGTTTCGGCAAGGGACGCGACAGGCGCCCACTTACACTCGAAAAGCGATCTGCAGTCGATCACGGCAACCGGAGCGTCACGCGCACTGGCATGGTGTCTGAACAAAAGTCTCTCACGGCAGCCGACCCGCATGCGGGAGCCTCGACGACGCCCCGCAGCGTCAGGCGCAACGCCCGCATGAGCCTGCGAGGGCGCCTCATCCTGCTGCTGGCCGGCGCCTTCGCGGTACTGGGCGCGCTGCTGGGCTGGCACCTCGTCAAGGATCGGGACCGCCAGATCGCCCACGCCAAGGAGAGCCTGCTCGACGAGGTGCGGCTGATCGCGGCGCGCCAGGAGGTGCTGGTCGAGCGCGCCGACGCGATCCTCAACGGCCTGATGCTCAATCCGGCCTGCGACGTCGCGACCCTGACCCCGGCCTGCCAGCTGCAACTCGCGCAGCTGCTCACACGCGAGCCCGACTACGTGCAAGTGGGCGTGGCCCGCCCTGGCGGCGACATCGCCAGTTCCGGTGTCATGGCCACCCGCCCGGTCAACCTGGCCGATCGCGACTGGTTCCGGCGCACCCTGAAGGCCCGCGACATCGTGGTCGGCGACGTGGTCGTGAGTCGGATCGTCGGCAAGCCGGGCATCACCCTCAGCAAGGCCAAGCGCGATGCACAGGGGCAGGTGAGCGGGATCTACTACGTCGGCCTCAGCCTGGACTGGATGGCCCGCGCCCTCGCCAGGATCCACGTGCAGGACGACGCACGGCTGACGGTGATGGACGGCCAGGGGAGCATCGTCGCGCGCTTTCCCGACCCGGAAAAATGGACCGGCACGCCCGCCAGGACGCCGGCCGCCCGCAAGGTGCTCGAGGCCCGCGTCGACGGCACCCTGGAGGACAGCGACCGGGCCGGAGAACGCAAGCTGATCGCCCATGCCCCGCTCCTGACCACCAGCTCGGGCAGCCGGTACAAGCTGCTGCTGGCCGTCCCCAGGGACGCGATCCAGGCGTCGGCACACCGCGATGCGATCGTCACGCTCGGCGCCCTGGCGCTGGTGCTGATCGGCACGGCCGCGGCCTTGCTGGCCGGGGTCGACCGATGGGTGCTGCAGCCGATCCTGACGCTGGCGCAGACCGCCCATCGCCTGCGCTCGGGCGAGCTCGATGCGCGCAGCGGCCTGCCGCACAACGGCGACGAGATCGGCACCCTGGCGCAGGCGCTCGACGAGTCGTCGTCGGCGATCGAGGATCGCGAGCACCGCCTCGCCTATGCGAACCGGGCGCTGCGGGTGGTGTCGGCGGGCAACCACACGCTGCTGCACGGCCATCGCGAGCGCGAGCTGCTCGAGCAGATGTGCCGCGCGATCGTCGAAGCCGGCGGGTTCCGCATCGCCTGGATCGGCTACGCCCAAGGCGACCGGCAGGTGCGCCTGATGGCCTCGTGCGGCGCCGTCCCCGGCCTGCTCGAGAACCTGCACGTGACCTGGGACGAATCGGCCACCGGTCGGGGCCCGGTCGGCCGGGCGATACGCCAGGGCACGATCGAGGCCTGGAGCAGCACGCAGGAGCACCCCGACGATGCCGTCTGGCGCGAGGGCGCGCTGGCGCGCGGCTGCGCCGCGACCCTGACCCTGCCGGTGCGGCTGGGTGACGAGGTGATCGGCGTCCTGAACATCTGCGCCGCCGAGCCGGACGTGTTCGACCCGGGCGTGATCGAGGTCCTGACCGAAGCCTCGCGCGATCTGGCCATGGGCATCAGCGTCGCGCGCACGCAGGTCGAGCGCGAGAAGGTCGACGAGCAGCTGCGCCGGCACCGCGAGCAGCTGGAGGAGCTGGTCGCCGAAAGAACCGCCGCGCTGGCCGTGGCCAAGGATGCCGCCGAGGTGGCCAACCAGTCCAAGACCGCCTTCCTGGCGAACATGAGCCACGAGATCCGTACCCCGATGAACGCCATCATCGGGCTCACGCACCTGATGGCGCGCGACAGCCGCGACGCGCTGCAGCGCGATCGGCTGCGCAAGGTCGACGGCGCCGCCCGGCACCTGCTGCAGATCATCAACGACATCCTCGACCTGTCCAAGATCGAGGCCGGCAAGATGGGACTCGACGACATCGAGTTCTCGCGCGACGAACTGCTGTCGGGCGCCCTCGAGATGGTCGGCGAGGTGGCCGACGCGAAGGGCCTGGAACTCGCGCTCGATGCCGGCAACCTGCCCGAGCGCATGCGCGGCGACCCGAAGCGGCTGGCGCAGGCGCTGATCAACCTGCTGGCCAATGCGGTCAAGTTCACCGAGCACGGCTGGGTGCGGCTGCGCGGCGAGCTGCTGGCCGACCAGGGCGGGCGGCTGCAGGTTCGATTCGAGGTGCGGGACTCGGGCATCGGCATCTCGCCCGAGCAGCAGGGCGTGCTCTTCAATGCCTTCGCGCAGGCCGACGCATCGACCACCCGGCGGCACGGCGGCACCGGCCTGGGCCTGGCGCTGACACGCCACATCGCCGCGATGATGGAGGGCGAGGTCGGGCTGGTGAGCCAGCCCGGCGAGGGCAGCAGCTTCTGGTTCACCGGCTGGCTGCGGCGCGCCGCCGGCAGCATCGCGATGCGCGGCGAACCGCGCCTGCAGGGGCTGCGTGCGCTGGTGGTGGACGACCTGCCGGAGGCGCTGGACGCGATCACCGCCACCCTGGGCGCGCTGGGGCTGCAGGTGGACGCGCACCTCACCGGCCGCGCGGCCGTCCGCCGCGTGCAGGACGAGGCCGCCGAAGGCCGGCACTTCGACGTGATGCTGGTCGACTGGCGCATGGCGCCGCTGGACGGCCTGGCCACGCTCGGCGAACTGCGGCGCGCCTGCGGCGACCGCATGCCGCCCTTCGTCCTGCTGGCGGCGTTCAACGATGCCCAGATGCGCCGCCAGGCCCGCGAGGCGCGGGTCGATGCGGTGCTGGTCAAGCCCGTCACGCCATCGGCCCTGCAGGAATCGCTGCTGCAGGTGCTGCAGGGCCATCACAAGGACTCCGTCGCCGCGCCGCTGGACGAAAGCGAGGCCGAGAGCGAACTCAGGCGCCGGCACGCCGGGCAACGGGTGCTGCTGGCCGAGGACAACCCGATCAACCAGGAAGTCGCCCGCGAGCTGCTGGCATCGGTGGGCCTGACGGTCGACGTCGTGGCCGACGGCGCGGGCGCGTTGGCACAGGCCCAGGAAGGCCGCTACGACCTCGTGCTGATGGACGTGCAGATGCCGGGCATGGACGGCCTCGAGGCGACGCGACAGATCCGCGCCCGCATGGGCCACGGCCTGCCCATCATCGCCATGACGGCGAACGCCTTCGGCGACGACCGCCTCGCCTGTCTCGACGCCGGCATGAACGCCCACATCGGCAAGCCGGTCGACCCGGCGCTGCTGTACGCCACCGTCCTGCGCTGGCTGCCGCCACCGGGGGCGGCACGGCCGCACGGCTGATCGATCGATCGCGCAGGCCACCGATGACCGGGCTCACGACGGGCCGGTCGCCGCCTGCTGCCTGAACGACAGCGCCACGAAGTCGACAAACGCCCGCACCCGCGCCGCCAGCTGATGGCGCTGCGGGTAGACCGCATGGATGTCGGCATCGGGCGTATAGCACTGCGGCAATACCTGCACCAGGCGGCCGCTTTTCAGGTGGCGCTCGATGTCCCACTCGGCCCGCATCAGGATGCCGTGGCCGTCGAGCGCCCAGTTGACGGCGATCTCGCCGTCGTTGGTGGTCAGGTTGCCGCGGGTCTTGATCGCCTCGGTGGTCGCGGCCTTGCCGCGGCCGCTGGTCAGGCGCCACACGCCGTAGGCTTCTTCGCCCTGGCGGATGCCGATGCAGTTGTGGCGGCTCAGGTCGTTGGGCACCTTGGGTGTGCCGTGTTTGGCCAGATAGGCCGGTGCGGCGCAGAGCAGCCGCCGGTTCGGCGCGATGTGGCGCGCGATCACGCGCGCATCGGGCGGCGCACCGAAGCGGATGCAGACGTCGAACGAGTCTTCGGTCAACGGCGGCGGATTGACCGACAACTGCAGCTGCACCTCGACCTGCGGATGCTTGCGCACGAAGCGCGAGATCAGCGGCGCCACGTGGCTGCGGCCGAAACCGAGCGTCGCGTTCACCCGCAGCAGCCCCTTCGGCGTGGCCTTGGAGACACCGAGCAGCGCCTCCATGTCGTCGATCTCGCCGAGGATGCGGCGCGCGTGTTCGAGGTAGAGCTCGCCCTCGGGCGTCAGGCTCATGCGCCGCGTCGTGCGGTTGACCAGCGACACGCCCAGGCGCGACTCCATCAGCGCCAGGTGCTTGCTGACCGCAGGTGTCGTGATGCTCAGTTCACGCGCCGCCGCACTCAGGCTGCCGGCACTGGCCAGCGCGGAGAAGAAGCCCAGATCGGCCGGTTGGATGCCCGCGGTCATGGTCGATCGATTGTTGAGTTCAGGTAAACGATGGATTCACTTTAGCGGTGCGCGCGCGCACCGTCCAATTCCTACAGTCCCGTCATCGCCCACCCATCACCGACTGACGGAGACAGACCATGAAGACCTACTCGATCGCCACCATTCCCGGAGACGGCATCGGCAAGGAAGTTGTTCCTGCCGGCCAGCAGGTGCTGGAAGCGCTCGCCGCGTCGAGCAACCGCTTCGGCTTCGCGTTCGAGAACTTCGACTGGGGCGGCGACTACTACCGCGCGCACGGCGTGATGATGCCGGCCGACGGCCTGGACGCGCTGCGTGGCAAGGACGCGATCCTGTTCGGCTCGGCCGGTGATCCGGCCATCCCCGACCACATCACGCTGTGGGGCCTGCGCCTGAAGATCTGCCAGGGCTTCGACCAGTACGCCAACGTGCGCCCGACGCGCATCCTGCCCGGCATCGACGGCCCGTTGAAGCGCTGCAAGTCGGAAGACCTGAACTGGGTCATCGTGCGCGAGAACTCCGAGGGCGAGTACTCCGGCGTCGGTGGCCGCGTGCACCAGGGCCACCCGATCGAAGCCGCCACCGACGTGACGATGATGACCCGCGTCGGCGTCGAACGCATCATGCGTTTCGCCTTCAAGCTGGCGCAGAGCCGGCCGCGCAAGCTGCTCACGGTGGTCACCAAGAGCAACGCCCAGCGCCACGCGATGGTGATGTGGGACGAGATCGCGCTGCAGGTCTCCAAGGAGTTCCCGGACGTCACCTGGGACAAGGAAATCGTCGACGCCTGCACCGCCCGCATGGTCAATCGCCCGGCCACGCTGGACACGCTGGTGGCCACCAACCTGCACGCCGACATCCTCAGCGACCTGGCCGCCGCGCTGGCCGGCAGCCTGGGCATCGCGCCCACCGGCAACATCGACCCGGAGCACCGCTATCCGAGCATGTTCGAGCCCATCCACGGCTCGGCTTTCGACATCATGGGCAAGGGCCTGGCGAACCCGGTTGGTACCTTCTGGTCGGTCGTGATGATGCTGGAGCACCTGGGCGAGCTGGATGCCGCCAAGCGCCTGATGCAGGCCATCGAGAGCGTCACCGCCAACCCCGCGCTGCACACCGGCGACCTGGGTGGCAAGGCGACCACCGCCCAGGTCACGCAGGCGGTCTGCCAGCAACTGGCCGGCAACACGCGCTGAGCGGCCGACCGCTGCGACCCTGCCGGTCTGACGATCGTGAAAACACCCGACCCACGCAGCCTGCTGCGCCACCTGTTCGATGCCGCGATTGCCGCCGCGCAACCGGCGCTGTGCGGGCCTCGCCACCTGCCGGCTGCGCCCAAGGGCCGGCTGGTCGTGATCGGCGCCGGCAAGGCCTCGGCCGCGATGGCGCGTGCGGTCGAACAGCATTGGCCCGGCCCGCTCTCGGGCCTGGTCGTGACGCGCTACGGCTACGCCGTGCCGTGCGAGCGCATCGAGATCGTCGAGGCCGCGCACCCGGTGCCTGACGCGGCTGGCGAGGCCGCCGCCAAGCGCCTGCTGCAACTCGTGCAAGGGCTCACCGCCGACGACCTCGTGCTGTGCCTGATCTCGGGCGGCGGCTCCTCGTTGCTGCCGCTCGCCTTGCCGGGCCTGACGCTGGCCGACAAGCAGGCGCTCAACCGCGCCCTGCTGGCCAGCGGCGCCAGCATCAGCGAGATGAACTGCGTGCGCCGCCACCTGTCGGCCATCAAGGGCGGGCGCCTGGCCGCCGCCTGCCATCCGGCGCGGGTGGTGAATCTGCTGCTGTCGGACGTGCCGGGCGACGACCCCATCGACATCGCCTCCGGCCCGACCGTGCCCGACCCGAGCACCTGCGCCGACGCGCTCGCCATCCTGCGCCGCTACGCGATCGAGGTGCCGCCGCGGGTGCGCGCCCTGCTCGAAAGCGGCGAAGGTGAATCGATCAAACCCGGCGACCCGCGCCTGCCGGCGATCGAGACCCGTTTCGTCGCCACGCCGCAGATGGCGCTCGAAGCCGCAGCGGCCGTGGCGCGCGATGCCGGCTACGACGCGCACATTCTGGGCGATGCGATCGAAGGCGAAGCCCGTGACGTCGCCAAGACGCTGGCCGGCATCGCGCGGCAGGTGGCGCGCCGCGGCCAGCCTTTTCAGGGCCCGTGCGTGCTGCTGTCCGGCGGCGAGACCACCGTCACGCTGCGTGGCCAGGGCCGCGGCGGGCGCAACGTCGAGTTCCTGCTGGCGCTGGCCGTGGCACTGAACGGCGAACCCGGCATCCACGCGCTGGCCGGCGACACCGACGGCGTCGACGGCCAGGACGAGATGGCCGGCGCGCTGCTCGCCCCCGACACGCTCGAACGCGCCTGGGCGCTCGGCCTGCGCCCGCGTGAACGCCTCGATGACAACGACGGCCACGGCTTCTTCGAGGCGCTCGGCGACTCGATCGTGACCGGCCCGACGCTGACCAACGTGAACGACTTCCGGGCCATCGTCATTGCGGCCGGCCTGCCATCCCACTGTTGATTCGAAGTCAAAGCCGGATTCACTTTGGTGGTGATTCCGATCTATCCCCGACTCCCAGAGTTCGGTTCACACAGCGCACAAAGCGCCATCAGGAGACAAGCATGAGCAGCATTCACACCCTCACCCGCCGTCGCATGGTCCAGGCCATCGCACTGACCCTGGCCGTGTCCGGCGGCAGCGCCATGGCGCAAGCCTGGCCGGCCAAGCCGATCACGCTGATCGTGCCCTTCCCGGCCGGTGGCACCACCGACGTGCTGGCCCGCGCACTGGGCGAGAAGCTGCAGCAGAGCCTGGGCCAGCCGGTGATCGTGGAGAACAAGCCCGGCGCCGGTGCCACGCTCGGCGCCGACTACGTCGCCAAGTCCAAGCCCGACGGCTACACGCTGCTGATGGGCGCGGTGCACCACACCATCGCGCCGGCGGTCTACAAGAAGATGGCCTACGACTTCCAGAAGGACTTTGCGCCGATCACCACGGTCGCACTGGTGCCCAACGTGCTGGTGGTCAATGCCGCAACGCCGGCCAGGAACGTGGCCGAACTGGTCGCGCTGGCCAAGGCCAAACCGGGTGAGTCGACCTACGGCTCCAACGGCAACGGCACGGCGCAGCACCTGATCGGCACCCAGTTCCAGAACCTCACCGGCGCCGACCTGGTGCACGTGCCCTACAAGGGCAGCGGCCCACTCGCCACCGACCTGCTGGGTGGCCAGATCACGATGTCGTTCGACACCATCACGCCGGTGCTGCCGCACATCAAGAGCGGCAAGCTGCGTGCGCTGGCGGTGACCACGAGCAAGCGCTCGGCCGCGCTGCCGGATGTGCCGACGCTCGACGAAGCGGGCCTCAAGGGCTTCAACATCGGCACCTGGTTCGGCGTGCTGGCGCCGGTGGCCACGCCCAAGGAGGTCGTGGCACGGCTCAACGCCGAGATGGTCAAGGTGATCCAGTCGGCCGACTTCCGCAAGCGCATGGACGAGATCGGCGCCGAGCCGATCGGCAACAGCGCCGAGCAGATGGCCCAGCAGATCAGGGGCGAGACCGAGAAGTTCGCCAAGCTGGTCAAGGATGCGAAGGTGACGATCGAGTGATCGGGTGTGCATCGACACCCGGCGCCGCGACGACCCGGATCAGCCCGGCGCCTGCTGACCTTTCCACGCCCCCAGCGCCTCGCTCCACCCCCGCAGCCGTGCGTCCGACGGCTTGCCGTCGGTGCCGGTCGTGGTGGCGATCAGCTGGTCGATCAGGATCTGCTGGTCCGCCGTCATGCGCTGCGGGAAGACCGGCTGCAGGGTGATCAGCTGATCGCCGCGCGCACCGCGGCGTTCGACCGGAAAGCCCTGCCCCACCAGCCGGTGGACCACCTGGTCGCGCTGCAGCTGGAGGGTCTGCAGGCCGCCGAGGGTGGGCACGGCGAGGGTGCGGTTGGCCAGCCACGCGAAACCGTCGACCGGCATGTCGCATCGCACCGTGCCGTCCGGGTCGAGCTGGAACAGCGCATGGGGCAGCACCTCGACGCGGATGCTCAGGTCGCCGGGTGGCGCGTCCGGCCTGCCGCGGCGCCCGGCCACGCCGAGCACGTCGCCATCGCGCACGCCTTGCGGGAAACGCACCGTCACCTTGTAGCGCCGGGTTTCGGTCTTGCCGCTGCCGGCGCAGGCCACGCAGGCCTGGCGCGCGATGCCGCCACCATGGCAGGCGTCGCACTCGGCCGGCACGCCGACCCAACTGAACCACATCGGCTGGCGGATCGCACCCGAGCCGTGGCACTGCGGGCAGTGCCCGCCCAGCACGCGATAGCCCGCGCCGTTGCAGTCCGGGCAATCGTCCGTGACCTTGCCGCGCAAGACCTTGGTGCAGCCGAAAGCCGCTTCCTCGAGCGTCAGCCTGACCCGGCGGTGCAGCGTCCGCACCGGTGCCTCGGGATCGTCGCCGGCCGACGTTGCACGGTCGTCGGATGGCTCGCCTGCACGGGATCGGGCGGCGGCAGCAGGCGCCTGGGCCGTGTCGCCAGCGCCGCCCGGCGCCGCGGCCTTGCGTGCGCCGGCCTGCCGGATGGCTTCGAGGGCGCGGTTGATGCGCTGCATCCTGGCCACCGCGTCGGCGCCGTTGTTGCGATCCGGGTGCCACCGCGAGACCAGCCGGCGCCAGGCCGCCTTGACCTCGCGTTCGGTCGCGTCGGGGGTCAGGCCCAGCTCGGCGAACGCCTTGTCGATGTCATGTTCCACGGTCCGGTCCTGTTCAAGCGCCGTGCTTCAGCAGGGAAGGCCGTGCACGGCCCGCCATCATGCTGCGATGCAGCAAATTTGCAGTCTACCCGGCTGCGCACGGCGGGCCGCTCCGCTCTTATCCCAGTTAAAGGATTTTTCAATCTCCTGCCGATCCGGCGGCCGGCGCTCTCAAGGCGTTTTCAGCCGGGCCGATGAGCCGGGTTCTGTTCGGTCTTGAAAGGGATGACATGAACCTCGCAAACACCCGCATCGGCGTTCGACTCGGCGTGAGCTTCGCCATCCTCATCGCCGTGATGGTGCTGGCCATCGGCGTCGCCATCACGCGGTTCTCGAGCCTGCAGGCGGCCAGCAGCAGCCTGATCGACAAGGAGTGGGTCAAGGCCGATCTGACCCACGTGATCGACGCGACGGCCCGCGCCAACGCGCTGCGCACCATGGAGCTGCTGATCACCACCGACCCGGCGCACAGCCGCCAGATCCGCAGCCGCATCGACGCCAACAAGCGCACCATCGACGACGCCCTGCAGACGCTCGATCGCCTGGTCTATCTGCCCCGGGGCCAGCAGCTGCTGGCGCGACTCAAGCAGGTGCGCGCCGCCTATGTGGCGTCGTTCACCCAGGTGGCGGCGCTGATGGCGCAAGACCGCAAGGACGAGGCGGTGCGCCTGATGAACGAGCAGACGCTGCCAGCCATCGAGGTGATGCAGGGCGCCATCCAGGAGCTGGCGGCGTTCCAGAAATCGATCGTCACGACGGCCTCGACCGGCATCGGCGACGAGATCGCGTCGGCCCGGACGCTGATGATCGGCCTGGCCCTGGCGGCCATGCTGCTGGGCGCGGTGCTGGCCGCCTGGATCACCCGCTCCGTCACCCGGCCGATCCACGATGCCGTGGCGGTGGCCAGGACGGTGGCCGCCGGCGACCTGACCGGCCGCATCGACGTCCGCTCCACCGACGAGACCGGCCAGCTGCTGATGGCGCTGCGCGACATGAACGACGGCCTGTCGAAGATCGTCGGCGACGTGCACAGCGGCTCGGCCGCCATCTCCACCGCGACCAGCCAGATTGCCGCCGGCAACCTCGACCTGTCGCAACGCACCGAGGAGCAGGCCGCCGCGCTGGAGCAGACCACCGCGTCGCTGCACGAGCTGGCCCACGCCGTACGGCACAACTTCGAGAGCGGCCGGCAGGCCAACACGCTCGCCAGTGCCGCCGTCGACGTGGCGGCGCAGGGCGGTGCGGTGTTCGCGCGCGTGATCCGCACCATGGAGGCGATCGACGCATCGTCCAAGCGCATCGCCGACATCATCGGCGTGGTCGACGGCATCGCCTTCCAGACCAATCTGCTGGCCCTGAACGCCGCCGTCGAAGCCGCCCGCGCCGGCGAGCAGGGGCGCGGCTTTGCGGTCGTCGCCAGCGAGGTGCGCACCCTCGCCGGCCGATCGGCCGAAGCCTCCCGGCAGATCCGCGCCCTGATCGGCGAATCGGTCGAGAACGTCGACAACGGCTGCAAGCTGGTCGAGCAGGCCGGCAGCACGATGGACGAGATCGTCGTCAGCGTGCGGCGGGTGGCCGACATCATGGGCGAGATCGCGACCTCCAGCGAATCCCAGTCCGCCGGGCTGGAGCAGATCAACGCGGCCATGGGGCAGATGGACCAGGTGACGCAGGGCAACGCCGCGCTGGTCGAGGAATCGGCCGCGGCGGCCGAGTCGCTGGCCAGCCAGGCGCGCTCGCTGGTGGGCCTGGTCAGCACCTTCCGGGTCGGGCAGGCCGACGGCCTGGCGATGGCCTGAGCGACCACCGGCCCGACCGGATGCTCAGAGATCGAAGTGGGTGGGCATCATCACCACGTCGCGGATGGTCATGCCGCGCGGCCGGGTCAGCATGAAGGTCACCACCTCGGCCACTTCGCCGGCTTCGAGCAGGCTGCCCGATTCCCGGGCTTCCTGCAGCTTCTCGGGCGGCCAGTCGGCGAGCAGCGCGGTGATGACCGGGCCGGGCGAGATCGAGCCGACGCGGATGCCGTGCTTGAACACCTGGCGCCGCACCGTCTGGACGAAGCAGTTGATCGCCCATTTGGACGACGCGTAGACCGGCTCCCACGGTGTCGGGAAATGGGCCGCCAGGGAGCTGGTGACGATGATGTCGCCGGTGCGCCGCGCGATCATGTGCGGCAGCACGTCGTGCACGTTCTTCATCACGACGTTGACGTTCAGGTTCAGCATCCGGTCGATCGCGTCGTTGTCGTTGTCGACCAGATCGCCGCCGACATACGCGCCGGCATTGGCATGCAGGATGTCGATCTGGCCGGCCAGCTCGAGCGCCCTCGGCACCAGCGTCGCGCAGTCCTTCGGGTCGAGCAGGTTGATGCGCAGCGGCATCACCGCGTCGCCATGCCGGCCGCGCAGGGCCGCCATCGCCGCCTCGTCGCGGTCGACCATCACCACGCGCGCACCCGAGGCCAGCAGGGCCTCGGTGCTCGCCAGTCCGATGCCCGAAGCGGCCCCGGTGACGACCGCCACCTTGCCATCGAGTTGTCTTGCCATGTCTCTTGCTCCTTGTTGGGTGCCCTGAACTCGCCGGCACCCGATGGCGTCACTGACCCTGCCGTCCGGGCGGACTGTCGCCGCCCAGTCGGTCCATGCTCTGACGGCGAAACTCCTTCGGCGTCATGCCCTTCACTTCGCGAAAACGCCGGTTGAAATTGGCCACGTTGTTGAAGCCGACGGCGTAGCAGATGCTCGAGATCTGTTGATCGCTGTGCATCAGCAGCTGGCAGGCCTTGTGAACCCGGACGCGGTTCACGAAAGCGGTGAACGTGCTGTCGGCGGCCTTGCTGAAATAGCGCGAGAAGCTGCTCTCGCTCATGTTGACGCGTGCCGCAACGTCGGCGACGGACATCGTCTCGGCGTAGCTTTCGTTGACGTACTCGACGATCCGGCTGATCGCCGAGCGGGCATCTGCCGGCCCGGCGACGATCGCCTGGTCGGACGACAGCAGGCGATAGTCCTCGCAGCGATTGAGCAGGCACAGCAAGGCGGCGAACTCGGCAAACCGCTCCAGGCCGTGGCTGCGCCTGATGCGATGGAACCGGTCCCGGACGCTGTCGCTCAGGCCGAGGAACTCGATGCCCCGGCGCGCCCGCTCCAGCAGCGGCCGAATCTCCTCGAGCTCCTTGATGGCGCGCATGCCGTCGCGCAGCGGCTCGTCGCGGAACTGGATCACCAGGCTGCGCACGCCCAGGCCGTCGGGCGGCAGGTCGGTCGAGATCCAGTTGTGCGGCAGGCGCGGCCCGGTGAGCACGAGGTGGCCGGGCTCGAAGTGGCCGACATGGTCGCCCACGAAGGCACGCCCCCGCGCGCCGACGATCAGCTGCAGCTCGTACTCGTCATGGCAATGCCAGCGCTCGAGCGGCGTCGGGCTGCCGTGCTCGATGCAGCGCACGAACTCCGCGCCGTCCGTCGGCTCGTAACCGAGCCGCGGATCGCGGATGAGGTCATGCTCGAACTCCGGGGTGAGCTTGCGGCGACTGCTGCTTCCCATCGCGGATGTGCTCCTTCAGGCCTGAAACGACCGCAACGATAGACAAAGCCGCCGGATCCGGTGATATCGATCGGTTCCGTTCCGATACTTTTCTGCGCTGACGTCTGAAGGGCAGCCCCCCGGACCTGCCGGAAGGTGGTGGTCGAGTCCCTCACCTTCCACGTGGCGCTGCAAGCGCTGCAGAGGCCGGGACTGCGTGCCATCGAAGTGGCGCCCCATGTGCACGAGGGCATCGATCTCGGCCGTCTGGCAGGTGATCGAACTCCACCGCCCGAAGGCCTGCCGGCCAAGGCCTCTGACCGCCGCGGTCTGGTGCTGACGGCTCGTCGTTCTCCAAGTGCCTGGCTGCGGGTTACCGCGTCGGATGGGCCACACCCGGCAGGCTGACGCCGACGATGTGGTGCTGACGCTGGTGCTGCCGATCCGGGCTGCCGGAGCTCGTGAAGCGCCTGCATGTGGCGCTCGCAGATCCGCGGCTGCGCTGATGCGCCACCACGATCGCGGTCAGGGCGTGGGCACTCCTTGCGCCCGCCGCTGGCGTTTGCCGCCTTGCGCGGGCAGCTGCAGGCCTGACTGGCCAGCCGGGATGACGGAGGCAACCCGTCATCCAGCCCGCCTGAACGTGACGCATTGCGCGTTTCACGTGTCAACCGGACCCAACGCGAAGGATGCGCGCGGCCGGCGATCGGCTCAAACTGCACCTTCCGGAAAAACACGACGG
This sequence comes from Leptothrix cholodnii SP-6, assembly GCF_000019785.1. Classification (NCBI taxonomy): domain Bacteria; kingdom Pseudomonadati; phylum Pseudomonadota; class Betaproteobacteria; order Burkholderiales; family Sphaerotilaceae; genus Leptothrix; species Leptothrix cholodnii. Next base: position 3,519,190 of record NC_010524.1, read on the forward strand.
CGCGCCAACTCGCACAAGCCACCGGCTTGAACGGCCAGCGCCAGGAGGAAGGGCATGCGAACACACCACGTCTGCATCGGGTGCCGAACCCGCCGTTTCCTGGCCGCGCCCGGATACGTCCGGATACCCCGCCGCGCTGGACACGGATGCGCCCTTGCGATTTACTCCGCGCCACAGTTTTTTCACCTTCGGACGATTTGACGCACGCTTGCGTGTGCTCACCTGCGCCCGAACATCCCCCGCACATCATGGAGACCGGCATGCCCAGCACCACCCCCTCGAAGACCCCAGCGCCGACCTCGACTGCCGCCAAGCCCGCCACCAAGCCGGCCGCGAAGGCGGCCAAGACGGCCAAGGCGGTGACGGCCACTGCGGCGGCGGTCGTCGTCAAGCCGGCGGCCAAGGTGACGCGCAAGCCGGTCGGGCTGTCGCTGCACCTGGGCCTGAACGCGGTCAGCCCGCAGCACTACGGCGGCTGGACCGGCGACCTGGCGGCCTGCGAGTTCGATGCCAACGACATGGCCGCGCTGGCTGCCGCGCGCGGCATGAAGCCGACCGTGCTGCTGACCAAGGCGGCCACCCGTGCCAAGGTGCTGGCGGCGCTGCGCAAGGCCTCGGGCACGCTCAAGGCGGGCGACTATTTCCTGCTGAGCTTCTCGGGCCACGGCGGCCAGGTCGATGACGTGACCGGCGAGGAGGACGACAAGCTCGACGAGACCTGGTGCCTGTTCGACAGCCAGCTGATCGACGACGAGCTGTACCTCGAACTGAGCCGCTTCGCTGCCGGCGTGCGGGTGCTGGTGCTGTCGGACAGCTGCCACAGCGGCACCGTGACACGCGCCGCGCCTCCCGGCGTGGGCGCCGTCGGCCCGCGTCCGCGCATGATGCCGCCGGCCGTGGCACGCCGCACCTATCAGGCGCACCAGGCGTTCTACGACAAGCTGCAGAAGGACATCGCCCAGTCGGCCGGCAAGGCCGCGGTGGCCGACCCCGACGCGGCGCTCGCCTCGCTGGGCACCGCCAGCGTGCGCCTGACCGAGATCGTCAGCCGGTTCAATGCCGCGGTGGTGCTGATCTCGGGCTGCCAGGACAACCAGACCTCGATGGACGGCGAGCAGAACGGCGCCTTCACCGAGCAGCTGCTGCGGGTCTGGCGCGAGGGCCGCTTTGCCGGCAACCACCGCCAGTTCCACGCCCGCATCCGCGCCGGCCTGCCGGCCACGCAGTCGCCCAACCTGTTCGTGCTGGGCAATGCGGGCGTGATGCTGGCGCAGACGCCGTTCACGGTCTGAGCCCGGGAGCTGCGCGCGTGTCCAAGGCTGCCCTCAGCGAACCGAGCATCGACGACCCGCACGGCGCAGCCGGCCCGACGGCGGCCCCCCGCAGCCGCTCGCACCCGTGGCGGTCGGTGCTGGTGGCCGTGCTGCTGGTGGCGGGAATGGGCGTGGCGGGTTACGTCGGCCACGACGTGTTCCTCGACCGCGCCGCGCAGCACCACCTCGACAGCGCCCGGATGGCGCACTTTGCCGCCACGCCCGATCTCGACCTGGCCCGCCAGGAGTACCTGCTGACGCTGCAGGCGCGGCCCGAGCTCGGCACGGCGCATTTCTACCTCGGCCACCTGCTGCTGCGCACGCGCGAATTCGACGCCGCCCGGGCGCACTTCGCGGCGGCGCTGCGGGACCACGAGGGGCTGCCGGCCGCCTACCGGCCGGACGCCCTGCGCCTGCTGGCCGGGCTCAATGCCGACGGCGAGCCGGCCGCCTTGCAGCGCACGACCGAAACCCTGGCGGTCCGGCCCGCCGACGCCGCCAGCGCGAACGACGCGGCCAGCCTGCTCGTGATCCCGAGCGAGCCGACCGCGGCCGGCCGGCCGCTGGCCGCGGGCAAGGCCGGCCGGCTCGACATCGTGCACGCGGCGGCGGCGGCCGAGCGCGCCGCGCTGGCAGCCCAGCGGCCGGCGCCGTCGCCGGATTTCCTGTTCGCCGACCACTCGCAGGCGATCGCCACGCTGGCGCTGCGGGTGCCGGCCTCGTCGGACGTGCAGCGCGAGGTCAACCGCCAGCTCGAAGCGCTCCATGCCGGCGACGTGCAGCGGCGCCTGAGCGCGGCCAGCACGCTGGCGATCGCGCCGGACCTGAACTCGGACGCGGTGCCCGGCGCGGTCGAACGGGCCGAGTCGAGCATGCTGCAACAGCGCGCCGCGCCGGCGGTGGCCGAGGCCACGCAGGTGACGCTGGGCCTGCTGCAGTCGGCCAGCCCGCTGACGCTGGCGCTGAACCGCCAGGCGATCCTGCGGCTGGTCGAGGCCGCCACCGCGCTGGGCCCGGATGCCAGCCAGGCCGCCGAACAGGTGCGGCAGCGGGTGGTGGCCATCACCAGCGTGCCACGGCCGGTGGTCTACATCCAGATTGCCAGCGAGGCCCAGCGGCCGGTCGCCCTGCAACTGGCCAGCCGCCTGACCGAGGCCGGCTGGGTCACGCCCGAGCTCGAGCTGGTCAACGAGCGCGCCCCCGCGCGCACCGAGGTGCGCAGCCAGGGCACCAGCCACCAGGGGCTGGCGCGCTGGATGCGACGGCTGGCCAGCGAAACCACCGGCCAGATCGCCGATCTGAGCAATCTGCGGCGGGCCGCGCCGAGCGGCGACGTGTACGAGCTCTGGCTCGACCGGGATCTCTGCGTGGCACCCGAGCGGCTGGTGCCCGGCTGCCCCGGCTGAAGCCGCGACCGGCAGGATCAGAACAGCACAGGACCCGAGATGGCCGACCCCCGACCCGCACCGGACCGCCCGGCGCCATCCACGCGCAAGGCCATCTTCATCAGCTACCGCAGCGCCGACGGCAAGAAGGACGCGGCGCGGCTGGCCGAGGACCTGCGCGACATCTTCGGTGCGCCGCAGGTGTTCTTCGACAAGCACGACCTGCAGGGCGGCAGCTCCTGGCGCGAGCAGATCGGGCAGGCGCTGGGCCAGCAGCCGGTGGTGCTGCTGATCATCAGCGAGCAGTTCTTCGGCGCCCGGAACGAGCAGGGCCTGCGCATCGATCAGCCCGACGACCCGGTGCGCATGGAGGTGATCGACTCGATGCGGGTCGGCGCGCGCCTGCTGCCGCTGCTGTGCGAAGGCGTGCGCATGCCGTCGAGCGCCAGCCTGCCGGTCGAGCTGCGCAGCGTGCCGGAGGCGCATGCGCTGAAGCTGCGCACCGAAGACTGGCGCGCCGACCTGCTCAAGCTGGCCGACCGGCTGGTGGCGCTGGGCATCGCGCCGCTCGATGACGACTGGCGCGAGCAGTTCACCGCACCACCGGGCACGGCCCGGCGCGGGCGGCTGCGCCAGTCGCTGGGGGTCGCGGCGGTGCTGCTGGCGCTGGGCGGCGGCGGGGCCTACTGGTTTCACACCGAGCAGCTGCAGCGCGAGGCCGCGGCCGTCGAAGCGCGCCGCCTGCGCGCGCTGCAGCACGTCAGCGACGGCCTGGCGGCCGATCACGGCAAGGACGTCAACCTCGAGCTGGCACGCCGCAAGTACCTGGCCGCGATCGAGGAACTGCCCGACTACGGCCCGGCGCACTACTACCTGGCGCAGGTCTACGCCACCCAGACGCTGCGCGCCGATGCGCTCGGCCACTACCGCACCGCACTGGCGCACCCGAACGGCCTCGACCGCGCCCAGCTGGCCGATGCGCGCAGCCGGCTGGCCGCACTGGAGAGCAGCGCCGCCGAGCCCGAGGCGGTGGGTGCGCCGCCGATCGTCGGTTCGGCCGCGCCGACGCGCCCGTCCACCGGCCAGGTGCAGCCCGCCCCGGTGCCCAGGCCGGCCCCGATGCCGGCGCCCGTGGTGCGGCCGCCGCCGGCGGTGGTCGCCGCCGCACCGGACGCGTCGGACAAGGCCTTGCTGGACGCCCCGGTGGCCGGTGCCGCACCACCGCCGCGGGCGACCTCGCTGCCGCGCCTGCCGATGACCGATCCGCAGCCCACCCAGGCCGTCGACCTGGTGCACCGGGTGGCGCCACTGCCCGATCGTCAGCGCCAGGCCCAGGCCCAGGCGGCCGCGCTGTTTGCGGACGATCCGGCCGAACGCCTGGCCGCCGCCACCACGCTGGGGGTCGAGCAGAACCTGGCCGCCGACGTGCTGCCGCTGGCGCTGGCGCGTGCGCTCGCGGCGGCGCAGCGCCAGGCCGACAAGGACGGCGACCGCGCCGGCCTGATCGCCACCTGGCGGCTGGTCGGCCAGGCCAGCCCGCTGAGCCTGCAGGCCGAACGGGCCGCCATCGAGGCGCTGTTCCAGGCCACCGGCCCGCTCGACACGATGATCAAGCTGCAAGGCGGCGTGATCGGCGCGATGGAAAAGCTCCGTGCTGCCGGCGACCTGCGGCCGCGGGTCTACATCCAGATCGCCAGCAACGCGCAGCGGGCCTTCGCCACCCGGCTGGCGAGCCGGCTCGAGCGCGCCGGCTACGACGTGCCGGGCATCGAGAACATCGGCGCCAAGGCGCCCCGGCAGACCGACCTGCGCGCCCAGGGCGCCAGCAATCCGGGCCTGGCGCGCTGGATGCGCAAGGTGATCACCGAAACCACCGGCGCGCCGGTGGCGCTGCGGGTGCTGCAGCGTGCGCAGCCGGCGATCGACACCTACGAGATCTGGCTCGGCCAGGACCTGTGCGTCGCCGCCGACGCACAGCCGAGCGACTGCCGTTGACCCCCGCCGCGCGCCCTGCCCCGCCCGCCTGCGAACCCGTCCGACCCGCCACGCCGCCCCGTCCGGCAGAAAGCACCGCCATGCGCCCGCACGCCTTCATCGCCATGCCCTTCGGCACCAAGCCGGGGCCGGACGGCACGCCGATCGACTTCAACCGCATCTATGCCGAGCTGATCCAGCCGGCGCTGAAGCTGGCCGACTGCGCGTGTTTCCGGGCCGACCAGGAACTGCGCGCCGGCGACATCCGCGCCGACATGTTCCAGGAGCTGCTGGTGGCCGACCTGGTGATCGCCGACCTGACGATCGACAACCCCAACGTCTGGTACGAACTGGGCGTGCGGCATGCGCTGCGCGCGCGTGGCGTGGTGCTGATCCAGGGACCGCGCAACGCCAATCCGTTCGACATCTACACCGACCGCAAGCTGGTCTACGCGCTGCGCGCCGACGGCACGCTCGACCCGGCGCTGCTCGACGCCAACCGCCGCTCGCTGGCCGAGATGGTCAAGGCCACGCTCGACACGCCGACGCGGCGCAAGGTCAGCCCGGTCTACAGCCTGCTGCCGCACCTGGAGCAGCCGCAGTGGCAGAAACTGATGCTCAGCGAGGCCAACGAGTTCAGCGAGGCGCACGCCGCCTGGGCCCGGCTGATGGAGAACGCCCGCCAGAAGCACCGCCCCGGCGACATCCTGCTGCTGGCCGGCGAAACCCCCACCCGCGCGTTGCGCACCGAGGCGCTGCGCACGGCCGGCAACGCGCTGCTCAAGCTGCGCCACCACGACTTCGCGCTCGAGCAGTTCGAGGCCGCGCTGGCGGTCGAGCCCGACGACCTGCCCAGCCGCGAGAAGAAGGCGATCTGCCTGGGCCTGCTGGGCCGGGTCGAGGAAACCCAGACCTGGGTCGACATGCTGACCCAGTCCCAGCCCGACAGCCCCGAGGTCTGGGCGCTGGCCGGGCGGGTGGCGCGCGAGCTGTGGATCCGCCGCTGGCACCCGGCACCACCGACCGCCGAGCAGGACGAGACCGCCGCGCCCTCGGCCGGCCCGCCCCCCGACAGCACCGCGCTGCGCGCCGCGGCGGCCGAGGAGGACGCCAGCCTGGAGCGCGCGATCGAGCCCTACCTGACCGCCTTCGTGGCCGATGCGCGGCATTTCTATTCGGGCATCTGCGCGCTCAACCTGATGCTGCTGCGCCAGCACCTGGGCGGCACGGTCGATGCCGATGCGCTGCAGTGCCTGATCGGCGGCGTGCGCTGGGCCTGCCGCAGCGCGATCCAGAGCCGCGGCAAGACCGACGCATCCGACTACCGGCTGATGGCCAGCCGGGCGGAGCTGGCGCTGCTGCTCGAACCGCTGGCGGAGGTGCGCCGGCACTTCAAGGCCGCGCTCGCCACCGCCGGGCGCGACTGGTTCGCGCTCGACAGCACCCGCCAGATGCTGCTGCTGCTGCGCGACCTGGGTTTCCGCCCCGAAGAGACCGCCGCCGCGCTGAACCTGCTCGACAAGGAACAGGCGCTGCTGCGCGCGCCGGTGCGGCCGCGCCAGGTGTTCCTGTTCTCGGGCCACATGATGGACGCGCCGGACCGCGCCAGCCCGCGCTTCCCGCCGCAGATGGAGGCGGCCGCGGCCGAGCGCATCGCCAAGGCGCTCGACAGCCAGGACGCCGGCCCGCAGGATCTGGCGCTGTGCCAGGCCGCAGCCGGCGGCGACCTGATGTTCCTGGAGGCCTGCGTCGCCCGCGGCATGCACATCCAGATCCTGCTGCCGTTCGACGAGGCCAGCTTCGTCGAGAACTCGGTCAGCCAGAGCGCTGCGCCGCTCACCGGCGACGACTGGCCGATGCGCTATTACGCGGTGCAGTCCAGGCTGCGCACGCCGCCGCGCGTGATGCCGCACGAGCTCGGCCCGCTGCCCCGTGGCGCCGACCCCTACGAACGCTGCAACCTGTGGCTGCTCGACACGGCGCTGTCGTGGGGTGTCAAGAAACTGCGTTTCATCACGCTCTGGAACGGCGGCGGCGGCGACGGCCCCGGCGGCACCGCGCACATGCTGCGCGAGGTCAAGCGCCGCACCGGCCGCGTGACCTGGATCGACACGCGCAAGTTGTGAGCCCCCCGCTTCGTGTTCTTTCACTTTGCGCTGCGTCATGCCATGATGAATTCGAGCTTCGAGTAACCGACCATGACGCTGCACGAAGAGTCGATCCCCTTCACCGCCGGCGACGGCCTGGCGCTCAACCTGAAGCGGGTGCGCAGCCGCAGCAGACCCCCCTCGCGCGGCCCGGTGCTGCTGGTGCATGGCGCCGGGGTGCGTGCCGACATCTTCCGCCCGCCGCTGCCGGTCACCTTCGTCGACGCGCTGGTGGCCGCCGGCCACGACGTCTGGCTCGAGAACTGGCGTGCCAGCATCGAGGTGCCGCGCAACGAGTGGACGCTCGACCAGGCCGCCCGGCACGACCACCCGGCGGCCGTGCAGAAGGTGCTCGACATCACCGGCGCGCGCAGCATCAAGGCGGTGATCCACTGCCAGGGCTCGACCAGCTTCACGATGTCGGCGGTGGCCGGACTGCTGCCGCAGGTCGACACCATCGTCTCGAACGCGGTGTCGCTGCACCCGATCGTCAAGACGATCTCGCACCTCAAGTCACGCCTGGCGGTGCCGCTGGTGGGCCTGATGACGCCCTACCTCGACCCGCAATGGGGCGAGCACCCGACCGGCCCGGTGCCGCGCCTGCTCAACGCCCTGGTGCAGCTGACGCACCACGAGTGCGACAACGGCGTCTGCAAGTTCTCGAGCTTCACCTACGGCACCGGCTTCCCGGTGCTGTGGCGCCACGAGAACCTCGACGCCGCCACGCACGACTGGATCCGCCGCGAGTTCGGGCCGGTGCCGCTGAGCTTCTTCCGCCAGATGGCGCGCTGCCTCGATGCCGGCCACCTGGTGGCGGCGCAGACGCTGCCCGGTCTTCCGGCCGACTTTGCCGTCGCCGCACCGCGCACCACGGCGCGGTTCGCGTTCGTGGCCGGGGCGCTGAACAACTGCTTCCACTGGCGCTCGCAGCAGGCCAGCTTCGACTGGTTCGAGGGCCATCGCCCGGGCCGGCAGAGCCTGCACGTGATCGAGGGCTACGGCCATCTCGACATCTTCCTGGGCCAGCAGGCGGCGCGCGACACCTACCCGGTGCTGCTCGCGGCGCTTGAAAAGAACTGACGATCACCAAGGATCCACCGATGGCAACCAGCCCCCCTTCAAACGCCTCCGGCGTGACCTTCCGCGAAACCATGGCGGGCCCGTTCAAGCTCGGCCTGGTCGATCCCAAGGCCGTGCCCGACGGCGCGCCCGAACTGGCGATGCACGCGGTGGTCGAGATCGACGACATCGAGGCCTTCCGCGCCGACCCGCAGCACAAGGCCCGGCTGAGCGGCACCATCGACTACCCGCCGCTGGGCACCGGCCTGGTCGCGCCCAGCGGGGTGTTCGGCCTGTTCAGCCCGAGCCACGACCCGAAGCTGGCGTACATGGTCTACGAACTGGCCTTCGAACACGCCGGCAAGCCGCATTACCTGGCCGGCAAGAAGCACGTGCTGGTGGGCGCACCCTGGAAGCTCTGGGGCGAAACCACCACGCTCTACACCACCCTGCACGAAGGCCGCGACACCAGCGGCCGGGTGATCGGCGCGGGCACGCTGAGCCTGGGCGTGGGCGCACTGCTGCGCCTGCTGACCACCGTCGGCGGCACGCCCACGGCACCGGCGCGCAGCCTGTGGCAGCGCATCGGCGCGATCGCGAGCTTCTTCACCTTCTTCAGCGGCGAGCTGGTGCGCACCTACGTGCTGCAGCGTGGGCGCGGGGGGCGTTCATGAGCGGACAGCAGCGGCCCGCCGCGTCGCCTCTGCCCCCGCTGTCCGCACCGTCGGGCAGCCGCATCGAACACGTCACCCAGGAAAGACCGGTCAACTGGCTGAACCCGCTGCAGCTGCTGCAGTCGGGCCTGCTGGCGGCGCTGGCCGGGGTGGTCGGCAGCTTTGCCGACAGCCGTGCGCTGCAGGCCGCACGCGGCGCCAACGGCGCATCGGCCGCGGCCGACGCCCGCGAAACGGCCGCACGCGAGCGCCTGCGCAACGCCGACAGCGTCTGGATCGACTACATCGCCGACACCGGCGACGGCTGGGACGCCACCTACACGGTGGCCCACACGCTGGCGCGCGACGCGATCGAGATCGACGGCCGGCGGCTGCCGCGTGCCGACCTGCTGCTGATGGGCGGCGACCAGGTCTACCCCACGCCCGCCGGCAGCGCCTACCGCACGCGCCTGGTCGACCCGTTCGGCAGCGCCCTGCCCGGCCGGCCTGCGGGCGCCGACCCGCAGCTCGACCCCGCCGCGCCGCTGCTGCTGGCCACCCCCGGCAACCACGACTGGTACGACGGCCTGCGCGGCTTCAACAACCTGTTCTGCAGCGGCCAGAACCTGGGCGGCTGGCAGAGCTTCCAGCGCGGCAGCTATTTCGCGGTGCAGCTGCCGCACGGCTGGTGGCTGTGGGGCCTGGACCTGCAGCTCGAATCCGAGCTCGACGGCCCGCAGCGCGACTACTTCACCGCCCAGGCGACAAAACTCGACGCCGGCGCCCGCGTGCTGCTGCTGGTGCCCGAGCCGAGCTGGATCGACGAGGGCAGCTTCCGCGCCAGCACCCAGAACGACAGCGACAAGCTGCGCACGATCGAGGTGCAGCGCGCGCGCACCCGCGGCTGGAAGGAGATCGAGTCGATGGTCGCCACCCGGGGGGGGCGGGTGGCCGCCACGCTGGCCGGCGATCTGCACCATTACGCACGTTACGCCCCGGCGGCCGGGCCGACCGACGCGCCCGCTGCGGCAGCGCCGCTGGCCGCGCCGCAGCGCATCACCTGCGGCGGCGGCGGTGCTTTCATGCTCGGCACCCACCACCTGCCCGGTGAACTGCAGATGGGCCGGCGCGGCCAGCCCGCCGTGCAGCGCCTGGCCGCCACCTATCCCGCCATCGGCGAGTCGAGATCGCTGCGCAACCGGGCCTGGCAACTGCCGTTCACCAACCCGACGTTCGGGCTGACGCTGGGTTTCATCTACCTGCTCTACGCCTGGCTGCTGCAGAGCGCCAGCCTGCAGCCCGGCGCGCTGGCCATGGGCAGCAGCCTGTTCGCGCAGCTGGCGCAGACGCCGTGGTCGTTCGCGAACGGCAGCGGCCTCACGGCCATCGTCGGCGGCTTGTGGCTGGCCAGCCCGGCGGCGCTGCTGTGGGCCTTGCTGATCGTGCTGGGTGCGGCGGCCTTCACCGGCAGCAGCACCGGCGGCAAGCCGGCGTTGCCCGGCTGGATCGGCGGGGCGCTGCACGGCCTGCTGCACCTCAAGCTGGCCGGTTGCCTGATCTGGGCGCTGGCGCGGCTGGACCTGTTCGGCTGGGCCGGTGCCAGCGCCTGCAGCCAGGGCTGCGGCGGCGCGGCGCTGCCGTCGCTGCTGCTGAGCCTGCAGGTGGGGCTGGGCGGCTGGCTGATCGGCTGCCTGCTGTTCGGCCTGTGGCTGGTGGCGTGCGACGCCTGGGCCGGCTGGCACGAGCAGGAGGTGTTCTCGGCCCAGTCGCTCGGCAGCCACCGCTGCTTTTTGCGCATGCGGGTCAGCCGCGACGGGCTCGAGATCCACCCGATCGGCATCGCCGCGGCGGCCCGGCGCTGGCGGCCCGGCCGCGGCGTGACGGTGCTGCAGAAAATCCGCGACACCCTGCGCCTGCGGGTCGAGGCCGGCGCCGGCTCGCGTTTCGAGCCCGAGACCCCGATCACCCCGGTGGCCATCGAGCCCTGCATCACGGTGCGCTGAAGCGCCGCATCCAACCGAACGAAGAACCCCATGAACAAGACAGACTTCGACGCCGTCATCATCGGCAGCGGTTTCGGG